>JAFZKQ010000108.1 GCA_017553575.1 Paludibacteraceae bacterium
CCTCGTTACAAAAAATAGGCAATAGCACCTTTGCGTTCTGCACTTCGCTAAAAAGCATCAACCTGCCCCCATCCCTTACCGAAATTGGAGACTCGGCATTTTACTATTGTCGCAACCTGAAAAAGATAGAAATTCCCAATGCAGTGTCGAGAATAGGGACCCACGCATTTGCATGCTGCGAAGGAATAAACCAAGTGATCTACTACGACCATGGTCGAAAATGCTATGGGTGGGTAGGAAAAGAAGAATCCTGTCCCCAAAAGATTGTTATTGCCAAGGGGGTTACTGCCATTGACGACGGCGCTTTTGACAGACATTGCTCCGCTAAGCACATTGTCTTACCCGAAGGATTGAAAAGCATCGGTAGCAACGTATTCTCAAATAGTTTGGAAGAAATCAATATACCCAATTCCGTGGACCATATAGGCGACTATGCCTTTCACTACTGTTGGAGACTGAAAAAAATAGAGATTTCCAATACCGTGTCGGAGATAGGGATAAAAGCATTCGATGACTGCAAGATAAACCAAGTGATCTACTACGACCATGGCCGAAAATGCTATGGGTGGGTGGGAGAAGCAAAATCCTGTCCGAAAAAGATTGTCATTGCCGAGGGGGTCATTTCCATCGACGACGACGCTTTCAGCGAGCATTGCTCCGCTGAGCAGATTGTCTTGCCTGAAGGGTTGAAAAGCATCGGCAACCACGCATTCCCATACGATTTGAAGGAGATCAACATTCCCAACTCCGTAGACCATATAGGCGATAATGCCATTAATAGCAAGACAAAAATCGACAAAAAATCGCAACTCCTGGTGTATGCCAACGGCACCCAATGCTATGGATGGATGGGCGACAAAGATTCCTGTCCTAAGGAGTTGGTTATTCCGAAAGGGGTTACCCACATCAAGGAAGAGGCCTTTAAGGAAGAGTTCTTTGAGAGATTCAACATCATAAAAATCCTCTTGCCTGAAGGGTTGAAAAGCATCGGCGACCGCACATTCCCATCCTCTTTGGAGGAAATCAACATTCCCAACTCCGTGGACCATATAGGCGATGATGTCTTTGGCTACAAGACGAAAATTGACCAAAAATCGAAGCTCTTGCTCTATGCCAACAACACCAAATGCTATGGCTGGGTGGGCGACAAAGATTCCTGCCCCAAGGAGTTGGTCATCCCGGAAGGAGTTACCTACATTAACAAAGAAGCCTTTCTCGACAATCCCAACATCACAAAGATGGTCTTCCCAGAAAGCCTGCGGAAAATCAACGAGTCAGTCTTGGCAAAATGCGACAATCTGGAGACCGTTGTTCTATCCACAAAACTCGATACAATAGAGAGTTATGCCTTCGAAGATTGTGACAACCTGGAAAACATCAACATCCCCAGCAACTGCGAAATCAGAGAAGGAGCTTTCCAATCATGCGGCTCCCTGAATTTCTTGTTAGTAAGCGACCACGGCACCGTATGTAGAGGCTGGACCAACAACACCTATTCCGGCCGAGTGGAGATTCCTCAAGGCGTTAAAATCATAGCACCAAACGCATTCTATAACTGCAACATAGGGGAAATCTCACTTCCTGAAGGATTAGATTCCATCGGCACGGAGGCTTTTTCTTACTGCCATAATCTCGAAGAAATCAGATTGCCCAATAGCGTCCGTCACATAGGTAAAGAGGGAATCTTCAAAGGTTGCGACCATTTGAAGAGAGTCCATCTCTCCGACTCGCTTCCCTTCATTCCTGCCTCTATGTTTTCTGGATGTACAGAATTGGAAAGCATTGAAATACCCAATTCCGTGACTTATATTGGGTACAATGCATTCGCTGGTTGTTCAAAACTAAAGAGCGTCAGACTGCCTGAGGGCATTTCAATGATCGTCCACGGCACCTTCTCAGACTGTGTATCGCTTAAGGAGGTCCATTGGCCATCCTCTTTAAAAGAGATTGAAAGTCAGGCATTCGAAAACTGCCCCAAACGTCTCAAGAGGGAAATTCCCAAACATGTAAAAGTACACAGGGATGCGTTTGAAACCAGCTTAGCCACTAACATACTCGAAAACTCAGGAACAATAACCTTTTTCTCTTTTTGTTTGGCAGTAGCTGTCCTACTGGTGTACCTCTTCCATTCCCACAAGAAATATTCTTGGATGAAATCAATCGTAATTGTCCTCTTCATAGCATTAGGCATCGTGTTGCTTCTCTTCTTAGGAATCTTGGCTCTTTTTGCGTCATTCGGCGGCTATCACGGCTAATGGGCAGGGCTTTCTTTTAGCCCCGTAGAATCTTAAAATATTCGACTTATGAAGCACACACATCCTAAAAAAGCAACTATCATCGCAGGTCTACTTTCGCTCTGCCTCTCCTTATTATGCCCGATGGCGAAGGGCGACAATGCCATTTACACCCTTCATGGGAGAACGTTGATAATCAACGAAGGGGTGAAAGAGGTAAACAGAAAAGACCTTCCACTCCAAATAGACAGAGAGATTACCAAAGTGGAACTCCCCACCTCGTTACAAAAAATAGGCAATAGCACCTTTGCGTTCTGCACTTCGCTAAAAAGCATCAACCTGCCCCCATCCCTTACCGAAATTGGAGACTCGGCATTTTACTATTGTCGCAACCTGAAAAAAATAGAAATTCCCAATGCAGTGTCGAGAATAGGGACCCACGCATTTGCATGCTGCGAAGGAATAAACCAAGTGATCTACTACGGCCACGGTCGATTATCAAACTGATAATCATTTATTTGTGTGTGTTTTTAGAGGCTTTTCGAGGTCTCTAATAAAAAAGGGTTTTAATTAAATTTAAACAGATTCTCAAAGCTCATGGAAATATACTTTTTCACTTTTTGCTTGGCAATAGCCGCCGTCCTGCTAATGCACTTCTTACATTCCCACAAGAAGTACTCTTGGATGAAATCAATCGTAATTGTCCTCTTCATAGCATTAGGCATCGTATTGCTTCTCTTCATAGCCATCATGTTTTTTTTTGAATTCTGCGGCGGCCTTCACAGCTAATAGTTCATCCGAAAACAGGGCTCATAAATTGATTTTGGAGGATGCTTGATTGGGGGATTTTTCCTATTTTTGCAGAGATAGGAGTGTTCCATAGGGAGAGCCAATCTCCCTGCCCTTCTAAAACGGATGAACCATTGCAAAATGGGGAATACCCCACGAACATCAACATTCAAAGCTCATGGAAATCGGCAAGATTAACAACTTAAAAGTCATCGACATAACAGACAAAGGAGTCTATTTAGACGGTGGAGAAGAAGGTCACCTCTTCGTCCCTAAACGCGAACTGCAAGAGAAGCCTTCCGTAGGCGACGAACTGGAAGTGTTCGTATACCGGAACGCCAAGCGTGAGGCTGTGGCATCGGGCATCATTCCCTACGCCATTGCCGGTGAATTCGACTTTCTGACCGTCAACGAGGTATCGTCCGCCGGCGCACTGCTGGACTGGGGCATCGCCAAAGACCTCTTCCTGCCCTCAAGAGAGCAGACCAACCGTCTGAAAGTGGACCGTTCCTACCTCGTCTACATCTATTACGACGAAGATACGCGACAGGTCATCGCCACCATGAATGTCGACAAGCATTTAGGGCTTACCCAACCCGAATATAAGATGAACCAAGAAGTGGACATTCTCGTGGCGAAAGAGAATGAAGTCGGCTATCGAGTCATCGTCGACAACGCCCACTGGGGCATCATCTACCATAGCGAAATCTTCGAGAAGATCAAATATGGCATGCGAACGAGAGGCTATGTCAAATGCGTGCGGGAAGACGGACGAATCGACGTGGCGCTCCAGAAGCAAGGCTACCGCGCCGTAGACCCCATTAGCAGGCTCATATTGGACGAATTAAGGAAACACGATGGATTTCTCCCCTACAACGATAAAACCGACGCACAGCTCATCTATGACAATTTCGGCTGTAGCAAGAAAAACTTCAAGAAGAGCATCGGAACATTATACAACCAAAGGCAGATACTCATTAAAGAGAATGGCATAAGCCTCGTCAATGAGGACTAAAAAAACAAAGGAGGGTCACCCCTCCTTTTTTCTTGTCATCGATTCTTTTCCTGCAAGGCATCCACGATAGGCTCATCGGCCGCACACCACGCCAGCTGTTTCAAATCTGCCACAGGCAACCAACGTGCATCCGCATGTTCCTTCAACTGGAAACTCTTCGTTCCTGCCGAACAGAGATACGCACTCAGGGTGATTTCAAAATCGGGATAGGAGTGCTCCACAACACACAACAGATCGCCCACCGAGACATCATACTCCATCTCCTCCAACAATTCACGGTGCAAAGCCTGCTGAGGCGTCTCGCCCGCTTCGATTTTCCCGCCAGGAAATTCCCAACGGAAGGAAGTATACTCAAATTTCGTCTCTCCCTTTTGCAGACACAAAACCTCGTCGCCACACTGCACCACGGCCGCCACGACCGTATAATGAGGCCGCTTCTTACAGGAGCGTAGCATCAACTCTTCCCATGTGACAGACTTACCACGCTGCTCGGCATCTTCGCCGCTTCGAGTCCAAAATTTTGCCATCTCGTTCCAATTTAGCCATAAGAAAACGGGGAAGACCGACAGCCCTCCCCATTCCATTTTTTAGCATTATACCAACTTGTGGATAATCAAACCAGACCTAAGTTTAGGTTCGAACCAAGTCGTCTTAGGAGGCATGATGTTACCAGAATCAGCAATATCGATCAACTGCTTCATAGAGACAGGATAAAGTGCCAAAGCCACCTTCATCTCGCCGCTGTCGACACGTTTCTTCAACTCGCCCAAGCCACGGATACCGCCGACAAAATCGATACGTTTGTCGCTACGCAAATCCTTGATGCCCAAAATCTCGTCCAAAATCAAGTTGGAAGAAATGGTTACGTCGAGAACACCAATTGGGTCGTTATCGTTGAATGTACCAGCCTTAGCTGTCAAAGAATACCACTTGCCGGAGAGATACAAAGAGAAGTTGTGCAACTTGTTTGGCTTGTAAATCTCAGAGCCCTTCAACTCCACGTCGAAGTTCTTCTTCAAAGCCTCCAAGAATTGCTCGTCAGACAAACCGTTCAAATCTTTTACCACGCGGTTGTAGTCGATGATGTTCAATTGGTTGTCAGGGAAGCAAACGGCCAAGAAATAGTTATACTCCTCGTCTCCCTTGTGATTAGGGTTTTGACGACGCTTCTCATCGCCTACCAAAGCAGCAGCTGCACTACGGTGGTGACCGTCAGCGATATACAAAGATGGGATACCTGCAAAGATTTCAGTGATACGAGCTATCGTAGCCGCATCTTCAATCACCCAAAAATGATGGCCGAAACCATCTGGTGCCACGAAATCATATTCAGGCTTGCCGGCAACCACTTTTGCCACGATGGCATCCAACTCATCGTTGTGAGGATAAGCGAAGAAGACAGGCTCGATGTTTGCGTTATTGACACGGACATGCTTCATACGATCCTCTTCCTTGTCACGACGAGTCAACTCATGCTTCTTGATTTTTCCCGTCATGTAATCGTCCACATTCGCACATACGACCAAACCATATTGCGTACGGCCGTTCATAGTCTGCGCATAGACGTAGTAGTTCTCTTTCGCATCTTGAACCAACCAGCCATTCTTTTGGAACGCCTCAAAATTCTCAACAGCCTTACCATAAACACGAGGGTCATGCTCATCCGTTCCCACAGGGAAATCGATCTCCGGTTTGATGATATGATACAAAGACTTAGGATTTCCTTCTGCCTCTTTTCTTGCCTCTTCCGAGTTCAACACGTCATAAGGGCGGGAAGCCACTTGTTCCACCAAATTTTTAGGCGGACGAATTCCCCTAAATGGTTTAATAACTGCCATATTCTATATCTATTTGATTAATTATTTCATTCATTGAAAACGAATCTTCCGCAAAAATAAAGAAGATGCGATTAATCTGCAAGACAAAACAGAACAACAAAGGCACTGCTTTTCAGCAATGCCTTATGTTATTCCCGATTTGTTTATGTCTTATTACTTAGAAGCCTTCTTCTCAGCCTTAGCTTTTGCCTTAGCCTCCTTAGCAGCCTTCTTAGGATTTGCGATCTCCTCTGGAGTCTCCTCAACACCAACACCACAGTACTCCTTCAAAGAATCCAAAGCCTTGTAGTGGTCAAGAGATGCAGCCTTTTCCCAATCCAAAGCAGCAGCCTCAACATCACCAGCCTTGTACTTCAAGTGACCACGGTTGTAGTATGCCTTAGCGAATGAAGGGTTCAAAGAGATAGCCTTGTTGTAATCAACCATAGCTGCCTTTGCGTCACCCATATCATCCTTTGTATTACCTCTGTTGAAGAATGCCTCAGCGAATTTAGGGTTAACTTTGATTGCTGTTGTATTGTCCTCGATTGAACCTTGAAGGTCTCCCAACTCCTTCTTTGCGATTGCACGGTTATAGAAAGACAAAGCGTCTTTTGGATTTTGCTTCAAAACGATATCATAATCGTCTTTTGCTCCCTTGTAGTCTCCCAATCTGAACTTAGCATTTCCCATGTTACCATAAGCCTCATAGAACTTAGGATTCAACTCGAGAACTTTGTTGAAGTTCACGATAGCTTCCTTGTATGCGCCAGCACGATACTTAGCGATACCAGCATTAAAAAACTCAGTTGCTGTTTTCTGTGCAAACGAATTCAATGCAAAGAATGCGAAAAACAATATATAAACTATTCTTCTCATAAAAAATTAGAGTTTATTAAATATCCTATCACATTCCCAAGTGACAATTATGGTTAAGAGAACGTGGGAACAGCGTTCCTTTTTTGTTATTTTAATTTTTAAAACTTCGCAAAGATATACTTTTTTCAACAACACAACAAATTTTACGAAAAAAAAACATTTCCCAAAACATGGCAATTTCATTTGAAATCAGCATAAAATAGAATATATATGCATTTTCGGGCTCAAAAGGACTCTTTTACTCATAAAAAGAAGGAAGACAAGCAAAAAGAGTCACCGCCCTGCCAACTTATAACGATTGCCAGGCAACGAAGAGACAACTCCCGCAAACTCCAACTCGAACAAGAGCGAAGAGAGACGATGGATAGGCAGTTGCAAAGCACGGGCAAGATCGTTCATCTGCAAGGCATCCCCATTTTTCAGGAGTTCCGCCACTCGCAAGGAATCGCCCTCCAACTCAGGGAAGAGCGACAACTGCACCGCCGACGGCAAGGTCGACTGGTCCCAATTCATCAGATAGTCGATATCCTCAGCCGAGGTAACCAGCGCCGCCTTGTTCTGCCGAATCAGCTTATTGCAACCGACGGAATAGTAGTCGCCCACCCTCCCCGGGCAAGCAAAAACATCCCGATGATAGGAGTTGGCAAATTCTGCCGTCAGCAAGGACCCGCCCTTCTCGCCCGACTCGACCACCAAGACACAATCGCTCATGCCTGCGATAATACGGTTGCGGGCCACGAAAAAATTTCGATCGATAAAGGTTCCCGAGACATATTCCGAAAGGAGGGCTCCCCCACTCGCCATCATCTGCTGCGCCACCTGCCGATGAGCCGCCGGATAGACGTGCTCCAAACTGTGCCCCACCACCCCTACCGTGGAAAGCGAACATTCAAGCGCCTTCCGATGGGCACAGACATCGACCCCGTAGGCCAAGCCACTCACCACCATCAAATCGGGATGCGAAACACTCAGATTCTGGATGATCGACTCGCAGAGCATCCGCCCATACTCCGTCATCTTCCGCGTCCCGACCACGCCTACCACCTTAGAGCCATTATAATCGGCCGTCCCCCGACTATATAATACGGTAGGAGAATCGGGGCATTCGAGCAGACGCGAGGGGTATCTTACATCTTTATAATGTAGAATATCGATGCCGTTACGTTGCGCAAACTCCAACTCCTGCTCCGCTCGGGTGAGAAGATCCTTAGAGCGCTGCACCTCCGACGAGAGTACCCGCCCCACCCCAGGGATGGAAGCCAAAGCTTTCGGAGAAGCCTTGTAAATTTCCTCCTCATCGCCTATGACAGACAATATCTTTTTCGAGACCAACGGGCCGACGCCCTTCACCAACGTCAGCCAAATCTTATATTTCAAACCAGCATCTTGCATAGCAAACAATGAAACAATTGACAAAGCACGGTGCAACCGTACGACGAACATTCACAAGCCACCTTTCTCCACAATCCCATATCAATAGGACGGTGAAAATCCAGAAGCCAACTTTATTTAAAATTAGGGAACGAAACAAAACAGCCCATCTTAAGATTTCTTGCAAACAGAACCGACTACCGTCTCCTCCTAATAATATGCAAATGTATGAAATTATTTGTTTATCTTTGCATCCCAATAGCGAACAAAATATAAATCATGGATAAGACAAGACTAAATAAGATAGACAGGCTGATCCAAAAGGAGATGAGCGACATGTTCCAAAAATCGACCAATGCGTTGAAAGGTACACTCGTGACCGTGACCTCCGTATCCGTATCCGCCGACTTGAGCATTGCCCGCATTCGTCTCAGCATCTTCCCTTCCGACAGGCAAGAGGAGACCATGGCGCTCATCAAGAACAGCACGAAGACCCTCCGCTACGAATTGGGGCAAAGAATCCGTTACCAATTAAGGAAAGTTCCCGAACTGACCTTCTTCATCGACGATTCATTGGACTACATAGAGAACATTGACCGACTTTTGGCCAAGGACGGAAACGAGAAATGAGATTTCCCCTTTACATCGCCATCCGCTATCTTTTTTCGAAAAAGACGCACAACTCCATCAACATTACATCCTTGATATGTGCTGGTGGAATTTGTGTGGCCACCATTGCCCTTGTTTGCACGTTATCCGTCTACAACGGATTCCAATCGCTCATCACCGGGCTCTACAACGCCTTCGACCCCGATTTGAAAGTATCCCTTGCGGAGGGCAAGACGTTCGTCTGTCCGCCGGAGCAACTCAACAAGATAACGACTCTTGAAAATGTTGCCGTGGTCTCCGAAGTGTTGGAAGAGAATGCCATGGTGAAAAACAAGGAGAGGCAATCGACCATCTACATAAAAGGAGTCTCCTCCAACTACATCCAACTTATCCGCCCCGATTCGATACTTACCGCCGGGCAATTCCTTTTTGAGGACAACGGAACCGACTTCACCGTAATAGGAGCCGCCACCGCCGCCGTCATAGAGGGCAACGTTGCTTGCATCAGCCCCATCTACTTCTATGCGCCCAAGCATGACACGAAAATCAACATGGCCAACCCGGAAAAGTCGTTCAACGAAAGGGCGGCCTACGTTTCGGGCATCTACGCAGTCAACCAACAAGACATAGACAGCCGATTCGCCTTCTGCTCGCTGGATTTCGCACGGGGGCTGTTCAACTACAACAACCAAGAGATCTCTTCCTTGGAGATTAAGCTAAACGTGAATGGAAAGGTGGAGAAAATCAAAGAGCAGATTCAAACCATCTTAGGCGACAATTTCATCGTTAAAGACAAACACGAGCAGCACGAAGAATTCCATAGAATGCTGAAGGTGGAAAAATGGATCACGTTCCTCATCCTCTTCTTCATCCTGCTGATTGCCGTCATCAACGTCATCGGTTCCCTGACCATGCTCATCATCGAGAAAGAGAATGACATCCGGACGTTGAGTTGTTTAGGGGCGAACGACAAGACCATCAAGAGAATCTTCCTCTTGGAAGGCTGGCTGATCTCCGCCACGGGGGCCGTCGTCGGACTATTCATCGGTCTACTACTCTGCTTCCTTCAACAACAGTTCGGGCTACTCCGACTGAACGACGGAGGCATGAACGAAGCGTTCATCGTAGACAATTACCCCGTTGTGGTCAATGGCTTGGACATCCTCATCATCATGGCTACCATCCTAACGGTAGGCTTAGTTATCGCTTGGTTCCCTTCCCGATATGTGGGCCGAAATCAAGGTTAAACAGGAGGGAAAATATCACCCTAACCACAGGTCGATTCCAGCAGCTCCACCTAGGCTGGCAAAAAACATTCAGCGGGGAAGCCTCTTGTTTAGTTAAAAAAATAGCCTAACTTTGTATCAGTTTTCTTTTTACCATAAAAGACTTAATAGATACTTATTAGTTTAAATTTCAATAAATTGTATCAATGAAAAAAGTTTTATTTAGTTTTTTCCTATTTTTATTCTGCTTATTTTCTGCCAATGCGGAGAATCACGGACATATCGCAGAATACGGCCATCTGAAATTGGTGGGCAACCAACTTTCCTCACAAGATGGCAATGCCGTACAGTTGAAAGGATTCAACACCGGCGTCATCACCGCGGACAATCAACAAGGTCTGAGCAAAGAAGCCTTTCAAGCCATGAAAGACTTGGGGTGCGAATCAGTCAGGTTGAACTATTCGCCAAGTACCCATTCCAAAGAGATGGTCGAGTTAATGAAGAGTTACATCGACCTTTGTGCTGAAGTCGGAATCTACGCCATCGTCGACTGGCACCTTCTCGAAGGCACCACGACCCAAACCGGCAACCCGATGGATTATGCCGAGGAAGCCAGCGATTTCTTCAAGGCAATATCAGCCTATGCAAAAGAGAAGGGGTACTTCCACCTAATCTACGAAATATGTAACGAGCCAAGTCAAGTGGAATGGAAGGCCATAAAGGAATATGCCGCCTCCATCTTGCCTATCATCGAGGGAAACAATCCGGGAGCAATCGTCATCGTGGGCACTCGCGATTGGTGCCAAAATATAAACGTCTCCGCATCGGATCCCATAAAGGCAGAAGACTACAACTTGGGCATCCTATATGCCTTCCACTATTCCGCATGCAATCATTCCCAAGAGCTTGGCAATCTCGATATTGCGATCGAAACAATTCCTGTATTTATATCCGAATGGTCAAGTTCTGACTACACGTACACTTCCGAAAAGTTTTGCGACAAAGAGTCACAAGATTTGCTCAATTACGCCAATAAAAGAGGTGTCAAAATCAGTTGGAACTATTGGTCTTGGAGTGGAGAAAATGGCATCTGGAAAAACAACGAAAGTGGATTTGTCCAAGAGAACCTCACCGAATCGGGCTCCTTCATTTTAGGTCACGGCCACCTCATTGCCAAATCAGAATGGGAGTCCAAATTCAAAGAATACGGCCGGTTGAAACTGGTGGGCAACCAACTCCGCTCGCAGGATGGCACAGCTATCCAATTGAAAGGATTCAGCACGGGCGTCATCACCGCAAACGACGAGAAATGTCTGAACAAAGAAGATTTCCAAGCCATGAAGGAGTGGGGCTGCACGTTAGTCCGACTGAACTATTCGCCAAGCACCCATTCAGAGGCCATGGTAGAGCAATTGAAGAAATATATTGACATCTGTGCCGAGGTGGGGCTCTACGCCATTGTCGATTGGCATCTCCTTGAAGGAGAAACCACCCAAACAGGTAAGCCCAATGACTATGTCCAAGAGGCCAGCAATTTCTTCAGTTCCATCTCCGAATATGCGAAAGAGAAAGGTTACTTTCACCTAATCTACGAAATATGCAACGAACCAAGTCGTGTGAGCTGGGAAAACATAAAGAGATACGCCTCCACCATCTTGCCTATCATCGAGGATAATAATCCAGGTTCAATCGTCATTGTGGGCACGCCGGATTGGTGTCAAAAGATAGACGAGGCAAATAATGAACCTATAAAAAAGATAGACTACGACTTGGGCATCCTATATGCTTTCCATTATTATGCATGCTCCCACGAGCAACTGCTCAGCATCTTATCACAAGCCATTTCAGACATCCCAGTATTTGTATCGGAATGGTCGTCCTCAGATATTGAGTATACCCCAAACAATAGTTGCGTCCAGCCAAGCATAGATTTACTCAACCTAGTCAACGGTAACAAGCAAAAAATCAGTTGGAGTTACTGGGCTTGGAGAGAAGATACAGGTATCTGGAAAGAGTGCGGCGCAGGATTCAACAGAAACAATCTAACCCAAACAGGCGTCTTCATCGCTGAGATTGGAGGCTTCAAGTTCCCTTCAGAATGGGAGAAGAATTTCAGTGAATACGGCAAGTTGAAGCTGGTGGGCAACCAACTCAGTTCACAGAATGGCGACGCCATCCAATTGAAAGGATTCAACACGGGCATCCTCTCCGCAGAGAACGACAAATGTCTGAGCAAAGAAGACTTCCAAACCATGAAAGACTGGGGCTATACGTCGGTTCGTCTGAACTACTCGCCAAGCACTCATTCAGAGGAGATGGTAGAACTCATGAAGAAATACATCGACATCTGTGCCGAAGTTGGACTCTACGCCATCGTCGATTGGCATCTCTTCGAAGGCCATACCACCCAAACTGGCAATCCGAAGGACTACGCCAAAGATGCCAGCGATTTCTTCAGCACCATCTCGGAATATGCAAAAGAGAAGGGATACTTCCATCTAATCTACGAGATATGCAGCGAACCTAGTCAAGTGGAATGGGATGATGTAAAGGATTATGCCGCCTCCATCTTGCCTATCATCGAGGGCAACAACCCTGGGGCAATCGTCATCGTGGGCACTTGCGATTGGAGCCAAAATATAGACAAAGCCTCTCAAGACCCGATAAAGGCAGAAAACTACTATTTGGGAATCATGTATGCCTTCCACTATTACGCATGCAATCACCAAAATTTACTACCCCGCCTAAGTATGGCAACTTATAGTATTCCAGTATTTGTATCGGAATGGTCGACCTCAGATTCCCAAGTAACGCCCGACAAAATATGTTTTGAGCCAAGTATAAAATTATTCAATGAACTCAACGACGAAAAACAAAAAATCAGTTGGAACTACTGGGCTTGGGGTGGAGAGTCTGGCATCTGGAAAGAGTGCGGAGCTGGATTCACCAGAAGCAATCTAACCCAAGCAGGCTCCATCATCGCTGAAATCGAAAACTTCCCTATCAAATCAGAATGGAACGCCAATTTCAGTGAATACGGCAAGTTGAAGTTGGTGGGCAACCAACTCCGCTCGCAGAAGGGCGACGCCGTGCAATTGAAAGGATTCAACACGGGCATGATCACCGCAGAGAGCGACCAATGTCTGAGCAAAGAAGATTTCCAAACCATGAAAGACTGGGGATGCAAGTCTGTCCGACTGAACTATTCACCAAGCACCCATTCAGAGGCTATGGTAGAACTGTTGGAAAATTACATCGACATCTGTGCTGAGGTTGGACTCTATGCCATCGTCGACTGGCACCTTCTTGAAGGCGCTACGACCCAAACTGGCAACCCGATGGATTATGTAAATGAGGCCAGCGATTTCTTCAACACAATATCGGCTTATGCGAAGGAGAAAGGTTATTTCCATCTGATCTACGATATATGCAACGAACCAAGCAACGTCAACTGGTCAGTCATAAAGGAATATGCCTATGACATCTTGCCTATCATCGAGGGCAACAATCCAGGAGCAAACGTCATTGTGGGCACGCCAAATTGGTCTCAGAATTTATCATATGGAGCAGCCGACCCAATAAAAGCAGAGAACTACTGCTTAGGCATCCTATATGCCTTCCACTATGCTGCTTGTAGCCACGTTAACCAGCTTACTGAAGTCGTAGAAGCAAGAGATATAATTCCTGTGTTTATATCAGAATGGTCAAGTTCCGACATCACTTATGATCCAGAAATAATATGTGTAGAAAATTCGGAGAAGTTACTCGAACTCACCGACATGGAAGAAAACAAAATCAGTTGGAACTATTGGGCTTGGACTGGAGAGACAGGCATCTGGAAAGATTGTGAAGCTGGATTCAAGAGTGAAAACATGACCAAAGCAGCCTCCTACATCTTGACAGAGACAAAAGAACTTGAGTTCACCGAAAGGATAAGAACTTCTATTCAAGAAATTGAGGATGACAATTTGGTAAGTGTTTCTCCAAATCCAACAAACAAGGCCTTCTCCATAACATTTAAAGAGAGAGCAACCGTTTGCATCTACAATGCAACAGGCCAAAAGGTATTTGAGAAGGAGGGATCAAACCTCTTGCATATCAACGAAAACTTTGCCACTGGCATCTACAACATTACCGTAAAGGGTAATGACTATGTCAAGAACGTCAAACTGATTATAAGATAATTAGTTGCTAATCTTCAAGGAAAAGGCGGAAGTGGTTACATTTCCGCCTTTCTTGTTTTACTTTTATAAGAAGGTTCTCATGCACCCTCTTTATTCTTTTATCTCTTTCTCTGCGATTTTCTGTTTAGCACGTTCTAACAATACCAAGGCATTAAGCCGCTTGTTTTCTTCCTGATATTGTTCTATATACAAATCTCTTTTTTCAATTTCTATCGATAGATCTTTAACTATATCAAAAACAATATGCAACGTAGATACGTCTGAGAAGAACTGAAAAGTGCGATCAAAAGACAACTTGTCTTGGAAACATGGCAATTTTTGGATCTGTGGATATTTTTCAATCATACTATATAGACGATTCCTTTCCTCCTCTAGTTCTTTTTGTTCTTTATCAAATATTTCCATACGTTTCCTATTCCACACTTTTTCGAAAATGGGCTCAAAAGCTTCACGCAACTGAGCTATGGATTCCTCTCCATTGAAAACTTCATTAACTAAAGTATCGAGATACCCATCACAATGCATTTTATACATATTAGCGAAACGATTGATGTAAGCAACAAACGCCTTACTGCAATCATCGTATCTATCGATTTCAATTTCTTGATCAAATTCGTTTATGTCATAATCAGAGAGAAAGTTGCAATCCCAGCCAGAACCATTACGGTAATAATGTTCAAAATAGAATTCGCCCAACTCATTCTTCTTCTCAAAATAGTATATCTGCGCTGCAGGGACATCGAGTTCTCCTCTTAAGAGTTTTTCCAAAATTCCTCTGTTTAGGACATCCTTCAAATCAATTTCCATTGGTTCTTTATTTAATATAATAAATGACTAAGAATATTATCACATCCAAGAATATCCTCAAGAGTTTTACATTACACCATGTCGGCTTTGGAAGCCCTAAAAGACACAACAAGTGTACTTTCGAGACAAAGTAACTATAAAATCGAATGGACATATAATGACATGTGCAGACCAAACATTCTCCCTTGTGCTTTACAAATCCATAAAACACCACCTCTTGACATGGAAGTTTTATGTTGATGCACACCTCCTACTTTTGCCGCAACAACGTGAAATGTCCCGTATACTCTCGATAAATCTCTGGTATGTGTATGTCATACCAATAATCGGTTGACGGCATCGGATGCCCTAAATAATAGCCATCCCAGCCTTCGTCCACTCCAACGCCTTGATACAACAACTTTCCGTAGCGATCATAAATAGAATAATAGGATTTCTCAAACATATCCAAATTGATCACCTTCCATGTCTCTTGATCGGCAATAAAATATTTCGGTATCGTCAAATCTACTGTTGGCTTGAAGACAAACGTATCTGCACATCCTACCTCATCCTTCACAACGACTCGATACTCCCGCCCGATAACCGCATGCTCCAAGAGGTTCGACGTCGTATCGCCTGCGCCATAATTATAGACCAAAGCTGAGGATGGAGACTCCACCTTCACCTGATACTGGTCGTACTTAAGCTCATCGCATGAAAGTATAACTGGATAGGGCTGTACATGCACCACCCCACTCGCCTCATTCTCACATACACCATTGATCACTTTCACCTGATATTCCGTATCCGTCGTAGGCTGCACCTCAAGTCGAACACTCCCCGCCTCAACGGTCGTATCCACCGAACTCCACTCTATTTTCGTGTAGTGTTGCACACCCTCCACTTTCAATTGGGCAGTTGCACCCTGACAAACAGAAGGGGTCAGCAACTGCAACTCGTTCGGCTGATCCACATGAATGAACAACTCATTTGAGAAGGCATCTGGACAGGTCTCCCCATGCACCACCACACGCACATACGAAGAGTTGTCCAACTGACCCAAACTGAACCCCTCGCCCACACAATCGCCCGTACCGAGCTCACGATAGGACGCCTCGTCCTCCCTGCGCACTTGTATACGAGGACATGCCGCCGATTCTAAATCCGCACCATACGTGATCGTCAACTCCGCCGACTCATCCGCACAAATGGAATCAACCGACGATGCCAACTGAACATTCAAACGTGGCACGATATTAATCTCATACTCATTGGTATCGTTCGGACACACCTTTCCTGTTGCTATCAACGTGTATAGGGTCTTTTCGGTTATCTCATCCACGAGAGCATTCGCAGAGAATGCCGAAGCAAACAACGCCCCATTCTTATTCCACACCAAACGACTCCAGCCATCTGGATAATCACCCTCTCCATTTAGGCGACTCAGACGTGGCTGAACACTGATCTGTGAGTTCTCACACACCAAGGCAGGCAGATTGTCGAAAAGGAACTCGATTTTAGGTTCCACCTCCACCGTAACAGGCTCGGAAACAGTTGGCTCGCACACCTCCAACGGTTGGGCTATCACACGATAAGAAGCCGTAGCTTCCATCGGCCATGTTTGCGTTGCGGCCGTACTGGTCTCAACCGTTGTAAAGTCTGCATCGTCCTCGCCCTTTCGTTGCCATGTCAAATCCTTCGCATCGCTAGATGTGGCAGTAAAGGTGACATCACTCGACTCACAGACAAAGGTCTCTGAGGCAGTAAGCGTCACGGCAGGTCGTTTCTCCACCTGCACATCAAACGTGAGGGAGGCATCCGGACAGGCGGTTCCCTGCACGACAAACTCATATTGAGCATCGGCCGTCAATTGGTCGGTATAACTTCGTTCGGTGGTCGTCAACGTCTCCGTGCCCCGCCTCCATGCAAATGGGCCATTCAAGAGAAGGGTTGGCGACGCTGTCAAAGTAACCTCACCACCCTCGCACACCAAGGTTGGCATGTCGAAGTCGGATGGTGTAATCGTTGTTTTTCTCTCCACCTCCACCGTAACAGGCTCGGAAACAGTTGGCTCGCACACCTCCAACGGTTGGGCTATCACGCGATAAGAAGCCGAGGCTTCCATCGGCCATGTTTGCGTTGCGGCCGTACTGGTCTCAACCGTTGTAAAGTCTGCATCGTCCTCGCCCTTTCGTTGCCATGTCAAATCCTTCGCATCGCTGGATGTGACGGTAAAGGTGACATTACTCGACTCACAGACAAAGGTCTCTGAGGCAGTAAACGTCACGGTAGGTCGTTTCTCCACCTGCACATCAAACGTAAGGGAGACATCCGGACAGGCGGTTCCCTGCACGATAAACTCATATTGAGCATCGGCCGTCAATTGGTCGGTATAACTTCGTTCGGTGGTCGTCAACGTCTCCGTGCCCCGCTTCCATGCAAATGGGCCGTTCAAGAGAAGGGTTGGCGAGGCTGTCAAAGTCACCTCTCCGTCCTCACACACCAAGGTCGGCACGTCGAAGTCGAATGGACTCACTATTGTTGGTTTCTCCACTTTCACAGAGACATAATCGGAAGTATCGGAGAGACACTCGTACAAGGAGTTGGCGATTACACGATATGTGGCGGAAGCATTCTGCTGCCAGCTTTGTTCCGTTGCCGTGCCTGTCTCAATAATAGTAAAATCAGAAGCGCCTTCCTCCTTCTTCTGCCATGTCAAATTCTTCGCATCGCTTGATGTAGCGGTAAAAGTGACATCACTCGCTTCACAGACAGAACTCTCCGAAGCGGAAAGCGTCACAGTCGGACGTTTCCTTACCTCCACCGTAAAAGTCTTAGATGTATCAGGGCAAACTTTCCCTTTTGCGACAAACTCATATTGCGTTGTCGTTGTCGGAACATCCTCGTAAGAGAGCGAAGAGGTGGTCAGTATATCCGAGCCTTTTCTCCAATCCCAATTCTCCAATCCGAATGTCGTCACCACAGGAAGAGCCAACAACTGAACCGGATCGCCCTCACACACATACGATGGGACAGAGAAGGCCGAAGGATCCTCCAATGGAGCTTTCCGCTCTACGGCAATATCCACACTCGCCAACTCTTGCGGACACGACATACTCTCTGCAAGGAACGTATAGTGAACATTTTCAGTCGGTGCGTCCTCTGCCACCATTTGACCCTCTTGATTCACCCATGGCAACGACTGACTATTTTTTGTCCAAGAGCCTTCCGATTCTAGATCTTTCACGAAGGTGACTTTTTCTCCGTAACAGATAGTGGTCGGCCCCACATAGACAGGAACTTTCGTCCTCTTTTCGACATAGACAACCGCCGTGTCAGAGTAGTTATCTTCACAAGCCAGGTCAGAAGGTACGCGTACCCGATAGAAGACAGTATCTTTTGCTTCAGCCGTATAAGAAGAGCCAGCAACCGAGGATACTTCTGAGAAGGAAGTCTCGCCCTTACGCATCTGCTCCCAAATCAATCCGCTCACATTCTGTTCATTCAAGTTCAACGTAAACTGGTCGCCTTCGCAAACCCATAATGAAGCATTCGCAAAAGAGAGTTTCACACCGTCCAATTTGACAACATCAAACGAATAGTGGACGGAAGGGCACAGATTTCCCTCTGCCGAGAGTTCAAACGTAGCGGACTCTGTCAAAGGAATCAGATCCGCCAATTCTGCGTCGGTTAACGCGACCCCATTCCTTTTCCACACTGCCGAGGTGTATGAGCCCTCCACACCAAGAGCCAAACTGCCTTCATCGTTCGGACAAACGACCATCGGATTAGGATACTCCGTATAGCGGATGGAATCTTCAACCCCGATCTGCATAGAGACAGGACGAGAGGTACAATAACCATCTGAAGCCGTAAGAGAGATATGCTCTCCATGTCGAACATCCTCAATCACGTATGGCATGGTAGCCAACTCTGAATTCACATAAAACTCGGTTGGAGCACCATTTAAGACCACAGGCACCAGCGTAAACTTACCACCTTCACACATGGCCGTATCTTTCAGTGGCTCCAGCACAACCAAAGGGACGACATTCAATTGATAGATAATGGAATCGGAGACACAATCCCCACTCGTCGCATAGAAGAGATATTGCATGGAATCTGCCGAGGTGACTTTTAGAACGTTAGGCACACCTGGCGTAGGAAGAGGCGTCCATTCCGTCTCTTGCGGACTCTTTTCGAACCAGAGATATTGATCTACTGGAGAGGTAGACAATTCCGTCACCTCCATCACCACTTGCATGAGAGAACCCTCACAGATGGTGTTTTCTGTTGCACCAAGAGGAGAGAACTTTGGTTTTTGGCACCCCTTGCAACTGATGGTGACAGGCGTCGTAATATAATACAATTCACAATAATCATCCGGATAGCCGTTCGTTGCCACCTGTTGAGCCACAGCTTTTGTACGAGCCAAGACGGCCCTATACATAATGGAGCCACCAACCGAGTTGTCATATTGAATAACCTTGCTTTCGGCATTCAATGTAGTCCAATTGATTCCATCCGTAGAGGCTTGCCAAACATGGGAATAGGATAATCTTGCCACATCCCAATCTTCCGAATAGAGGTGGACAGTATGCACCTCTGTCGGGTCACCACAGTCAAAGACCCCCTCATATTTTTTATTCACATCCCCATCAATACCAACTTCCGCTTGAGGAGCCTCATCCGAACAAATGACGAATTGGATATCATCCAAGGCAATCTTTGCTGGTTGATTCCCTTTAGCCTCGCAATAGATTCTAATATGGACGGGTTCATCGGCATAAATTGAAACAGGCATATCAAAGCGTTGCCATTCGTCCAGAGTTACTTTGTAAGAGATATCCATATAGGAAACCCCTCTTTCATCCTGAGCGGTCAATGTCACAAAAACACCATTATCCATCTCCAATCCTTTTGCATTCACACTGACGATGTAGGTTTGGCATGGGCACAAAGGAGCTGAGAACCTTTTATCCACAAGCAAAACCTTATCTCCTACTGGCACGTTCACATATAGGAAAGCGTCATTCTCCTGCCCCGTAACACCCAGTGTCTTATGTTGTTCAGGATATACCTTCGTTTCGCCATCAGCAGAAAGGTGATAAATAGTAGAGTCAGGCGCACAAGTCACCGTATAATAAGCACCCTCGTCAAAGTGTTCCTGCTGTCCTGGCACATACGGTTGATAATTTTGGGAAATGACGTCGAGCGTACGCGTTTTCAGCGAGTCAATCGTACCGAAATTTTCCCTCCATATCTTTCTCAAAGAAGGACGGAAGCTACAATCATAGACTTTCGAATTGTGAGCAATGGGGCTAGAAATAGAATAATAGACGCAACCATTGGAAGGGCCTCCGTAAGTACCAATGTAGAGGGCTTCTTTCTCTGCCTCCACATCCGAGGGTCCTCCCGTCACAATCACTCGGTAAGTATATTCACCCGTACCTCTACCTTCTTGGTAAATGGTGGTTTTCTCGATGCCACTGACATCCTCCAAATTCTCCCAAGTATAACCATTATCGCTAGATTTCTGCCATAAGAAATAGACATTCTCATAAATATCCAACCATGGAGTGATAACGTCGTTTACAACAGAATATCTCACAGCGGCCTTACAATGCATGTTATCCTCTCCATTCATTGCATCTAAGGCAGTAAGTTTAGGGACTTCCAACTGATAATTGTCGTCACGATACAAAGAGATATCATCCAAGGCAAAATCATTTCCGATAAAATCCTTCACGCAATAGTTCAATACCTGAAGTTCCAATTCATCCCCTTCTTGTGCCACAAATTCCAAGCTATACTCATTCCACTCCTTTTGGTCATGCGCATGGGTTCCGTCGTTCGGATCATTAAACTCCCACAACGGTATAGGACCTGTAGGTTCTTTCGCCAAGGTATCCCCATTTTGATTCACTATGCTTAGGGTAAGTTTAGGCAAATCGAGGGCACTAATTGAATTCGATACAGCCGCCGCAAAAATAGAAAATCGATACTTTCGTTGTCCACACACTTCAAACTTCATCTTCTGGCGGTAAATAGGTTCTCCTTTTCCCGTCTTATCCACATTCACCACCAACATTCCTCCATTCGGATTCCCCATATGATCTGCTCCTCCCGTAAAGTGAGCAGCAGAACCTATGTCACACACCGCCTTACGATTGAATGCCCACCACGGACTATTCATAATACCATACCATCCATCCGAAATAGGATGGCACTCATCAAACTGATGTCCGGGGACCGACATGGAGGGATCCGGAAAATCTCGAATGATGGAATCCTCCACCACTCCAAAATCTTCACTCCAAACCAAGTTCCAATTTTGAGAATAGACAGTCACCATAGAGATGACCATCCATACGCAACTTATTATTGCCTTTTTCATAACAAAAACTGTATCCTTATTCGTGATTTCCCTCACGATTTTTCCATCAATGTATTATCACTCTCGCTCCCTCATCGCGATCCAATACGCGACCTATTTTTTAAAGGAAACTGCAGGTGGCTTCTTTATTTCTTGATTTCGCAACATCAAACAAAAAATCCAACAAAAATCCGAGTCCAAACGTCTCTCAAACTTTATCCTGCCGCAAAACCAGTCAAATCCGTGTCGCAAAATAAAAAAGTGCATCACGACAGACTTTGCTAAGATACACATTAAATCCGTCAAAATCACTCTATTCTGAGATTTTTTTCTGATATGGGAGGGTTCGACGTGCTTCAGGATTAAAAACATCTCTTCTTATCCAAACAACTAGTATGAAAAAGAGAATTGACGACTACTCGTGATTTTTTAAAGATAAGCTTTCAGAAATTTGACGTACATGGTATATAGTATAAACGGATCGTTCGTCGGCAAATTCAATTACTCCGGATTCTGCGATTTCCAACAAAAGGACGATGTCAATATTGTTGTGGTGACAGATGCTACAGGCAAAAAGGTTTATACAATCAAGCTACTGAAGGAGTAACACATCCTGCCACAACAGATGTGCGGGACAACAAGAAGTTGAAAGTATGTTCTATATAATTATAACGCAGGGGTTAACGCCCCTGCTTATGATTTGACGCCACGAGAAGCTCACAGTGACACACAACATCAAGATCACTTCACGCTGATTTTGAAATAATCAAGTAAGGAAATTCCTTGTTATCAGCAAAAACAACGAACGAGTTGCCTATTTTGAAAAGGAAATCTTGCCTAACTCTTGCAACAAAAAAGACGAAAAACGACGCAGAAACCGCGCCGTTTTTCTAAAACAGGAAAATATTATATGGAATAAATAAATCCTAGTTGAACCGCTGCACCGCCACCGTATAAATGTCCTCAATCAAACGGATGCCGCCCGTGTAGCCCACATAGAAATCGTCGAAAACCACCTTGTCCAAGACAGGCCATGAGATGTTCAGGAAGTTGCCTTTGAGCTTCTCCGTCACCTCCTTTTCGTAGTAACCGCCCAAGACCAAAGGATAGCCGTGGTAGTCGTGGCTCTTGATCTCCTCATGGATCTTGAAGCCATCGGTCTCAAAGGAGACGTCTGCCTTTATGCCGTAGTTGAGATTTTGGAACTCAGCGGCGATCAACTCCTGATACTCCTTAGGCGTATCATCCGTAACAAACTGCTTAGCAGGAATCAAGCCCAAATCGTTGACCAAGAATTTAGTGATTCCCAACGAATATTGAGCGTCTGCCACCACCGTAAACTGCTTGTTGATCACACGGTTCTCCAAGAACAAATCGGCATAGCGGGAGATCAAGTAATAGAAATAGTCCTCATGCTTCTTGATGACAGCCTCGACCTTAGCCTCATCGATGTTGGCGAACTTTCCGACCTCACGCAAGAACTTACCCGTCTCCGTGGCACCGACAGGCAACACCGGGTAATGGAGATAAGGCAAGCCCAATCGCTTCTCCATGGTCTTCATATTCTTCAAGCCCACCCAAGGAGAGACCAAAAGGTTGAACTCCGCCTGAGGTATTTTGTTGATGTTTTCAATACCACGCTGGTAACCGAAAATGGTGTTAGGCGTCAAACCGATCTCTCGCAAAAGGTTCTCCAACTCACGGATGTTGCCAAGCCAGAAGAGATCTTGATAAGGCACATCCGCCCAAAGGTTTACGAGGCCTCTCTGCTTCTGATCCGACTTTTTGAGGTATTGCGTAACAATCGCCTCCACCACCTGCTCGTGACCCTTGTAATTGTTGCCCTTGAAACCTGCCGTTGGAGCATAAACCACAGGTTTCTCCGCATCGGCGAAGCGAGAGACCACCTCAGCCACGTCATCGCCCACGATCTCAGGGATACATCCCGTCAAGACCACATAGAGATCTGCGTCTATCACCTTCAGCGCATTGGCGATGGTCGTCTCCAACTTCTTCACACCACCGAAGACCACATCCTTCTCGTTGATGGACGTACATGGAAAGATCTGAGGAGAGAGATAGCCCGAGCTACCCGTAGTATCAGAAAGCTTCTGTGCACAGCCCGGTCCCGAATGGAGCACAGGGCACGCACGGTCTATCGCCTGAACGGTCTGCATGGCCGCCAAAGCACATTTATATCGTTGTTTATCAAGTATCTTTGCCATTATTTCACCTCCTCGAAAAATTTATCAACTTTTTGTTCGTACCACCACTGCGTATAAGGGAGCTTCGTTCGTAATGCGAGGTTCTTCTCAAAACTGCGGTTCCTGACCGAGTCAAGAATCGAATTCGCAAATTCCAACGTATGCTTATAGCCGAATATCATATACTCATCCGCCACATAAATGGCTGGGGTTCCGTTCTTTATTGCCCAAACGGTGGAGCCTGGGTGACGGGAAAGGTACATGTCTGGCTTGTACTTGTTGAGGATATTCATCACCTCATAATTCTGCTGGTCGGCCACCGATGTCTCAAAGTCTATGTTGTTATCCAACAGATACTTCATAGATGGTGGAACGTCGCCATTCTCGTATTTCTTGTCGTAGTGCCAAGCCAATGCCCAGACCACCTTGATGCCCAATTCGTTCAGCACCCTGGTAACCTCGAAAGTGTAGCCGGGGCCCATGCCCAAAACAGCCGTCAATCCTGTCAGTTCCTTCTTCACCTCCTCAATCTTAGGGAGATAGATGGCGCGCTGCTCTTGAATATAGTTTTCGATCTTATCCTCCCGATGGGTAACCTTACCGATTTCGCGCAACCACGTCTCAAAGCCCGTGATTCCACACTGGTTGATGCTGCGCACGTATGGCACACCGTACTTCTCCTCCAAGGCGTTGCCCAAATAGTTGCCCAACGTACCGCAGATACAGGTGGTGGCAATACTCTCAGAGAGATGGGAAAGTTCCTCTACCGTTGAGTTGCAATAAAGGAAAACCGGATCGAGATCGAAATTCTTGAACATCTCGATGATCTCAGGACGAGCCGACTCGAAGAAGTTTTTGAAATTGATCTTGTTTGTCTTAACTCCCGGACGTGGCTTCTGAACGATGGACTGCATCACCGCATGGTCGGAGATATCAAAACCTGTCGCCCAAATTTTCGATTTGAAGCCTTCGCAGTGGACCGCCACGACAGGCACTTCGATTTCACCTTTCACATCATCCACGATGCTGTCGATATCCTCGCCGATAATACCTGTGGCACAAGAACTTGAGACAAAAATCGCTTTCGGATGGTAACGACGGTTGGTCTCCAGAATAATCTTTCTTAGGCTCTCCGTAGAACCGAAAATCGTATCCTTCTCGTTCATGTCCGTACCGACATACACCGTATCGGACGTGACGCCACGTTTCTTGGCCATCACCTTCGACATATAGTAGCTGTTGGAACTTGTCACCGAACAGCCCGAAGGACCGTGATGGATGATGGCGACATCACGAATGCCCGCCAATTGGCTCAAGCCACAGAGGGAAAGACAAGTACTCGACTGCGAGAAACAACGGGCACAACCTTTCAGCGTACCACATTGCGATTTCTCCGCCAAGTCTTTAAGGGATCCGATGTAGCCCGTGATGGAACCTATTCGATTCTCTCGGACAGCCACATTGGAATTATTTAAGTTTATAGACATAGTATTACGTTATTTTCTTGTTTTATGATGCAAAGATAATACTAAAACTACTACAACCTACTATTTTGATAGGTTATTTTAATAAAACTTTTTTCATGCTACATAATACAATGTATATCAATTAGTTATAATTATACCGAAGGAATTCGATTCAATCCGAGGTCACCAATTAGGAAGAGAACAGTGATTAGCAAGGTCGGATAATTGGAAAACCGACAAACAAAGACAGCTTCCATCCGAAGGAGATAAGATTAGTCATCGCCCAAAAGAAGAAAGCTGCAAATAACAAAAACAAAATCTAACACACTAATACTCCTGCATAACCTTATCCATGAAGTAAACAATCTGTTTACGCCACCAAGCCCAATCGTGTGCGGAGTCGGTTCCCCAATAATCAAACCAAGCAGGAATGCCTTTCTCAGCAAGGACGGTATCCAACTCGCGAGTACCAGCCAACAGTTCATCTTCCCAGGCTCCCTGACCCACACAACAGATAATGCGGCTCTCTCGATAGAGTTGGTTATAATAGTGATCAGGCGGAAGATTACGCAAGAAGTGAACTGGCGAATTATTGTAGACCAAATCGTCAAAATAGTCATGGAAGAAATACTGCGCATTGAAGAGTCAACTGAGCGAAATCATCACGTCAAACAGATCGGGACGACGGAAAAAGAAGTTTCCGCTGTGCACGCCACCCATGCTACAGCCTGTCACCAATGCTTTGTAGCCAAACGAATTGTTAAGTTGTACAGCACGAGCAAAAAGTTC
>JAFZKQ010000109.1 GCA_017553575.1 Paludibacteraceae bacterium
TCACGAATTTCATGTTTTTCTTGATCATCCATTTCTTAGGACGGTCAACGATGCTATAGACGGTCTTGTCTACATAGACGGAGTCGTTGTTCAAGTCAATGCTAATGTCG
Source organism: Paludibacteraceae bacterium (assembly GCA_017553575.1). Lineage (GTDB taxonomy): Bacteria > Bacteroidota > Bacteroidia > Bacteroidales > Paludibacteraceae > RGIG10190. Next base: position 111 of record JAFZKQ010000109.1, read on the forward strand.
ACAGTCTCCGGAGTCCAAGCACCCCATGCGTAGATGCCGTCCAACCGTTTGTCCATCGTTCCTTGTGAACTTTTGAGTGTTTTGAAATTTATCTCTTGCGCTTGAATACATCCCAAGGAACAGATGAGAGAGACTATTGCAATTAGTATGGATCGATTCATTTTTTATTCTGTTTTATCAAGTTGACCACTAGAAAATAAAAGTGTTAACACGTTGAAGGCTCTATAGATGTGGCTATAAATTACCCTCTTTGAGCAAATATATATAAGATGAATATTTTTTCCAAATGAATAACAATAAAATTTTTATTATTTTTTCTAATTGTTTGATGATTAGCGAATTGCTTTTTTCCGTTTTCATCGATTTTTTTGCGACAAAATGGATTCTAAAAGGCTATCAATGATGGAGAAAGGAGTTTGTACGTTTGTGACGTTAGGGGTGAAAACTCCTGTTTTTTGTGGTGTGTAAAGCAAATTATCAAATGTTCATTAAAAAAGCACCTTCTTTTTCGTAATGCCTTCGATTTTGTGTAAGTTTGCCTCAAATTTAAGATTATGGATTTGCCAGAACAGTTCACGGAGCGTACGAAGTCCCTATTGGGCGACGAATATGCTTCGTTTGAAAATGCGTTGACGACCGATGCTCCGGTGAGCATACGTCTCAATGAAGCGAAAAGCCAACGGATGCCTTTGTTGGAGAGGGTGCCTTGGGCTTCTTCGGGTTTTTACTTGTCTTCTCGTCCTTCGTTCACGATGGATCCGTGTTTTCACGCGGGAGCCTATTACGTTCAGGAGGCAAGCTCGATGTTTCTTGAGCAGGCGTTTCGTCAGCATCTGCATGTGGATCAGCCCTATGTGCTTGATTTATGTGCTGCGCCTGGTGGCAAATCCACCCATCTGGCGTCGCTACTGTCGGGTCGGGGCTTGTTGGTCTCCAATGAGGTGATTCGTGCCCGTGTGAAGATTTTGGCGGAGAACATGACGAAATGGGGTTCTCCCAATGTGGTCGTGACAAACAATGATCCGTCGGATTTCGCTCGCTTGCGTGGCTTTTTCGACATGGTGGTGGTGGATGCGCCTTGTTCGGGCGAGGGCATGTTCCGAAAGGATGCGGCCTCCATTGAGGAGTGGTCAGTCGAGAACGTGAAACTCTGTAGCGAGCGGCAACGTCGAATCGTAGCGGATGTCTATCCCTCCTTGAAAGAAGGCGGACTCTTGGTCTATAGTACTTGCACCTACAATCGGGAAGAGGACGAGGAGAATGTGCGTTGGATGATCCATGAAATGGGGGCGGAACTTTTGCCTCTTGACATTTCAACTGAGTGGAATATCGCTTCGGAAGGCTTTGGTTATCATTTCTTTCCGCATCGGACGAAAGGGGAGGGCTTCTTCTTGGCTGTTCTCCGAAAGGGGGATAGCTCGGGAAGTTACAAGATGAAGACGAAACAAACCGCCTCTTCATCGAAGATTCCGGCTCTTTTTAATGATTGGTTGAACTCTGCCTCTGATTTTCAGCTTTTTTCCCGGAATGATTCTTTCTATGCTTTGCCTAAGGGAATCGCTCTTTCGGTTGCCTCTTTGGAGTCGGAACTTCAAATCGTCCAAGCCGGCGTCACGTTGGGCAAGGCGAAAGGCAAGGATGTTTTGCCCGATACGGCATTGGCTTTGTCCTCCCTTTTGCGGAGCGAGGCCTTTGAGAAGGCAGATCTCTCTTGGAAGGAGGCGATTGATTTCTTGCGGCGTGAACAGGTCTTTTTCCCTAATTCGGCGAAGGGTTGGGTGCTGGTTTGTTTTGACGGTCATCCTTTGGGCTTTGCTAAGAATCTGGGTACGAGGGCAAATAACACCTATCCGCAGGAGTGGCGAATCCGAATGGAGGCGGATGAGAGTCGTTACGAACCGATTTGGAAATGATTGGAAACGGTTAGAGGCAAGGAATTGCTGATTACCGAATATATAATTGGACGCATAAAATAGAGATAAGGTGAAGATAACTTTCTTGGGGACGGGAACCTCTTCGGGAGTCCCTTACATAGGATGTAAGTGTGCGGTCTGTTCTTCCACGGATCCCCGCGACAAGCGATTGCGCTGTTCCTCTTTGTTGGAGGTGGATGGGGTGAAAATCCTGATTGACTGTGGGCCGGATTTTAGGCAGCAGGCCTTGGCGAACGGCTTGACCCACATCGATGCTGTCCTCTTGACCCATGAACACGTGGATCACATGATGGGCATTGACGATTTGCGTCCTTTCAGGAATGTGGATGTCTATGCGAATGATTTGACGGTGAAAGCCCTCCTTCGTGTCTATGCCTATTGCTTCAACAACGACTATCCCGGAATTCCTTCGCTCTCGCTCCATGAGATTGATGAGCAACCGTTTCTTGTCAAGGGCATAGAGGTCACGCCGATCACCGCCTTCCACTATTGTCTGCCGGTCATGGGTTTCCGCATTGGAAATTTCGGTTATTTGACGGATGTGAAGTTCATTTCTGATGATGAATTGGCGAAATTGAAGGGGTTGGATCTGTTTGTGATAGATGCCCTCCGTCACAAGAAGCACTTGTCCCATCCGTCAGTGGAAGAGGCTTTGGCCATTGTTGAGAAGATTAAACCCAAACAGACCTATTTTGTACACATGAGCCATGATTTCGGACTTCATGAGGAACAAGAAGCCTTGTTGCCAGCCAATGTACATGTGGCATACGATGGGTTGAGCCTATCTTTTTAATCTAGATTATCGATTGAAAGTCAAGCGAATGTAATCTGATAGCATTCGGTCTATCTCCGCATAGTCCGTAATGAAATTTCTGCATTTCAAACCATTAGGTATTGATCTTCGAATAGGAGATTGAAAGATAAGAAAAAAATGTGCATGCTTTGGGCTGAAAATAGGATTTTATCTATTGCTTCTTTTCTCTTTTCCCTTCTTTTCCACGTAAACAATACCGTAAGTCTTATACAGTTCATCGAATTTTTCGTCGCTCAATCGAGATTTGACGATGACATGCTTTTGTTCATCGAGTAGCGGTTGAACCATCGAGTAGGGGAGAAGACAGATGCTTTTCTTCAATAGCTTGTCGTACATCTTGTAGTCTGCCTCGTAAGGTTTGTAGACGGCACAATAATTTTCCTCCCTTGTGAGCAGGCAAATCGTGTCTTTATGTTGTTGCTTACAAATCTTCTCAATGAATCGGTGGTATTTGTCCTTTACATCGACGATATACATCGTACCCTCGTCATGACTATTCACGTAACGAAGGGTAGAACAATTGATTGTCCAGTCGGCTTTGATTAGGTTGATGATATAGAAATCAAAGTCGGGTTTGCCATTAGGTGCATCTTGTGCATTGCAGGTTAAGCTAAAAATGGCAAAGAGTAAAATTTGGTATATAATTTTGTTCATGCCTAATAGTTTTTAAGTACGTTTTCATATACAAAGAAAAGAAAAAAAATGAAATGTAGAGTATATAATTTCCACTTTTTTCTATAAAATCTATTCGAAATATTTCTTTTTCATTCTTTCTTGATATTTGTTAAAGTATTCTATTTGTGTGATAACGGTTGTGATGCTGAAATGTGGTGGTGTGCACAGTTTCGGACGGTCGTTTTTGGACGGGTGTTTTGTCTGTTTCCGTAGGCTGTTTTGGTAGATTTAATCGAAAATATTGCTCCTCTATCGGCAAGTGCTGAAACCAGGGGAAAAGGCTGTTTTCGCCTGAAAAAATAACCTTTGGAATTGGTTCTTTTGGAAAGATGTGGATTGCATAAGACCGCATTCTCTTCCCGTTTGAGAACGGACATAAAAAAAAGCGTTACCCTTTTTTTGAGTAACGCTTTAGTCTGTCAGAGAGGTCTCACTTCTTTTTTTTACGATCCATTCCGATGCCATACTGGTCGTATAACTTTTGGAAAGTCTCGTCTGGTAAAGAACTCTTGCTGATGAAGCCTTGTATCGCTTTACGTTTCACTTTAGAGTAGGGGATGAAACAAATTTGTTTGTTGTTCAATTTGTTGTATAGCGTGTAGTCTGCGTCATAAGGCTTTACGATCTTGAGATAAGCCGTGTCGTTAACCAGAAGACACATACTATCTTTGTGACGCTTGCAGACACCCTCTATAAAGTGAGAATACTTTTCCTTCATCTCTTCCACTGAAACGGTTTTATCCTCTTCGTGGCTATTGGCATATCTCAACCTCGTGTTGTGCAATACCCAATCGGACTTGATCAAATTAATGATGTACTGTTCGAAGTCGAGCATTGAACCAGTTTTATTTTCTGCGGCCGAGACTCCCGTTGCCATCATTAAGATCAGGATTAATGAGAAAACGTTTCTGCTCATTGGTTGACTTTTGTGATTAAGAAATTTACTGCAAAAGTAATTAATTTTTTTTGTATAGAGCCAATATACACTCCCTTTTTGCTAGAAAGGGGGCTTTTTTTCGATATTCGACGTTGTTGTCGCGATGATTTTGTATATTTGCGCCTATTCAATGATTAAATATAGGTAAAAAAATTGAATATGAAAGAGAAATTCGATAAAAATGTTCTGCTGGTGGCAAGAATTGTCTTCTTGTTATTTTCTTTTGTCTTTTTGGGGATATGTAATGGTGAGTTCTTGTACAAGATGCAGAACGTCTCTTATTTCGTCTTTTCGGACGGGTTGAAGGAGGAGATTGTGGGGCAGTCGGGCGGTCTTTTGACTTATCTGTCGTCCTACCTTACTCAATACCTTTATTATCCGTTGTTGGGAGCGGCGATGCTTTCGGTCTTGTTGTCGGCTTTGGAGTGGTTGGTGGAAAAGTTGACCCATAGCCCGGTATTCTCTTTCGCTATTGCAGGCTTGGTTTTGTTGGCTCAGACCTCCGTAGGCTATGCCATCTACGATAATTTCCGCAGTCCATTTATCTTTTCGTTGGTTTTGGGTTGCATTGTGGCGGTCCTCTTGGCGTTGGTCTACCAACGTTTCTCTTCCAATAAGTATGCAGCCTATGTTGTGATGGCGGTTGCCTCTCTCCTCTATTTCTATATCGGCTTGTATGCGTGTGTGCCTCTTGTTTTTGTGGCAGTTTCCGCGCTTATGAAGAAAGAGGAGATGGCGGTGGTGAAAGCCGTGTTGGGAGTTGCCCTCACTCTCATTTTGCCTTATATTGCGGCGAATTTTGTCTACTTTGAAGACTTCGCGGCGACTATATGTGCTCCTGTGCCAGCCCCTTATTTTTTGAATCTCTTCTTGATTTCCCTGACCGTGCTTGTCTTGTTGTCGCTGAGTCCGCTTTTTGCTGAAAAGCTTCAAGCGTTGGCAGACCGTCTTTCTACTAATAAGGTATGGGTCTCTTATTTGGCGATTCTGCTCTTGTGTGTCGGCATCTTCTTCGGTTCTTACCGTGATGCCAATTACCATACGGAGTTGAAGGTGCAGCGATTGGCAGAGGCGCACCAGTGGGATGAGTTGTTGAAAGTGGCGAAAGAGGTAGAGCAGCCGTCGAAGACGATTTTCGCCTATCGTTGCATTGCCCTTTCCTGTAAAGGTATCTTGGCAAGGTCGATGTTCGATTATCCGTGTACGTTTAAGGTGGTGAAGACGAATTATGTGTCGGAGCAGCCTCGCTATTATGAGGATATATTCTTGTATTCCTCCTTCATAAATAATGCTTACTTGTGGTCTATGGAGTTTTGGTGTACGACCGGCTATTCGTATGAACATTTGAAGAAGATGATTCTTTGCTCTTTGTTGAACGATGAGCCTATGTTGGCCGATAAGTATATCCAAGTGCTGAAACAAAGCACCTTCCAACGCCAATGGGCTCTCGAATATGAGGAGTATGTCAAAGATTTGGATAAGATGTTGAAGAAGTATCCTGAATTTGTTGAGGTGAAGGCGAATATGCCGAAGGAGTGCATCGTCAGTACGCTTGACCCGCTCCGAAAGGTCTATGCCCAATATTCGTTCCTCTCTCCGAAGAATGCGGAACGTCGACTATTGGCTGATTTGTGGAATCGGAACATGGCGAAATTCTTGAGGGATGCTTTGCCTTCCCGATCATTGTATGCTCATTCCGATGTCCCTGAGTCTATAAAGGAGGCCTTGGTGATCTGTGCGATGAAGCAGGGCGATCCCTCTTTCTTGAAGGATTTCAAGGTGACACAGCAACAAGTGAATTTGGTGCAGGGCTTTATGGGCCAGTTGAAGAAGTATTCCGACAAGGAGGAGGCGAAGAAGGCCCTTTCCAAGTATAAGGGTCACTACTGTTATTTTTATGTTTTTGCTAATAATTGATAAGAAATATGGATTTTGCTAAGTATAGCCGTCGGGCTTGGGCTGGATGTTTTTTAGTTGGCTTTATGTTGACGGGGTGTGCCGATCGTCTGCCCGAACAGTATAAGAGTTCGGATGCGGATGTTCATATCTATCCTGATTATGCTAATCTGGTGATACCATGCAATATATCCCCCATGAATTTCATCGTGAAGGAGAGTGGTAAGGCTTGTGCTTTGAAGATAGAGGATGAGAAGCAACAGACGATTGTGGCCACTGCAAAGTCGGACATGAAAATCTCCATTCCATCGGCGAAATGGCAGAAGATGTTGGAGGAAAACAAAGGTAAGGATCTGACCTTCACGGTCTATGTCCAAGGTGAAGGGGGCGAATGGGTCGCCTATAAATCTTTTGTGAACCATGTTTCCCAAGAACCCATCGACCGCTATCTGACCTACCGTCTGATCGAGCCTTCCTATATGAGTACGGGCATCATCGGATTGTATCAGTTGGATTTGACTACGGACGAGCAAACCTGCATCATCAATAACCATAGGATGAAGAAAAATACGAATCCGAGCAGGGAGCAGTGTTGTGTGAATTGCCACACCAACCAACGGAACAAGCCTCAGAATACATCGTTCTACTATCGTGGAAAGGGCGGTGGTTTGATCCTTACGTATGAAGGCAAGACTTATAAGGTGAACACGAAGGCGGGCGACATGTATGCGGGTACGGTCTATACCTCTTGGCATCCCGACCTTCCGTTTATTGCTTTCTCTACGAATATCATCCGTCAGAGTTTCCCAAGCGTGGGCATCGAAAAGGTCTATCCTTATGATTTCCGTGGCGATTTGGTTTTGTATGATATAGAGAAGAACGAGATTACCAACATTCTCAAGACCTGGGATAAGTTGGAGTCGTTCCCTTATTGGTCTAACGACGGTAAGATGCTCTACTATTGCTCTTCCGATTCTGTGATGCGTACTCCTGCCGATTTGAAACGCATGAAATACGACTTGAAGCGTATTCCGTTTGATGCAGCTACGAAGAGTTGGGGCGAACCTGAGATGGTTTACCAAGCTTCAAAACAGAATATGTCGGCCACGCAACCTCGTACTTCACCGGATGGTAAGTTCATGATTTTTACCTTGGGAGAGTATAGCTCGAATGCCTATACGCAACGGAGTGCCGATTTGTACATCATGGATCTTTCCAATAATGAGGTGCGACGGATGGACGAGGTGAACAGTCCGGAGAGTGATTGCTACCACTCTTGGTCGTCGGATGGACACTGGTTGATGTTTGTTTCCCGTCGGGATGACATCAATTATGGCCGACCTTATTTTACGTATATCGATGAAAAGGGCGTTGGTTCCAAGCCTTTCGCTTTGCCTCATATCGATCCTAACCACGATTTGGAGTTGATGGAGAGTTACAATGCACCGGAGTTTTCCAAGGCACCTGTGGCTAAGAGTCGTGCAGACTATGAGGATGTCATTTTTAACTCGGAGGTGATCGATGCTGGTTTCGGATCGGAAATTACGGCTGTTGATTCGCTTGATTCCTATTCTGGAGCGTCAAAAATGGTAAAACCATATTGATAGGGTTATGGCAATGACGGTGACGGATTTGTTGGGGATGTTGAGTTCGCATCCCCGGTTGTCTTCTCTTTCAGATTGGTTGTTGGGCAAGGAACAGTGCCTTTATGTGAGGGGCATGGAAGGATCCCTGAAATCTTTCGTGTTTGCTTATCTGTATGGGTTGGCGCCTCACTCTCTTTTCTTTGTGATGAACGATTTGGACGATGCGGCCTACTTCTATCACGACCTTTCGCAAATTTTAGGGAAGGAAAAAGTCCTGTTTTTCCCCTCTTCCTATAAAAGAGCCGTCAAATACGGGCAGAAAGATTCTGCCAATGAAATATTGCGTACGGAGGCTTTGGCGGCTTTGGAGTCGCAAGAAAAGTTGATTTTCGTATCCTATCCGGAGGCTATTTCCGAATTGGTGGTCTCCTCTAAGGAGTTGAGCCAAAAAACGTTGCAGTTGAGTGTCGGCCATTCGGTCGATATGCAATTCCTCGTCTCCTCTTTGGATGAGTTCGGATTCACACGCGTGGAGTTTGTCTACGAGCCTGGCCAATATTCGGTCAGGGGTAGTTTGTTGGATATCTTTTCCTACTCCTCGGAATATCCTTTCCGTATCGATTTCTTTGGCGACGAGGTGGATTCCATCCGAACGTTTGATATTGAGACCCAGCTCTCCAAGGAGAAGCGGGAGACAGTCTCCATTGTGCCTGACGTCCACCAAAAGGAGTCAACGACGGTTCCCTTGCTTCGTTTCCTGGATAAGCAGACGATCTTGGGTTTCAACGACTTCGGTTTTGTATATGAACGAATCACGAAATATTTCGATGAATCGGCTGATTCTTCGTTGTTGATGGAGCCTTCCGACTATTGGGCTTCTGTCACGCTCTTCCGTCGGATGGAGTTCGGCTACCATGCTTGGGATGAGTCGGTTACGAAGGTGGAGTTCTCTTCCCAGCCTCAACCTCTTTTCCATAAGAATTTTGATTTGGCGAGTGCCCATTTCAGGGAGATGTTGCACGATGGGTATCGCATCTATGTCTTGAGCGACAGTTCCCGTCAGACGGAGCGTTTGCAGGCGATATTTGATGATCGGGGAGACACCGTTACTTTCCAACCTGTCTTGCGGACGATCCACGAGGGTTTTTTTGACCGTGATTTGAAAGTCTGTTGTTATACGGACCATCAATTCTTCGACCGTTTCCATAAGTACAATCTACGTTCGGATCGGGCTCGGGAGGGACGTTTGGCCCTTACGTTGAAGGAGTTGAGTAATTTCCGGATTGGTGACTTCGTGGTGCATATCAACCATGGTGTAGGACGTTTCGGCGGCTTGATGACGATTGATGTGAACGGTAAGAAACAGGAGGTCATCAAGATTATCTATAAGGACGACGATTTGCTCTTTGTCAGCATCCATTCCTTGCATAAGATTTCCCGATATAAAGGAAAAGAGGGAGAGCCTCCTCGCATTAATAAGTTGGGTTCGACCTCTTGGTTGGCCTTGAAGGAGAAGACGAAGAAGAAGGTGAAGGATATTGCCCGTGATTTGATTCTTCTCTATTCCAAACGTCGTTCGGAGAAGGGCTTTGCCTTTTCGCCGGACAGTTTTCTGCAGTCTGAGTTGGAGGCCTCTTTCTTCTATGAGGATACGCCGGATCAAGTGAAGGCAACGGCGGATGTGAAGCGCGATATGGAGCGCGATATGCCGATGGACCGTTTGATTTGTGGCGATGTGGGCTTCGGAAAAACGGAGGTGGCTGTCCGTGCCGCTTTCAAGGCGGTTACCGACAATAAGCAGGTGACGGTCTTGGTTCCGACCACGGTCTTGGCGTTGCAGCACTATAAGACCTTCAGCGAGCGCTTGAAGGGATTCCCTTGCCGTGTGGACTATCTGAGCCGTTCCCGTAAGGCGAAGGATGTCCGTGGCATTATAAAGGATTTGCAGGATGGCGCAATCAATATCTTGATCGGTACACATAAGTTGATCGGAAAAGAGGTTAAGTTCAAGGATTTGGGGTTGCTGATTATCGACGAGGAACAGAAGTTCGGCGTCTCCGTGAAGGAGAAGATTCGCCAGATGAAGGTGAATGTGGACACGCTGACCTTGACGGCTACGCCGATACCGCGTACGTTGCAGTTCTCATTGATGGGCGCGCGCGACCTCTCTGTCATGCGTACGCCACCGCCAAACCGTTATCCTATTCAGACGGAACTCCATTCGTTCAACGAAGATATTATCCGGGAAGCCATTCAATATGAGATAGATAGAAATGGTCAGGTCTTCTTTATCAATAACCGTATCCAGAATCTGGAGGAGCTGCGCATTTTGGTGAACCGTTTGGTGCCAGAGGCGAGGGTGGCGATTGGCCATGGCCAGATGAACGGAGAGGATTTGGAAAAGGTCATCGTCGATTTCTTGGATTACGAATATGATGTCTTGATTGCGACGAGTATTGTGGAGTCGGGTGTCGATATCTCCAACTGCAATACGATAATCATCAACAATGCCCATAATTTCGGCTTGAGCGAGTTGCACCAGTTACGTGGCCGTGTCGGACGAAGCAACCGGCGCGCCTTCTGCTATCTTTTGTCGCCACCGTTGTCCACCTTGACGACCGAGGCTCGGCGGAGGTTGCAGGCCATCGAGAGTTTCTCCGATTTGGGCAGTGGCTTCAATATTGCCATGCAAGACTTGGACATTCGGGGCGCCGGCAATCTCTTGGGTGCGGAACAGAGCGGTTTCATCGCTGATTTGGGCTATGAGACCTACCAGAAGGTCTTGAATGAGGCTGTGATGGAGTTGAAGGAGGACGAGTTTGCCGATCTCTATGAGGAGGAAAAGGCGAAGAACGGTGAGGAGGAGTCCTTTGTCCTTGATTGTCAGATGGAAACGGATATGGAGTTGATGTTCCCTTCCGACTATATCGAGAGTGGCTCGGAGCGTATGAACCTCTATCGGGAATTGGACAATGTGAAGGACGAAGCCGACCTGAAAGCCTACGAGTCGAGGTTGGAGGACCGTTTCGGAAAAATGCCGCAGCAGGCATTGAACCTCATGCAGTTGGTAAGGCTCCGTTGGTTGGCCATCTCGTTGGGATTTGAGCGTATGGTGCTGAAGAACGGACGGATGTCGGGCTATTTCATAGAGGTGGATGATTCGCCATACTATCAGTCGAAGGCATTCGGGCGAATTTTGGCCTACTTCCAAACACATGCCTTGCGTTGCAAGTTGCGTGACCAGGCGGGCAAGCGCTCCATCGTATTCGAGAACGTCAAGACAATTGACGAGGCGTATGCCATTTTGGATGCCATAACTCATACCGAAGCGTGACGAAAGGGCGGTTTCTTTCGTTGAAATGGTTCTTTTTTGCTTCTCTTTGAAGAGTTATCTTGCTTATATTCAACTCGCTTGATGGTGCTGTTTTTAGAATGATTCCAAATAGTGTAAAAAAGGGTCAAACTATTTCAAAAGCATATAGAAATATCTATATTTGCGTTGTCTTACGATTTATTAATTTAAATATTCTATTATTATGGCTTACGTAATTAGTGATGATTGTGTTGCATGTGGTACATGTATTGGCGAGTGTCCTGCAGGAGCTATCTCTGAAGGCGATATCTACAAGATTGATCCAGATGCTTGTGCTGATTGTGGTACTTGTGCTGATGTTTGTCCTTCTGGTGCAATTAATCCAGCAGAATAATCAAATTACTAAAAACAAAAAGGGGGCGTTCTTTAGAATGCCCTTTTTTTGTTATCTTTATTGAAAAATCACTAATGGTATACCAAATACGTATGATATGAGAAGAGAGACTGATTTTTCCCTTTTGAAATATAACACCTTTGGGATCGATGTTCGCTGCCGCGACTTTTTTGAGTATGAAAGTGTGGATGAATTGGCTGATTTTGTCGCTTCGGGAGCATTGGAGGGCAGGCGTTGGATGCAGATAGGCGGGGGTAGTAACTTGCTCTTCCTCTCTGATTTTGATGGTGTTGTGCTTCATTCCAAGATTGATGGCATCGAGATCGTTCCGGCGGATAAGCCGAATGAATTTTTTGTCACGGCCGGTTCGGGTGTGGTTTGGGACGATTTTGTGGCGTTCTGTGTGGATCATCATTTGGGAGGTGTGGAAAATCTTTCCCTGATTCCTGGTGAGGTGGGCGCTTCCCCTGTGCAAAACATTGGCGCATATGGTGTTGAGGCCAAAGATGTCATTTATGAAGTGCAAGCCATGGATGTCACCCAAGGGAAGATGTGTCGTTTCTCTAATGCGGAGTGTCAGTTTGCCTATCGGGACAGCTATTTTAAGCATCATACCAACTATATCGTGACAAGGGTGACCGTCTTGTTGCATTCGGAGGAGGGCTACCAATACAATGTCTCTTATGGCAATCTGTTGAAGGCGATTCCCGAAGAAATGGCCTTTTCTCTATCCCTCATCCGTAAGACGATTATAGGCGTGCGTAATTCCAAGTTGCCGGATCCGAAGGAGATTGGAAGTGCCGGCAGTTTCTTCAAGAATCCGATTGTGGAGCGTTCGTTATACGAGGCGTTGTCGAAGGATTATCCCGAGATGCCTTTCTACGAAGTTCCCGATGGAATGGTAAAAATTCCCGCTGGTTGGTTGATAGACCAATGCGGATGGAAGGGGAAGCAGTTGGAGCATGCAGGTGTATATGAGAAACAGGCTTTGGTCTTGGTCAACCGTGGCGGTGCGACGGGGCAGGAGGTCTGGAATTTGGCGGAGCAGATTGTGGCTTCGGTACAAAAGAAGTTTTCCATAACAATTTCGCCAGAAGTCTGTGTGATACGATGAAAGGCTCTCCATCCTCCAAAAAGTGGATGAAATGGTCATATATTTGTGAAATTGTCAGTTTTTTTTCGCTTAAAAAGTTTTGGATTCTCAAAAAAAGCCTTACTTTTGCAACGCAATTCGGAAACGGATTGTAAAGCGAATGCGAAAATAGCTCAGTTGGTAGAGCACAACCTTGCCAAGGTTGGGGTCGCGGGTTCGAGTCCCGTTTTTCGCTCCAAGTTGCCTTAGTGGTGGAATTGGTAGACACGCAGGACTTAAAATCCTGTGATCATTGCGATCGTGCGGGTTCAAGTCCCGCCTGAGGTACCAATTACATGGTATGCTTGTAAGAAATTTGCGAAAATAGCTCAGTTGGTAGAGCACAACCTTGCCAAGGTTGGGGTCGCGGGTTCGAGTCCCGTTTTTCGCTCCAAAGTTTGAAATTCGATAGCGGTTGGCTGTCGAATTTTTTTTTTGCCCTTTCTATCGTTTTTATGTTGTATAACCATAAAAAGGGGTGTGAAAAATAGATTTGGATAGCCTATCTTTGTATAGATTAATGATAGTGTAACAATGGAGGAATCTAACAATTGTGATGTGCTTTAGGAACCTCCACTAAAATAGATTGATAACCGTGGAATACAGTGTATTAGTTAATGTCGGACTCGTCTCACGTAGTTTGTTCAGTAGTGAAGAGAATGAGTTCAATACATCCATTTTGCCCTATGCGGCAATCTCTTGCTTTTCGGAATCATCTGATTATAAGGTGTCTCGTAGCACTTTCTCTTGCTTGATCAAGACGAACTTGACAAAAAGTCAGGCTGCCAAGGCTTTGGCGGATAAAATAGCGGAACTGACACCTACCCAGAAATTTGATATATCCGTCTCCGAGTCGGACGGAAAGGCTTTCTGTAAGATCGGCGATGAGTCGACGATAACCATCACGGACCGTGATTATGATTCGGATGACGATTCTGATTCGACGAGCGACGATTCAAGCAAAAAGAAGGGCTCTTATAACCAATCCTCTTTGGACAATCTCGCCCGCAACAATAACAACGGATTGATCGGTTGGGACTCTTTTAAGCAATACTTCTTGGATATTGCCAAGGTTGCCCCTGTCTTGAACCGAACGAACACCTTGGATTCGTTGAAGTCGCAGTGCTATTTGATTTCGATGAATGATGGTTGCGGTTTGACGCGAGCAATCAACGATTTGACGTTGTTGGGCTACTATTCGGGAGCCTATTCGCAAGATCGTTATTATGAGTATGTCTTGGCGGAAGAAACGGTAGGAAGGCGCATCTCTTTGGATGACCTTATTCCGTATTTCAAGAAATCGGACAACGAAGGACTGCTCATGTGCATCGATATCAGTGCCTTTACGGGAAAGACCACTCAGACGGAACTCAAAAAATTGTTGGATGAGATCGTCCACAACCTAAAGAATATGAATTATGTCTTCCGAATCCCTTATCTTGAGCCTAAGGAGTTGAAGCGGATTGAAGATGTCATTTCTGATGTGCTTCTGTTGAAGACGTTTGTCATGCCTCCTTACACGGATGAGCAATTGCTCCAATTTGCCGCTAAGTTTCTGAAAGACTGTAGTATGAAACTGGACGAAGCTGCGAAAGAGGTCTTCTTGGCGAAGATCCGCGATGAGAAGATGGACGGTTGTTTCTATGGAATCCGAACGGTGAAAAAGGTGGTGGACGAAATCGTCTTGATGAAGTTGCAAAGCGATGCGGGCAAAGTCGAGTTGATCGTGGAAGGTGAAGAGAAAAAGAAGGACGAGGGGTTGATCTTGAAGGAGGATATCGCTTCTTTGGCGGATTTGTCGGTAAAGGCCAATACGGACCCTTACGAGGAGTTGAACGAAATGGTGGGCATGGAGAAGATAACGGAGCGTGTCAAGGAGATTGTGGCCCAAGTGAAGATGGCCATTGCCAACGACAAGTTGGATAAGCCTTGTATGCACATGCGCTTCCTCGGTGCGCCTGGTACAGGAAAGACAACGGTTGCCCGAATCATCGGTAAGATATTTGCGCAGAACGGCATCCTGACCAACGGTCATTTCTTCGAATATGCAGGCCGTGATCTTTGTGGACGTTATGTGGGTCAGACGGCTCCGAAGACGCTCTCTATCTGTCGTGACGCCTACGGCTCCGTGCTCTTCCTCGATGAGGCCTACGAGCTCTATCGTTCGGAGAAGGACGACCTCGACTATGGTCATGAGGCCCTTGCTACGCTGATTGCCGAGATGGAGAATCATAGGGACAATTTCGTGGTAATTATGGCGGGTTATAAGAAGCCGATGGAGTTCCTTATGAAGGGAAATGCGGGCTTGAGTAGCCGTATGCCGTTCGTGATAGAATTCCCTTCCTACAACCGTGAGCAACTTGTCGCCATATTCATGTCCATGCTGAAGAAGCATTTCAAATTTGAGAAGGGCATTGAGGAGGTGGTGAAAGCTTATTTCGACGGCTTGTCTGACGCCTTCTTGACTTCTGAGGATTTCTCCAATGCCCGTTATGTCCGGAACCTCTATGAGAGGACTTGGTCAAAGGCTGCCATGAGAAGTCAGATGGCGGGATTGAAGGATGTGCAGATAAAAAAGTGCGATTTCATCACAGCTTCCCAAGAACAGGAGTTCGTGGAGAAAATGGCTGCTACTCGGAAACGGGTGGGATTTTAGGGAATTTTGAATTAAGAGTATTGCTGGGTCGTGTGGTTGCCAAGTATGGACAACTATACGATGCGGCTTAAATAGTAAAGATATGAAAGAGAAAGTATTGCAAGCCATGCGCGAGGCGGGCAAGCCCGTTTCGGCAGGAGAGGTGACCAAAGTGTTGAACGCAGACCGTAAGGAGATTGACAAGGTATTCGCCGAATTGAAGAAGGAGGGTGCCATCGTATCTCCCGTGCGTTGTAAATGGGAACCTGCTAAGTAATCAGCTGGAAACTATTTGATTCCCGCTATGGAGGAGGTTGGGGTATACCATTCTCCGTTCTAATATAGCTAAGAAATAAGACAACATCTTTGAGAGGTGTGAATGAGGAGACTGCCAGTCTCTTTGTTCGCACCTCTTTTTCGTTAGGAATAGACCTCTTGCGTCAGTAGGAAATTGGAAAAGGAGCAGATGGCAGGGGAGGGTTATAAAAAATGTGCGGGCATTGATGTTCACACACAAATGCCCGCGAAGTGATCACGTAAAACGAATTGAAATTAGTTTATCTATTTTATTTAGTTTCTTTTGTTTCTAATATGATGAATAAA
>JAFZKQ010000013.1 GCA_017553575.1 Paludibacteraceae bacterium
AAAATAAAAATTGTCATATTTTTAACACAAAACAAACTAAAACAAAAGAAAAATAAACAAAAACAAATCAATCTAAAACAACAAACAAATTACCTACTATTACAGAGCCCAAAATCTTCCGAAAAGTGGACATTATCGCATAACTTCGCACCACGAAATACAAACAAAGAGAAACCGATAGAATAAGGGTATCTCTGACAGTTACATCCTGAACTCCGGAATATAAGGATTTTGAAAAGAGAGAAAAATTCATCGGCCTCCTAAAAAGACGAAAGCTATGCAGATAAAAAAGAGATGGTTCATATTGACGGCATTTATCGCCATCATATCAATAATCGGAATTTTCATTCCGGAAGAGCAAGGTTTATGGGATTTTGTGGAAACGGAAGAGTGCACCGCCAGCAATGTAGCTTGGATGATCACCGCCACGATTTTCGTATTGATGATGACCCCGGGACTCTCCTTCTTTTACGGAGGTATGGTAGGGAAAAAGAATGTCATCAGCACTATTTTGCAATCATTCATTGCCATGGGAATCATCAGCATCCTTTGGGTGGTTGTCGGATTCAGCCTCGCATTCGGTAACGACGTTGGCGGACTCGGACTAATCGGCGACCCAACCCAATACTTCATGTTCCAACACGTCGGAGCGAAACCAGAGCCCTATCTGACAAGCACGATTCCTTTGGCTCTCTACGCTTTGTTCCAAATGAAGTTCGCCATCATCACCCCTTCCCTTATCACGGGATCGTTCGCCGAGCGCGTCCGCTTCTCCGCCTACATGGTCTTTATGATACTATTCAGCCTCATCATATACTGTCCGCTCGCCCATTGGACATGGCATCCTGACGGATTGCTACACAAATGGTTGGACATCCACGACTTTGCCGGAGGTATCGTCGTCCACGCCTCCTCTGGTATAGCCGCCCTTGCCGGAGCCATCTTCTTGGGCAGAAGGCAAAGCAGCAACGAGCACCATTTGCCTGCCAACGTTCCATTCGTCATTTTAGGAGCTGGTCTCCTTTGGTTGGGTTGGTTCGGATTCAATGGCGGTTCGGGATTGGCTGCAGACGGCATCGCCATCAAGGCATTCCTCAACACCAACACGGCAGGAGCAACAGCCATGATGACTTGGATTTTCATAGATTGCCTACGTGGACGTAAGCCTTCCGGTATGGGAGCTGCCGTAGGTGCGGTCATCGGACTTGTCGCCATCACGCCTTGTGCGGACGTTGTGACAACCAGTTCAAGTTTCATCATTGCAGTCATCACGACGCTCGTCTGCAACATCGCCGTCCACTGGAGAGAGAACTCCAGCATTGACGATGCACTCGACGTCTTCCCGACTCATGGTGTCGGTGGTATCACAGCGACAATCCTCACCGGAGTATTCTCCTACACAGGTCTGATCCACGGTGGCGTAGGTGAGTTCGTAAACTCCATCATCGGAGTGGTCATCGTCATTGCTTACACCTTCGTTGTCAGCTTCGCTCTCTATTGGATTACAAACTTGATGATTCCAATGCGTGTCAGCATCAAGAGCGAAAGGATGGGTCTGGACGTCAGTCAACACGACGAGTCGTATGCCTTCTCCGATTCTGCCGAACGTGAGATTGCCGAATATTTCGACAACCGAGAAGAGGAAGACAACCGAGACTTCTAAAAAACAGAACGAATAAGCACAAGGGCGCGTCAATCACAGATGCGCCCTTTCTTTTTTTGCCCAAATGGAAAAATAAGCTTACCTTCGCAAGAAAATAAGGTGAATTTCCAAACCACCCTTTTTACCCAAAGAGTTGAACCCGCCCCATCCTGAGCAATCAGGAAGAGAGCATCACCTCTAATTCAATCTTCATTTATGGAAAAGAAAGACTTAAGAATCGTATATATGGGAACGCCCGACTTTGCTGTCGAGCCACTGAAAACACTCCACGAAAACGGATTCAACATCGTGGGAGTCATCACAATGCCAGACAAACCCGCAGGAAGAGGACACAAGATCCAATACTCGCCGGTAAAGAACTACGCCTTGGAGCAGGGACTACACCTCCTACAGCCGGAAAAGTTAAAGGACGAGCAATTCGTTGAGGAGTTGCGGGCCTTGAAAGCCGATTTGCAAATTGTCGTAGCCTTCAGAATGTTGCCTGAAGTGGTATGGGCCATGCCGCCTCTTGGCACCTTCAACCTGCACGCTTCCCTCCTGCCCCAATATCGCGGTGCGGCTCCTATCAATTGGGCAGTCATCAACGGAGAGCAAGAGACTGGCGTGACAACCTTCTTCCTCACCCATGAGATCGACACGGGTAAAATCATCCAACAAGAGAGAGTGCCCATCCTAGACGAAGACAACGCCGGCACCATCCACGACAAACTGATGTACAAGGGCTGCGAACTCATCTTGGAGACGGTCAACGCCATCATCGAGGGCTCCATCAAACCCAAGCCTCAAGAAGAGTTGTATCAATCGGAAGCAGAGCTCAAACCTGCTCCGAAAATTTTCAAGGAGACCTGCAAAATCGACTTCAACCAGCCCTCCAAGAAAATACACAACTTGGTCAGAGGTCTCTCCCCTTACCCTGCCGCATGGTGCAACCTCAAAACGAGCAAAGAGATCCTTGCCACAAAAATATACGCAACCGAATTGGTAACGGCAAACGGAGGTCTCCAACCCGGAAGCATCAAGACAGACGGGAAGAAGTACCTCGACATCGCCACTGCCGACGGATTCATCCGCGTAAAAGAGTTGCAAATCCCCGGCAAGAAACGTCTCACCACAGAGGATTTCCTCCGCGGATTTAAAATCGAAGAGGATATGCGCTTCGAATAAAAAGACGACAACCCAACTTTTCGTCCCGACAGGCCTCCCTCGGAGGTCTTCGAGGTCGATTTATATGTTATACAACACAAATCGAAAAATTTCTCATAAAATAGGGAACAAATTCCAATTAAAATAACATACATTTGCAGAGAGACAACCTCAAAGGAGAGATCCCAGTAAGGAAATGTCTCGAAATTAACACGATTATTAACTAAAACAGATAGCCTATAGACGACACTTACTTTTTTGAACATTTAAACAAAAAAGGAAATGGAAGCGTTAGAGACATTGACCGACGAAGAGTTGGTTGCATTGTATGCCCAAGATGTCAATGAGGCGTTTGACTTGTTGTTATCGAGGCATAAAAACAAGGTGTTTTCTTACATTTACCTTGCCGTAAAGGATAGAGATTTAGCAAATGATCTCTTCCAAGAGACATTCGTCAAGGCTATTACGACCATCAAACAAGGTCGATATACAGAGAAGGGAAAATTCATCGCATGGATTATGCGTATTTCCCACAACCTGATTATCGATTGCTTCAGAAGAGATAAAAGTGAAAACACAATCTCCAATGAAGATTCTGATGTAGATCTCTTCAATGACTGCAAACTTTACGATGACAGCATAGAGTACGACATGGTTCGCGACCAAGTATTCGCAGACATCGTGAAATTGGTGGAACACTTGCCAGAGAACCAAAAGGAGGTTCTAAAAATGAGGTTCTTCGAAGACCTCTCCTTCAAGGAGATTGCAGACATTACGGGCGTGAGCATCAACACTGCCTTGGGTCGTATGCGCTATGCCTTGCTGAACATAAGAAGGATGGCAGAAGAAAACAAAATTTCATTAGAGTATTAACACAACCCAGCATATCATAGGGGTTCAAGAGGAAGGGACAGGTCACTGCCCCTTCTTTTTTTATAAAAACTGTGAATTTTTAGGCATCTTCTCCATTTTATAACCTCTCTAAACACACTATCTGATTAAAAATTCCGTATTTTGCAATGGAATCATACAAACGATTAGGATTATGAGAGCAACCATCTTACGAATAGGTTTCATCCTGCTACTGCCGCTGTACGCCTTCGGCCAAACGGATATCGCATCCAAGGAACAAGCCATCGCCGCTCTCTTCGACTCCTTGAAAGCCTCAGAAGACGATAGCGAGAAGCAGGCCATCAGCCAAAAGATCGAGACTGACTTGACGGAGATCCTCCAACTGCCGGAATCCTTCGACTACCCATTCGAGAAATTGAAATATATGGGGAAAGTCACCTCCGACGACGAGAAAGCCCGCTTCTACACATGGCTCTATCCGCTCAACGACAAGACATTCGGTTACGGAGGCTTCATCCAATACAGAAAATCGAAAAAGGAACTGGCCACCACTCGCCTCGTGACCAAAAGGAAAGCCCGCATCCCCGGATTGGGGCAACGGATTCCGGTGGGCGATTGGTACGGCGCACTCTACTACAAAGCCATCCACGTGAGCAAAGGCGACTACTACATCCTTTTGGGCTGGGGAGGAAACAACGCAGCCTCCTCCTACAAAGTGATCGAACCCGTCGACTTCGACAAGAAGGGTCGCCCCAACTTCGGGAAAACCGTCCTCAAGCCCAAAGGCAGGACGCAACACCGCTTCATCCTTGAATATAGCTCAGATGCCAAGGTGAACCTGAACTACGAAGCGAAAGAGAAACGTATCGTCTTCGACCACCTAGTCCCTTCAGAACCCATCTATAACAAGATATACTCCTACTACGGTCCTGACTTCACCTACGACGCATTCGAGCTGAAAAAGGGGAAATGGACCATGGTGGAAAACATCGATGCGAAAAACAAAGATTAACCATTAAAAATCAAATACATAAAATACACAAACAACGAGAAATGAAGAAAATATTAATTTTATCATCCATGACATATCTTTTATCCGCATGTGGAGGCGGAGGAAACAACACAAACATCTCCGCTCCCGAAGAAGAGCAGTTCTGCTACTCCGTCGATAAGTTCGCCGACATAGAGGTCCTACGGTACAAAGTACCCGGATTTGAAGAACTCAGTCTCAACCAGAAAAAATTGGTCTACTTCCTCTCGCAAGCCGCATTGGAAGGAAGGGATATCCTCTTCGACCAAAACAACAAATACAACCTCACCATCCGAAAGACCTTGGAGGGCATCTACGAAAGCTATCCGAACAAGGATTCGGAAGAGTTCAAGGCAATGGAGACTTACCTTAAACGTGTTTGGTTCTCCAACGGTATTCACCACCACTACGCCACAGACAAGTTCCGCCCCGAGTTCACGGAGAAATTCTTCCAAGAGGCTATCATGCAAACCAACGACTCGTTGCTTCCTTTGCAAGCCTACGGGAACGACAAGAAAAAATTAATCGAGGCCATCACGCCCGTCATTTTCGACACCACCCTCTACGCAAAACGCGTCAACCAAGCCGAGGGTGCCGATCTCATCACCTCCTCTGCCAACAACTACTACGAAAATGTGACGGAGAAAGAGGTGGATGCCTTCTACGACGCCATGCGTGACACGACCGACGCCACCCCAATCTCTTACGGACTCAACAGCAAGCTGACCAAAGAGAACGGAAAACTCATAGAAAAGACGTGGAAAGTCGGAGGCATGTATACCGCCGCCATCGAGAAAATCCTCTTTTGGCTGGAAAAAGCTAAAGATGTGGCAGAAAACGACAAGCAAAAGGCCGTCATCGAAAAACTCATCGAGTTCTACCATACCGGCGACCTAAAAACTTTCGATGAATACAGCATTCTTTGGGTGAAAGACCAAGATTCACGCATCGATTTCGTCAACGGCTTCATTGAGACCTACGGTGACCCTCTCGGCCTGAAGGCTAGCTGGGAATCCATCGTCAACTTCAAGAACATCGAAGCGACCCGCCGCACCGAAACCATCAGCCAGAACGCACAATGGTTCGAAGACCATTCGCCTGTGGCCCAAGAGTTCAAGAAGCCACAAGTGAAAGGCGTCAGTGCCAAGGTCATCACCACCGCCATCTTAGCCGGCGACTGCTACCCTGCCACACCAATCGGCATCAACCTGCCAAACAGCAACTGGATCAGGCAACTCCACGGTTCCAAATCCGTGACCATCGAAAACATCACAGATGCCTACGACAAAGCGGCAAGAGGAAACGGTTTCAAAGAAGAGTTCGCTTGGAGCCAAGAGGAAATCGACAGAATGAACCAATACGGATTCATCACGGATAACATCCACACAGACCTCCACGAATGCCTCGGCCACGGTTCCGGACAACTGCTTCCGGGCGTCAGCCAAGATGCACTACGCGCCTATGGAGCCACCATCGAAGAGGCGCGCGCCGACCTGTTCGGACTTTACTACGAAGCCGATGACAAACTGGTCGAACTAGGTCTGCTTCCTAACAAAGAAGCCTACAAAGCCGAATATTACAGTTATATGATGAATGGACTGATGACTCAGTTGATGCGCATCGAACCCGGCAACGACATAGAGGAGGCGCACATGCGAAACAGGCAACTCATCGCCCGTTGGATCCTTGAGAAAGGAGCCCCTGAAAAGGTGGTCGAACTCAAGAAGCGGGACGGCAAAACATTCGTCGTCATCAACGACTACGAGAAGATGCGCAACTTAGTGGGACAACTCCTTGCCGAGATTCAACGCATCAAATCGGAAGGAGACTTCGAAGGTGCCAAAAATCTTGTCGAGACCTACGGCGTGAAGGTGGACGAAGCCCTACATAAAGAGGTGAAGGAGCGCTATGCGAAACTAAAACTCGCCCCTTACAAAGGTTTTGTCAACCCAGTCTACGAACCAGTCGTCAATGCGGCTGGAGAGATCACCGACATCAAGGTGAGGTATGACGAAGGCTACATAGAGCAGATGCTCCGATACGGAAAGGAGAATTCTCACCTCCCTGTTCTCAACTAAAACGGTCAAAAATCCCGCAGATGCACCCATGTTGGCATTTGCGGGATTTTAGCGACAGAGAAGACCTTTTTCTCCCAAAGAATACATTCTCAGCAAGAAAAGTCTTCATTTTCTTATCACAAGGCAAAGTTTTTTGTAGTGTAGCACTTTTTCTTTCAAAAAAGCGCAGAAACAAAGCCTTTTTTTGCTTTTTTTATCTTACATTTGTCATCGTAAAGTGAAAATAAGTAACAATTAAGAAACATATAAGATGGAAATTAAAAAATCACCCAAAGCAGACTTGGAGAACAAGCGGTCGATGTTTGGTCTCTTAGGGTTGGTAGTGGCTTTGTCTTTTATGTACATCTGTTTCGAATGGACCGAAACAGAGGTCAAAAAGGTCGAAGTCTCAGTTAGCGACCAGATTGATATAGAAGAGGAGGTGGAGATTCAACAAACTCAACAGAATACCCCACCGCCACCGCCACCACCACCACCAGCAGCTGTCGTAAACGAGGTATTGGAAATTGTAAAGAACGAGGAGGTTGTCGAGTCAAGAGAAATAAAGGGTGAGGATGTCAACCAAGTCGTAGAGATTCCTACAGTTGTAGAGCAACCACAAGAGCAAGAAGAGGTAGAGGAAATCTTTACCATCGTGGAGGAGAAACCTTCATTCCCTGGTGGTGACAAAGCATTGATGGAATATCTTTCAAAGAACATCAAATACCCTACCATTGCGCAAGAGGCTGGTATCAAAGGTCGTGTTACTGTTTCCTTCGTTGTCAACAAGGACGGTAAGATCGTAGATGTGCAAGTAGTAAGAGGTGTTCACGAAAGTTTGGACAAAGAGGCTGTCAGAGTCGTTCAATCCATGCCAGCATGGAAGCCTGGAAAACAAAGTGGTAAGCCAGTTCGTGCAAGATACACTTTGCCAGTTATGTTCAAATTGCAGTAATCACTTATGCAACATAAAGAAAGGATGTCGAAAGGCATCCTTTTTTTATGGGTGCTACTCAATCTACCATGTTGCATTACCGCATGAATGAAAACCCATAGTCACAAAAGGCAGAAAGCCTACCAGTTTAGATGGATAGGTTTAGGTCGTGGATCATACGAGATAGAGCTATCGCCCAACGAGAATTTCTCCTTTTCGAAGGCACCATACACAACCCCCTTCGACTGTAACTCGTGTTCTAGAAATGAAAAATAGGCTTCGGCAGAGATTTGGCACAAACTATCACGAATCTTCTCATCCGAGGAACTCATCGCACTGCCTTTCAAATGAACCTTTCCTTTTTCCCCTTTGTCGACAACGCTTACTTGAGAAAAATCGGCAGGCGACACACCACTCACTTGCGAAGAAAAAGATCATCCGCAAAAGGAAAAGAAAAGCAGGGAACACCGGATTCCCCATCTTTGATGAGCCCAATCAATCCGTAGCATACGATTTATAAACCACCAATAAAACCATCTAACTTATTGCCAAACCGGCGTCAAGGCCACGATGGCGAAGACCGTGAAAATACCCACCATCAGCCAAACAAGATGTTGCAGGTCGGAAATCAAAAAGCCCGATGCCGTATAAAGGGAATTTGGAGAACGGAACGACTCTCCAAACCACTTCCGATAACAGAAATAGCACAAGAAACCGATGGAGGCCCCCATAAGCGTTCCCACTAAAATATCACCAGGGAAATGCACACCCAAATAGATTCGCGAATAAGCACACAAAGCAGCCCATATCAACGAAAAAGCAGTGTAGAACCGATAGCGGAAAAGCAAAGAGGTGAAGACGGCAAAACCGAACGAATTGGCCGCATGGGAAGAGGGAAAACCGAACTGACCGCCATGATAATCACGCACATACTGCAAACTATCCATCACCAACGGATCATGGCTCGGACGAAGGCGCGCCACCCATGGTTTGAGCAGGGAAGAAGAGATCTGGTCACACAAAAGAAAAACCAAAGCAATCATCAAGACAATCCACAAAGCCTGTTTTCCCTTCGTCTTATAGAGTACATACAACAAGAAAAGGATTGCTGGAGCCCAAACCGCAATTTGAGAAGTCATCCACATAAATCCATCACAAAAATTTGTATGAGAGCCACTTAAGTTCAAAGAGACCATCAAATCCCGGTCTAAAGCCAACAACTGTTCCATTCTTACCATTATTATCAAAGCATACTCTACAAATCCTTGTTTCCTTTCGCATTATTTCGGCTTCCTGCTGTTTGCCCATCGGTACAATTTCCGCTCAACGCAAACACGTTAGAGGTGTATCCACCAAAATAAACTTCCAAAAATTCTCGAACCCAATTTATAGAAACTGCCTTGGAATTTCCACAAAAATAAGCCATTATGCCCAAAGGACAAAATGGACACCCCCTTATTTAACGAAAGGAGCCTCTATCCCCACAAAACAAATTTTTTCATATATTCAAATTTTGCAAGTCCCGAAGGGACGACATATTATAGGCAGGGGGGCTAACCCCTGTATAATGGGCATTGGGTGATGATTTAAAGCCTCGAAGAGGCGACACATCCATTATAATGTCACCATTTTGGGTCACCCCTTCAGGGTTCCCGTCACACACCGTCCACGAAACAGGGGTTGAAACCCCTGCCTATGATATGACGCCCATTCTGGGCTAACAACGTGCGATATACAACTTAAAATCACTTGCGAAACTTGAATTAGATTAAATAAAAAGATCCTAAGGGTCGTAAATGAAAGATCTGAACCCTACCACAAAACAAATTTTTACATATATCAATAAATAGAGAATGTTCCGCTCCAAAGTCTCCGCTTTTTGTCTTTTCTCACTTCTATTCTAAAAAATATGACTACATTTGCAGTCCGGAATTCTCAAGGAAATCCTTGTACTGAGATTCTCTATTGCTTCATAACAGAGCAAAGGACCATTTTCCCAAAAGGGGGAAAACGAAAGAAAGCAAAGATGAAATTCTGAGGCAATATGTTTCCATGCTCTCGCAATGAGGGCATCTTAAAACAAATTTCCAAGGGACAATTAACCAAGGTGAACTCTAAAAATTCACCCTTTAGCAAAGACAAGGAATTAATTGTGGATCTATGAAAGGTTTCGATGTTTTTAAAATCTCTCGAAATTGATTTGTAGAAACCACCAAAAGATAAAAAGATGCAAATTACAATCGCTGGTGCAGGAGAAGTTGGAACCCATTTGGCAAAAATGTTGTCGAAAGAGAAGCACGACATTTACCTTTTGGATGAAGACCGGGAGAGAGTCTCCCGTCTACAGGAGGGTGTTGACGTAATGACCATCGAAGGCTCACCAACATCCCTGAAAGGACTCATCGACGCACAAGTAAAGAAAGCAGACCTATTCATCGCAGTCACTCCCATCGAGAGTCAAAACATCACGGCCTGCATCTTGGCCAAGAACCTCGGAGCCAAAAAGACGTTAGCCCGCATAGACAATTACGAATACCTGCTTCCGGAGAACAAAGCGTTCTTCGAGAAATTAGGCATCAACGCCATGATCTATCCGGAAATGTTGGCTGCCGAAGAAATCGTCAACTCATTGAGGATGAACTGGGTCCGCCAATGGATGGAATTCAACGGAGGAGCCTTGACCCTTATCGGTATGAAAGTCCGCATCAACGCCCCTATCCTGAAACAGAGATTGATGGATTTGAAGGACAGCGACGGATATCGTATCGTTGCCATACGGAGGGAGATGGACACTATCATCCCTAACGGACAGGACGAGGTGAAACCCAACGACATCGTATACTTCATCACCACAAAGGAGTTCATCCCTAAGGTTAGGGAGGTGGCTGGTAAAGATGTCATCAATGTACGAGACCTGATGATTATGGGTGGAGGTCGAATCACGGTGAAGACCGTGGAGAGCCTTCCGGAAAATATCAGCGTGAAGATCCTCGAAAAGGACGCCGCCAAAATCAATCGACTAAACGAGACGCTTCCCGACGGAACGCTTGTCATCAATTGCGACGCCAGCGACTTGGAGATTCTCCGTGAAGAGGAGATCGAGAGCATGGATGCATTCGTAGCCTTGACCAACAACTCGGAGGCCAACATCCTCGCCTGCATCGCGGCTAAAAGCTTCGGACTGAAAAAGACCATCTCCGAAATCGAGAACATCGACTATATCCCGTTGGCGGAGAACCTCGACATCGGTACCGTCATCAACAAAAAGTTGATTGCGGCAAGTGCCATATACCAATATACGCTCGACGCAGATGTCAGCAAAGTAAAATGCCTCACGCACGTAGATGCGCAAGTCGTGGAAGTTTCGGCCAAACTCAACTCCGACATCACGAAAGGCAAACTAAAAGATCTGCACATCCCGAAGAACATCTTCATCGGTGGAATCGTGCGAGACGGTGTGGGCTATATTGCCAATGGTAATACGGAGATACAACCGAACGACAATGTCATTGTCTTCTGTCTATCTTCCAGTATCCAAAAACTAGACAAACTTTTCAATTAGCGTTAGACCTGGGGCTTCCTCCTTGGGGAAGTGCCCTCATTTCCAGACATGAAACAAGAAAGTTTACTCAACTTCAAACTGATTGGAGCCACCTTCGGTTTGCTACTTTTCTTCGAAGCCGGATTCATGGCTGTCTCAAGCATCATCTCCGCCCTCTACGGCGAAGACGACTTGAAGGCTCTCCTCATATCGACAGGATTGACCACCGTCACGGCCCTCCTACTCTTCTTCGGACTCAAAGGCGACGAGAAGACTAAGAACTTCCAATTGAAGAAGAGGGAAGGCTATTTCATCGTGGCGTTCGTGTGGATTCTCTTCTCCATCTTCGGAACGTTCCCATTTTACCTGAGCGGCTACATTCCCGAATACACCAATGCTTTCTTTGAAACCATCTCCGGGTACACGACGACAGGAGCCACCATCCTACAAGATATTGAAGCACTTCCCCACGGACTTCTCTTCTGGCGAAGCATCATCCAATGGCAGGGTGGAATGGGAATCATCGTCCTCTCTTTGGCCGTCATGCCCCTCTTTGGTATCGGTGGAATGCAGATGTATGCCGCCGAAGTGCCCGGTCCGACGAAAGACAAGATACGTCCACGTGTGACGCAGACCGCCAAACTGCTTTGGAGCCTCTACGCCTCCATCACTATCATCGAGGCCATCCTGCTCTTCATTGCAGGCATGGAACCGTTCGACGCCTTCTGCCACGCATGCACGACCATTGCGACGGGCGGCTATTCGACCAAGAACGCCAGCATCGCCCATTGGAACTCTCCGTTCATCGACTACATCATCACCATCTTCATGATCATTGCAGCCATGAACTACACCCTGCTCTACACGGCATTGCGCGGAAACGTGAAGAAGTTCATCCACAACGAAGAGATAAAGTATTACTTACTGATCGGATTTACGATTACGGCCATCATTATCGGCTACAACTTCTATTTGGAAAGAACCGTTTCTGAAGAGGACGTCCGCGTCTCCCTCTTCTCCGCCTTCTCCCTGATGACAGGAACTGGATTCGGGCTCTCCGACCACACTGCTTGGGCACCCTTCCTTGCCATCCTGATGATTCTCATCATGTCGTTCGGAGGTTGCGCAGGATCCTCCTGTGGAGGTATCAAGACGGTGCGCATCGTGCTCCTCATCAAGAACAGCTATTTCGAGTTCAAACGACTACTCCACCCTAACGCTGTCATTCCGGTGAAATTCAACAATAAGGTCGTTCCGCCGACCATCATCACCAATGTGTTGGCCTTCATCGTACTCTACGCCATCACCATCATGTTGGGCATCCTGATCTTCCTCCTCATCGGAGTAAATCCGGAAGAGTCGATAGGAGCAGCCGTCACCAGCGTTTCCAACGTAGGTCCAGGCTTGGGAGCCTCTGGTCCGACAGGTAATTTTGCCCACTTCCCAGTTGCCGCAAAATGGGTGATGTCATTCTTCATGCTTGCAGGACGTTTGGACATCTTCACCGTCCTCTTCATCCTTTCCCCTTCATTCTGGAAACGGTAAGGAGAGAAATGAGCCCTGACTTCATCAATGCGTCCCTATATCACTTTTGAGAGTTGCAGACCTCAAAAAGAGACTCAAATCTATAGGCTGGAAGACTTTCCTATTAGTAACCGATTGCACCAACAGGTGCTGTCGGTTGATAGCTAAGACGAGGGATTAGGCGGGAAGACTTCGTATCATACCCGTATTAGGGGTGGCTTCCAGCCAAAGGCGTGCAAGTGCCTGATACAAAAATCCCTTCCGCCTCTTTTTCTTTCCATGAAAAAGTTAAATGAAATTTCCGTGTAAATACCCATTCATTAGCCCCGTTGAATAAGTTTGGCGCAATTTTTGTTTCTCTGAGGGAAAAACAATACAAACTCATGATACGCTTTAAGTTATTATTTATTCTTTTTGCTCTTCTAAGCATTTTCTCTTCTTGCAAATCAGACCACGACCACAATTACGGGTATTATGACGACCCCTACATCTATTACGATGGACGTTACTACTACTATCGTGACGGAGTCTATTACCAAGATCCATCTTATACACTCCCTTACGCATGGGACAGCCACCACTTCTATTCAGCCCGTATCGAATGGAAAGGCAACGGTTTTGGATATGCCATCGTGCTTAGGGAAAACCCTTACATGGGCTTGATTTGTCGCCCTGTGAACCTCTACAACTACATTCCCTACCCTCACGACGGAGAGTTAATGGTACGCTTCAATTGGTTGGGCGAAGAGAACCACAACGGGCTCATCATTCCCGTAATCGAAATAACAGGCGTCTCCTCTTATCGATACTAGCCAACATCCCAAATCCGCTGGCTTATGACAGAAGAAGAAAAACGAGTCTCTAAACTCTTATATACGCTACAACGGAAACTAAGGAAGGCGATAGAGAAATACGGACTCATTAAGGATGGTGACAAGATTCTGATTGGATTGTCGGGAGGGAAAGACTCCCTTGCCCTTGTTGAACTCTTAGGAGAGAGGCAAAAGATATTCAAGCCCCAATTCACAGTCATTGCGGCGCATATATCCGTCTCCAACATCGGCTATCAATCCAACTTAGACTATCTGCGCGAACATTGCGAAAAGCACAACGTTCAATTCATCAGCCACACCACCTCGTTCGACGAAAGCACGGACAAGCGGAAGACGCATTGCTTCCTCTGCTCATGGCATAGGCGGAAAGCCCTTTTCGAATTAGCCAAAGAATTGGGTTGCAACAAGATTGCCTTAGGCCATCACCAAGACGACATTCTACATACGCTCATCATGAACCTGCTTTTCCAAGGTTCATTCAGCACCATGCCACCGCTCCTGAAGATGAACAAATTCGACATGGAGATCATCCGTCCTCTCTCCTTGATACGAGAAGAGGAGATAAAGGAGTTGGAGGCCATCCGGCAATATAAAAAGCAAAAGAAAAACTGTCCTTTCGAAAAGGAGAGCAACCGCGACGACGTCAAGAAATTGATGGAAGAGATGGAACGAATCGCCCCAGACATGCGCAACAGCCTCTGGAACGCCATGACAAACATACAGACCGACTACTTACCACAGGAGAAAAAATAGGCTCGCACAAAAAGCTCAAGTGTAAAGAATTCGTGTATCCACACGGCTTAGTCTCTACAAAAAAGAGACCACAGATAGTCCCGATTCTCAATTTAAGACATAAAAAAAGGAGTTGGGACAACCCAACTCCAATTTCTTTTTACACTACTTCGCGTAAATTACTTAGCAGCTTCCTTAACTGCCTCAGTAGCCTCAGCAACTACAGCAGCTGCAGAGTCAGCAGTAACAGCAGCAGCAGAATCAACTACAGCAACTGCAGAATCAACTACAGCAGCAACTTCCTCTACTACAGCAACAGAATCAACAGTCTCACCTTCAGCAGGCTTGTTGCAAGTGTTGTTACAAGAAACAAGTGCCAAAGAAGCACTTACAGCGAAAAATAAAACTACTTTTTTCATTTTTTATATAAAATAAATTAAACAACGTATCGCGTGTTTTGTTCAGCCTACATTTAAGACGGCACAAAATTAGATATTTTTTCGTATTCCAATCCAATTGCCGAATTAAATTTAACGCCTAAAATGTAAAAAAAATATAAAAAGAGAGAATTTCAGCCGAAAACCGCATATCCATACAACTCAGAGGGAAGGGAAATACGATTTCCCCCTCCTATCATAGTCCCTCGTACAAATAACGCTTAATGTTCTTCTTGGCCGTTTTCTCAAACTCATTCGGGAATATGACAATCTTCGTGATGGCTTCATAAGAGGCCAACGTACTATTGATGGTCTTACGGTTCTCCTCCATAATGACATCCAACTCCTCACGGCTGACATGGCTCTCGTCCATTGCGGCGAAATCAGGATAAACCAAAGCCACCAACTTACTGTCGCGCGCAATCACAACGCACTCGGAAATGAACGGCAAGTTGACCAACTTAGCCTCAATAGCCTCCGGATAGATGTTCTGACCGGATGCACCCAAAATCATGTTTTTGCAACGACCCTTCAAGAAGATATGGTTCTCCTTATCCATCGTGGCCATATCGCCCGTACGGAACCAACCATCCTCCGTGAATGCGGCTTGCGTAGCCTCCTCGTTCTTATAGTAGCCCATCATGACATTCTCACCACGGACCAAAAGCTCTCCTGCCATATTCTCAGGATCGTCAGACAAGATTTTCGCCTCCATATTCGGAAGCAAAATTCCAGCAGAACCCACCTTATGCAAATCCTTATTACAATAGCTGATAAGAGGAGCGCACTCCGTCATACCATAACCCACCGTATAAGGGAACTTAATTCGCGTCAGGAACTCCTCAACATCCCGATTCACACCGGCACCACCCAACACCAACTCGGTGAAATTTCCACCAAAGGCGTTATACAACTTATTCCTAATCTCCGTATAAATCTTTTCGCTCAAAGCCGGAATAGCAAGCGCCGTCTGCGTAGATGCCTTCTCCATCATCGGAAGAATCATGCTCTTATAGACCTTCTCCACGATCAACGGAACAGAGAAGATGACATCTGGCTTCACTTCGTCAAAGGCCTTAAACAGAATCTTAGGCGAAGGCACACGGTTCAAGAAGGTAATGTGCGAACCGGTGGTCACCTGAGAAAGCAAATCCAACGTACAACCATAGACATGCGCCATAGGCAAGAAGGTCAAAATCTTCTTTCTTCCCGTCTTACTCGTCAAAGTCGTCTTGTTGAAGACATAATCGAGATTGCCCATGAAATTCTTTCCGTTCAACATCACACCCTTGCTGAAGCCTGTGGAACCCGACGTATAGTTGAGCACTACCATTTCGGAATTATCCTTATCCACATACTTCACGTCCTCCTTGCGGAATCCGTTCGGATAAGCTGCGGCAAAAAGGGAATCGAGCTGTTTCATCAACTTTTGGATGCTCTCGCCCCGACCTTGATACAAGCAACGGAACTCCGTGATGGAGAAAATTCCCCTCAAATTAGAGACCTTCGACTCATCGATATTCTCCCAGATATTATCACTCAAGAAAAGGAATGTAGAATCTGAATGGTTGACAACATGCTGAATGTCGTCTGGATGAAAATCCTGTAGAATAGGAACAATCACAGCTCCGTAAGTAATCACTGATATGAAAGAGATAGCCCACATCGGCGTATTTCGTCCTACCAACGAAATATGATCTCCCCTCTTCACATTCAACGACTTAAACAAAAGGTGCATCTTTGCCACCTCTTCTGCGACCTGCTTATACGTATAATCTGTTTGTGTGACGTAATCCGTCATTGCTAGATGATCCCAATTCTCTTTAAACGAAGACTCAAATAATTTGATGAAATTTTCTTGTTCCATACCTCTATTTATAAATTCTGGGCAAAAATAGAAAAAATTACACATATCGAGGCAAAATGTGCAAAAAAAATTACACAAACTGAGGCAAAATGTGCAAAAAATCATTTTTCACCCACAAAAAGAGTTCATCGTGACAACGATTAATCGATAAAGAATCCTTTGTGAATAAGTGCAGAAAAATCTATATTTGTATTTGTCAATTGGTTTTCAACCCATTAGGAAAACAGATTCAATCATTCGATATGTGTATAGGAAAAAAGATCGGACAACGGATTCTTGCCTTGCTTCTGCTGAACTCGGCAATCGGCGCCATAACCGCCCAAGAATTAAGCAATTCGGATTTCAACTCACTCGACGGATGGATGGTGGAGGGGGGCAATGCCTCCATTGAAAACGGGAAACTCCACGTCTACCCAGGAGAAGAGACAAGAATCTGGCAAAAGACCCCAATCGCCCAAGGCAGCTACTTGATAAAAGCCGACGTGCAATCCTCTTCAAGCGAGGGAACTTGCCTCGTCTATGGACAAGGGGAGGGTTTCACGAAAGCCTCAACAGCCATTCCGCAAGCAAAGAATAAAGAGACGAGAGTCCTCGTAAAAGGCATACAAAGCAAGGATGGGTTCTTGGAAGTGGGCTTCATCAACGACGGCTCACACGACCTATTCATCGACAACATCCAAGTGGAGCAAGAACGGAAACCCTTTGTTTTCGGCCAAGGCGGCGACATCACCGAATTGAACTACGTCCTCTCCTATGGCGGCAATTTCTTCGATGAAACGGGCAATCCGCTCTATCAAGAGAGCGACCCAATAGAGGTAAGAGCCCAAAACGTCATCCGATACTTAAAGAGGAAAGGTTGGGACATGGTCCGAATCCGCCTCACCAACAAGCCAGGCAAATCGCAACCCGACAACACCAACACCTACTATCTTCCCGAAGGGTTCCAAGATGAAAAAGATTGTCTGTTGCTTGCCGAACTCGCCCACGAAGCTGAGATGAAGATACAATTCACGTTCAACTACTCCGACTATTGGTCGAATGGAGAACGACAGAACATCCCCGCCGATTGGAAAAGCGAAATTCAATGGTTGAACGACAACAACGCCATCGTCTCAAAACTGACCACCCTATTGGGCAACTACACGAAAGAGATCATGCAAAAGATGGCAGACAAGGGGATCTTCCCTGAATATGTCTCCCTCGGCAACGAGATAAACGGAGGTCTGCTCTTCCCATACGGATATTCCTACAACGTGCCAGCATCCAACGCCTCCAAGGACATGCCTGAAGGCAATGCCAACTGGAAGGCCATCTGCGGTTTCATCAATGCAGGATACGACGCCGTCAAATCGGTCTCTCCGCAATCGAAGGTGGTGGTCCACCTCGCCGACCAAACGGGCGATTACCGCAAGCACGGCAACACGGTAGACTACTACACCTACTCTTGGTTCTTCAGCAATTTGGAGAAAGGGGGCGGAAAATACGATGTCATCGGGGCCTCCTACTATCCCTCTTGGTGCCAATCGACAGTAAGCGATTTGGTCAACTACTGCGACAAACTCATCCAAAAATTCCACAAGGACATCCTCATCATGGAGAGTGGCTATAACTGGAATCCAACTCGGAAAGACGGCTACGAAGGGCAACTCAACCAGAACGCCGAGGAATACAAAAACTTGTATCCAAGTTCCCCTATCGGACAGAAAGGTTTCTTGACGGAACTAATCAACGGATTGAAAATCATCGGAGAAGGAACCAACAACCAATGTATGGGCGTTCTCTACTGGGACCCTGTCATGATCCATGTGGAGGATGAACGAGGCAACAACAAAACCGGTTGGGCACACTTTGTCAAGTGGAACACGGCAGACGTAAACGTGGTAGAAAACACGACCCTGTTCGATTTTGAGGGGAAGGCATTGCCAGTCCTCGACGTGTATCTTCAAAACCAAGCGAGCCAAGAGGAGATCCTTTCCAGCAACAAGCAGACAGTCGCCCTTCCAAGCGGAGCGCGGCCTACCATCATTCCGGAGAAGGGAGGCTTACTCATCCGCACAAATAAAGCCGAAATCATCAGCATATTCCGCCTCAACGGAGAGGGGCAGTTCCTCCATTTTTCCGACAACGAAGAACGGATTCTTCCTCTTCCTTCAGGAATTTACATTGTGAATGGGGAGAAGACGATAGTCTACTAACCGTAAACAAATAAGACAGGCAGCGGTTGCGCACTTAAATTTTGGCCACATCGGAAACGATCAGGGAGGCGTCCGAAAATACGGAGAAAGCAATATCGTAGCCCGCATAGACCACTTTGTAAATCTTATCCGACGAGCTATAGGCAGGACGCGGATCATGGGAAAGGAAGGCTATCGCCCCTTCCCGCTTTTCGAGGGGCAACCTCTCCAACAGTTCTTCGGGGAAATGCACGTCCAACAGACGCTTGTCGGCTGCGGCAGTCCATCCAGCTTCAGCCTCCGGATGCGCATCCGTATAAGGCAAGTAGGGTTTTATATCGTATATGGGCGTTTGGTCCATCATATCGATGCCCGACACATGCAAGACGACACCCAAAGAAGCGACCTGCTCCACTGCCTCCAACTTGAGACATGAGAGGCCGATCGGATTCGGACGAAACGGGGAACGGGTAGCGAAGACACCCATACGAGCATTACCACCCAAGCGAGGCGGGCGCACCGTAGGCGACCAAACATCTCGCTTCGCCTCCGAGAACTCCCACAAGACCCAAATATGGGAAAAGCCCTCCAATCCACGGAAGGCCTCCGCCCGACGATACTCTGGTTCGAAAACGATAGTTCCCTTCAAAGCATCCGACATTCCACTCTGACGAGGCAATCCGAACTTGGAAGGGAAATCCGTATAGATCTTGGCAATTCTCTTAAAAGACACTTCCATCAATAGATGCCTTTGCTCTTGCAATATTCGTACTCACCGTCCAAGACCTCGTCTATCAAGCTCTCGGGAATCTCTTCCGACCGACCATCGGCAGCCACGCGATCCGTCAAGTAGTTGACCATGTCTTGCTCGTTGATCTCCACCTCGGCATTCTCATCACCCTCCGACAAGAAACCTTGCTCTTCGTAGAAATCATAGATCACATCCAAAAGATAATCGACATCCTCCCTTTTGACAGAGGCTTTTTTCTCCTTCGGCATACGCTTCATGATGAAGTCTATCGCCTCGTTTTCATTGTATTCTATATCATCCATAAGATTTGTAAATTAATTCTTTCTTAACTTAATAGACTCTCTCCCCGAAGATGAAACTTCCGATACGCACCATCGTACTACCCTCCTCGACCGCAATCTTCCAATCGTTCGTCATACCCATGGAGAGCGTATCGACAGAAGCATCGTATTTTTGCTTGATTTCATCGAAGAAAGCGGCGATGGAAGCAAATTCACGACGAACCTGCAAATCGTCTTCCGTATTGGAAGCCATTCCCATCAAACCACGCACCCGTACATTCGGATACTTCTCCAACCACTTCTCCTCGTAGAGACGACGGACCTCGTCAAACGAGAAACCGAACTTCGATTCCTCCTGTGCCACATGAAGTTCCAAGAGGCAATCAATCGTCCGCTCGCATTTCTTCGCCTGTTTATCAATCTCCTCCAACAAACGGAGAGAGTCCACGCTATGAATCATCGCCACATAGGGAGCAATATATTTCACCTTATTGGTCTGCAAATGTCCAATAAAATGCCACTCTATATCTTTGGGCAGTTCAGCCTGCTTCTGAGCCAACTCCTGCTCACGGCTTTCACCGAAAAGACGCTGGCCAGCATCATAGGCCTCCTGAATCAAAGAGGCCGGATGAAACTTGGAGATAGCCAACAACTGGGTTGTTTCCGGCAATCTCCTATTGATATATTCGATTTTTTCCGCTATGCTCAACATCACTGCTATTGATTATTCGTTTATTTCCTCGGCCAAAGCCTGTTCTGGCGACTTCTCGCCCTCTTCCTCTACCGTATAAGGGAAGATGTCCATGATCTGGGTTTCAGTAATACTAGAGACTTCGTAATCAGCCATGGAGTCCTTCATGGCAGCCGCCAAATTGTCCCACGCCTCTTTGATGTCAGAACCAAGGACCAAGATGGTGCTGGTAACACGCTTCTCCGTAGCACTTACCTCGTCAATCGAGATGAACTTGACCTTGCATTTGTACCAACGGTCACCCTCCTCACTTGGGAAAATCTCGTTGATGCCAGCCTTCTTCATGCCTGCGATGGAGAATTCTCCCGTCATGAAAGGAGCCACCTCCTTGCTAATGCGGGCCTCTGCCTCCGAGAAGGTCAAAGCATCCACCAAATAAGTTTCGGAGACCTTCTTGCCCTTTCCCTTATCGTCCAACTTCTCATACTTTATCTTACACTCAAACCAGTTGTTCATCATAACTTACTATCTTTTTATTCATTGAAAAATATCCCTAAAACAAGGGACGTTAAAGTTAGTCATTTTTTGAGTAGCAAAAACGTCCGAGAAAGGGCTTTTCTCAAAAAAATCATATTTCACTGAATCTCAATCAATTTTTCAACAAAGCGCCCAATTGCTGAATATCATAGCCGCTTGGCTTCTGATAGACACGCAAATCGAACTCGTGAATGACGGCATAGACATGCTCGAAGACACCGCATGAGACCTCCTCGAACTTTTTCCACTCCTTCTGTCGAGAGAAGAAATAGACCTCCAGAGGAAGACCGTTCTCCGAAGGCTGCAACTGCCTAATCATATAAAGCAACTCCGTATTGACCACCGGCAAACTCTCCAAATAGAGTCCCAAATAGACACGGAACAGCCCCAAATTGGTCGGACGGTCCACGATCACCTTACCCGCCTCCTTGGGCTCGTTGTCTGCCTTCAAAGAGTCGATATAGCCAGCCATCAAAGGAATCTTACGGAAACGATCCAACATCTCTGGCGTACAGAAACGGATGGAGTTCACATCGACATTGATGGAACGGGTCAACCGACGACCACCCGACTCCTGCATGGAGCGCCAGTTCTGGAAGGAATCGCTCACCAACGTATAGGGAGGAACCGTGACGATGGTATTATCATAATTACGCACCTTGACAGTTGTCAGATTGACAGCCGTAACAATACCATTGGCATTGGCCTTAGGCACCGTAATCCAATCGCCCACCCTTAGCATCTTGTTGGCAGAGAGTTGAACGCCCGCCACGAACCCGACAATCGTATCCTTGAAGACCAGCATCAAGACCGCCGCCGAAGCACCCAAGCCGGCCACCAACGTCGAAGGTGACTTGCCTATAATAACAGCCACCACAAAAATGGTTGCCAAGAAGAAGACCAGAACGCGCAAGACTTGGAAGACGGAAGACAAGACATTCCCCTTAAAGCGCTGCATCTTGTTGCAGACCTCGTCCATGGAGACAAAGAGATTATTGAAAAGTCGAGCCGCCGCACAAACCATGATGACGGATGTTCCTCGCGTAAAGAACAATTGACGGGTATCGCTAGCCTCAAAGGCCAACGGCACCATGAAGTAGAAGGCCACCACGGGCACCAACATCGCCACACTATCCAAAACAGGAGGACAAAGCAACATGTCATCCCATTTGTTCTCCGTCTTCTCGACGATCTTAGCCACCAATTTAAGGACCACATACTTCACAAAGAAATAAAGCACCACCGACAACAGAAACATGCCGGCAATAAGTGCATAACGGTCGAATGAGTCAGCCGATTCCGGATTAAAACCGTTAGACTGCAATATCTCATTCATCCACGAGGTCAAATCTACATCCTCATTTTCCATATCGTTTACAACTAACACGTTAAATAAATTCTTAATTCTTAATCTCCGCCCGACTTTGCTTCTTCAGATCAATCAGATAGCCGTTGTCCAACGTATCCACCGTCATCTCCTTCGGGAAGAGGAACCCTGGCACCTCATCGACTGCAAAATGAAGCCGCTTCCTGTCATAGTCGTTCATCGTACTATACAACAAAGAGTCTGCCAAAGCATCGAAGACAGGCACCACACCAATGCAATGGGTATGCCAATAGGTGTAGGTAGGCTTGCACGTCACACTGTTCACCTGCGTAAACCCGTCTATCTTCTGCAACTCAATATCAGCGATGACACCCAAATCCTTCGATAAATTATGCGTAGGCTTCCAACGCTGACAAGAGATGAAATTGCCCAAAGAGTAGAAGGCCACACATTGGTGGGGTACGCTATCTTCACGAACAACTACACGAGTCTCCATCTCCTGGAGGATATGAGGATGACTACCCAAAACCACATCCACCCCATAGGCGAAGAGAGAATCCACCATATCACGTTGCTCCTTGTTCGGCTTCCGCTGATACTCCGTGCCGAAGTGGACAATCACCACCACCGCATCCGTTCCCTGCTTCTTCAAATCAGAAATATCCGAACGCAGACGAGCCATATTCTTGTTGTCGATTTTAGGAATCATATTCACACTATAGGCC
Source organism: Paludibacteraceae bacterium (assembly GCA_017553575.1). GTDB lineage: Bacteria > Bacteroidota > Bacteroidia > Bacteroidales > Paludibacteraceae > RGIG10190. Next base: position 23,100 of record JAFZKQ010000013.1, read on the forward strand.
AAACTATCGGGCAAAGTAAAGCCGTTCAACGACATCGTAAAGGCATAAAAGCCCAACTTCACGCCCTTGACATCCACCACGGCCGAACGCCCCTTCTCTTCGCCCATGGAGGCCGTTCCCACCGCCTTGACTCCTAAGGAATCCAGCCAATCCAACGTAGAGCGGAGGCCTGAGACACGAGAATCGAGCGAATGGTTGTTTATCGTGGAGAGCAAATCGAATCCCACCTCCTTCAGCTCCGAGCCGAAAGCCTCCGGCGCATTAAAGAAAGGGAAGCAAGAATAACCGAAGGTCGCCTTCGCACGCCCCTTGTTCCGCCCTGCAAAAGTGGTCTCCAAATTGCCCACCAAATAATCCGATTGGTCAAAATGGGGTTACACGGAAGCGAAAGCGCAAGAGAAATCAAACGTAGAATCCTTTCGGTTATCAGCCCGCTCCATCTGCCAACGATGAGCCATGAGGGCGCCAACCGCCAGCAGAGGCACCGT
>JAFZKQ010000110.1 GCA_017553575.1 Paludibacteraceae bacterium
AAATGGATAAAAGAAAACAAAAAAGACCTCCCTCAAGTCACCCACTATAACAATGTTGACGAAAAAGGTGTATATAGTAGTTCCGGCAATTCTTCCAACCCACATCCTGGTGGTTATATGTATGACATCATCCATCCAATTACACACAAACCCGTTCCAAAACCTAAAAATGGATGGAGATGGCCATTAACAACTTTTCAAGCGTATAATAATATGCATGAGATAGAATGGGGGAAAGACGAAACTACGCAACCTCACGTAAAAAAACGATTGGAAACCTCTACTGAGTATTTAAGAACAATGATATACGAAGATAATAGAGGCACCACTATAGCTCTATCCGAAATATTTGAAGGGAAAAAAATATTTGACAATCCCAAACCACAAAATATACTATCTAGAATAATAGATTTTTCTTCTTCAAAATTTTCCACAATTCTCGACTTCTTCGCTGGTTCAGGCACCACCCTGCACGCCACGATGAAACTGAATGCCGAAGATGGCGGGCATCGTCAATGCATTTTGGTGCAGCAGCGAGAGGGAGACAACAACATCTGCGAGAATGTGACTTACGAGCGAAACCGTCGTGTAATGTGTGGTTACACAAACGCCAAAGGTGAACAGGTAGAGGGCTTAGGAGGCAGACTGAAATACTACCGCACAGCCTTCGTGGGCAAAAATGCCAGCCACAACGCCACTGATGCCGACCGTGTGGAGCTGGCTCATAAGGCAGGCTATTTATTGTCTATGGGAGAAAATACGTTGGAGGAAATTGAGCATACCGATACATGTCAATTTTTTGCCGACAATAAGGAGAACGCCACAATCTATACTGCCATATTTTTCACGGAAAATTATGCAAAATTGCCCGAATTTGTAGCGAAAATTGAAAAATTGCAGGCATCCGTAGAGACAAAAGACACCTTGTCTCTTCCACAATTCAACGTCTATATTTTCTGTTGGGGGACACCCGACATTTTCGAAAGCGAATTCGACGATCTGCGTGGCATAGCCCTCAAGGCTATTCCGCAACCTATTCTCGATGTCTACAAATCTATAAATCAGTAAAACCATGGCTCTATATAACGCTTTTCCATTCCAACAACGAGCAATCGACGAAATGCTCGAAAGCTTCAAAAATCTGTGGAGACACAACACATCCACAACCGAACTCACACTCAAAGCTCCAACGGGTAGTGGCAAGACTTTCATGACCACACACTTCATCAATGCACTCAACAGCCAACCAGATTGGGATGAAGATGTGGCCTTCGTCTGGATAACATTCAGCGACGAACTCTCCATGCAAAGCAAAGCGAAATTCGATGATTATTTCTTCCCCAACCTGCGTAATCAACTGCTCACCATCGCCGATTTCTCACAAGGCAAACTGAACAGGAACGACATTCTCTTCCTCAATTGGCAGAAACTAGTATCTCGCCGTGCAGCCGACCGCCAAAACCGTCGTCCAGAGGAACCCGAACTGATCAAGGAGGCTGGTTTCTATTTCGAAGATGTGGCGGAAAACACATTGGCAGAGGGACGACAAATCATCATGATCATCGACGAAAGCCACAAAAACGTCACCGAATCCGCCTACAGGGATGTGATCAATCCGCTCAATCCAAGGATTATCGTCAAGGTGAGTGCCACACCCGAAAAGGAACCAACTGCAAGTCAGGTGAAAAACCATCAAGCTGGCTGGGTAGAGGTCGACATCAAAGATGTGATAGAGGAAGGTCTTATCAAGAAAGAGATTGTCAGTCAGACGGAAGACGATTTGAGACGATATGACAAAGAAGATTTGGACAAACTGATGCTCGACTTGGCAATAGAGAAACGTGAACAATTGATAGAAGATTGGAAAGCATACGGTGCGGACATCAATCCCTTGATACTCATCCAACTTCCTGACGACGACAAAGATGCGGAGGCACGAGGAGTTGAGAAAAAGGAGACCTTGGTGATGAGATACTTGACAATGGAGAAAAAATTCGAGCAAAAAGAAATTGTCACATGGTTGAGCGGAGTACCGAAAACAGAAGCATTAAAAACTATCACGAAAAATAACAGTCCTGTGGCATTCTTATTGTTCAAGTATGCGGCAGGTACAGGCTGGGACTGTCCACGTGCACATATACTAGTGATGTTCAGAGAGATAAAATCAAACACCTTCCGAACACAAACCTTAGGGAGAATTCGTCGTATGCCTGTCCACGACAAACGGATAAATGACTTCCCTTCCTTGCAAATTGGATATCTCTATACCAACTATTCAAGGAACGAGGTGGACAAAATTCCAGAAACTGACCCTAACAAACCTAAGACCATAACAGCGAAGATGCAGACAGCCCAGCGCATAAGATTCTCCGTCGCTGCATTGAAAGAAAAAGTTAGGACAGAGCTTGAAAAAAGGCTTACCGTACAAAAGGAGAATCAGAAAGAGACCGTAAAAAAGGTAATCACGCAAGTCTGCGAAAAACTCACAACAGTTGAAGAAAAACTGTCGGATTCATCGAAAGAAATTCCCGTATTAGCAGAAAATCTCCCTGAATACGAAGGCGAAAAGAGCAAAAAAAGGGAAAAGGAAGCAGAGAAACGTGCGATAGATGAAGTGGTCAAAACGTGCGATGCCATTATAAAAGAGACCCATGAAGAGATAGAAGCGACCATATCGAAGGAGAACCAAAATATGGCGAAAGCGGCACTGACAATATCTGTAAACAACTTCAAAGAGGAGATAAGAGGACAGAAAACAACTGGGTTTGTTCTGGATCCAGCGTTGAAAACCGAGTTTATCTCACGTACCACTTACGGAGACGTCGGAAAAGCAAGCGAATTTCAAAGCATATTCATTCAATCGATGAACCGATGGTTTGGAATAGAAGAAAATGAGATTATGACGAACAACATCTCCAAGCTACAAGCAAAAGGAATTGATACATCCAGCAATTTCAGTTGGGATATTATGGTGAACGCTCGATTTAAAATGATTGATCAATCATCAGAGAATCAAATCGCTCAATATGAGGTTTCTGCTAATGATGTTGAGAAACTATTCACTAATTTATGCTACCAATTGATTACAGAGCAGGATGATGCTGAAGCAACCATAGGCAACGCAGCCCGTTCCTATCAAAAACTCAAATCTGCATTACGGATGTGGTTTAAACATTATGCATTGCAGACATACGTCGAGACTGATTTTTACAAGGTTTTCATCAAGGATATACAGAGGAATGCCGACAGCAAATTCCGCCCTGCTATTACGCAAGCCATCAAAGACTATTACCCCGTATTGCAGAAACAACTGGCGGAGAAAAGGAAAGACGCTTTGGAGAAGGCTCCTGTAGTCTTCGTTGTCTATACGGAGAAACCGTGTCCAAACGATTACGAAGCCTATCCAAACAAACTCAGTTTGGTGGATCTGTACCTTGCGAAAGAGTATAACGGAAGAAAGAACGAAACACAATTCATCGACTACTTAGAGCAAAAAGCCAATACAATTGAATGGTGGCTGAAAAACGGGACAGGGAAGGAAGATTTAGGATTCCGCTATATGGATAGCACAACCAATGAAATGCGTGTATTCTACCCTGACTGGATTGTCAAATTCAAAGATGGACGCATAGGCATCTACGACACGAAAGGAGGCATCACCGCCAAATCGCAAGAGACAAAAGACAAAGCGGAATGCTTAGCAAGGCATATTGCAGAATTAAACCAGAGCAGTCAAAAATACAAATACTTAGGAGGCATTGTAGAAATGAGAAATGGCATTTGGTATATTAACCAATCAAAGAACTATCTATACGAAAACACAGAGGATTGGAATATATTCTTATAATTGTGTTCCAACAAGACAAATGAAGACAGAAAAGGAACGGCATCCACCGTTCCTTTTTTGTTATACCACAATTCTATTTTGTGCCGTTCGCCGTTCCCGTGCCACACAACCGTAGAGACAAGGCATGCCTTGTCTCTACCGCCGTCCCGCCGCCGCGGGCGCATGCCCATGGACACGGACGGCCACGGCCCGTGCGCCGTCGGCGCGCAACAAAAAAAGGACGCAGTCCTTTCGGATTGCGTCCCTGTAAGATGGCGGCCACCTACTCTCCCGGTCTCCCAGTACCATCGGCGCAGGCGGGCTTAACTTCTCTGTTCGGAATGGGAAGAGGTGGATCCCCGCCGCCATAGCCACCTGTATTCGTCTTCTCGGC
>JAFZKQ010000111.1 GCA_017553575.1 Paludibacteraceae bacterium
ATGGGTACTTGTCATGTATTTTTGCGATAGTTTTTTAATTTTGTATAGGTCTAATTTAAATTAAACGATATGGGATTATTGAAATTGCTTTTTGGTTATTTTGGCAATGCCATAATTAATAAGGAATCTTCTACAGGTAAGGTCGAGAATAAACCTCAGAGTAAGGTTTATACTATGGTGAATGTCCAATGTCCTGTTTGTGGTAAGGTGACAAGACATAAATATATCTCGGAAACAACGCTTAGGTGCTATGACTGTGGCAACGAAAGGGAGGAATAGTTGGTAGTGTCGAAGGTACTATAATGGGGTAGACCCTATGGGGGTCTCGTCTCCAAAAGTTATTGTTATCATCTATAAAAAAAACCGAAAGCATTTCGCTCTCGGTTTTTTTGTGGAATCTCTGGTTTAGAAGAAGCCAGATTAATCTTCCTTCATATTGTGGTATACATTCTGAACGTCGTCGTCGTCTTCCATCTTGTCGATCAATTTGTAGACAGCCTCTTTTTGTTCCTCTGTTACCTCTTTCAAATCGTTTGGCTCATAGATGAACTCGACGTCTTTGATCTCGATGTTGTGCTCCTCCAAGTAGCTTTGGATTTTGGCATTGTTCTCGAATGCTCCGTAGATGATTGCGTCGCCGCTCTCCTCGTCTTGAGCAATCTCCTCTACGCCGAAGTCGATCAAGTCAAGCTCCAACTCTTCCAAGTTGATGCTGTCGTTCATGGCGATTTTGAAGATGCACTTGTGCTCGAAAAGGAATGAAAGGCTTCCGGATGTACCGAGGCTGCCTCCGTGTTTGTTGAAGTAGGAACGCACGTTAGAAACAGTACGTGTATTGTTGTCGGTAGAAGCAACTACGAAAATTGCGATTCCGGCAGGGCCGTATCCTTCGTAGATAATCTCCTTGTAATCAGCAGTGTCCTTGTCCATTGCCTTTTTGATGGCGCGCTCAACGCTATCCTTTGGCATGCTCTCGGCCTTAGCCTTCAACATCAACATACGGAGACGTGGGTTAGTTGTAGGATCTGCACCACTTGCCTTCACACTGCTCGTAATCTCTCTCGAAATGCGGGTAAATGCCTTGGAAAGGCGAGCATTTCTTGCAAAAATTCTTGCTTTTCTATATTCAAAAGCTCTTCCCATAATTGAAAATACTTATATGTTATCTCTTAAGAGATGCAAAGATAGTGAATTTGTTGTGTTTACAAGAACGTATTGGAAATTAAGAGTTAAAAATTAAGATTTAGGCGGGGTTGCCGACGGTTGTATCTGTGTGGTTCTTTCCACCATTGGCTTGTGGCTTCCTCTCTTTTCAAGTCGGGAATGTTGCACCGTCAATTTCCGCCTCTTCTTTTTTCTTTTGTCGTATGCTTTTTATTTCGTGCTCTCTGTTTTATATTTGTGTTTATAAAATCATTGTTCGTGAGCACTTACGTAGATGTCATATTGCCGTTGGCTTTGGCCAATACTTACACCTATATTCTCCCGGAAGAATACTGGAGGCGTGCCGCTGTCGGAATGCGGGTGATTGTTCCTTTTGGTGGACGCAAACTTTACACCGCCTTGATTTATGCCTTGCATACCGAGGCTCCTGAGAATTTCGATCCGAAGGAGGTCTTGGCCTTGTTGGATGACACCCCGATCCTTGGCAACCACCAGTTGGAGTTTTGGAGATGGATCTCCACGTATTATTGTTGTAAGTTGGGCGAGGTCTTCAAGGCGGCTCTTCCTTCGGGATTCAAGTTGGAGAGCGAGAGTGTCGTCTCGTTGGTGGATGACTTTGTGGCATCGCAGCCTTTGAAAAAAAACGAACAGCAGTTGTTGGATGCTCTCTCGGGTAAGGAGGGCCTTTCGGTGGCCGAACTCTCCAAACAGTTGGATCAGAAGAACCTGTTGCCGGTCGTAAAACGGCTGATGGATATGGGTGCTTTGAGTTTGAACGAAGAGGTGAAGGCTAAGTACAAGCCCAAAACGGAGAGTTTCGTCCGTATGTCACCTTACTATTATGAGGAGGAACATTTGCATCAGGTTTTCGACTCGTTGGCAAAGGCGAAGAAACAGTTGGATTTGCTCATGGCCTATCTCCAATACTCCCAGTTCTTGACGAAAGACCATGTCCAAGAGGTGAGCAAAAAGGATTTGTTGGAGAAGAGTGGGGCTTCCGCTTCGATTCTTTCCGCTCTTGTCGAAAAGGGCTATCTGGAGGTCTATGCGAAGGAGACCGGACGTTTGGATCAATGTTCAGGTCGGGTGCAGGAGATGCATCCCCTCTCGGAGGAGCAAAAACGGGCTTACCGGGAGATTATGGTTCTCTTCCGTCAGAAGCAGACGGTTCTGTTGCATGGGGTTACCTCCAGCGGTAAGACGGAGATTTATATCCATTTGATAGACGAGGTGTTGAAGTTGGGCAAGCAGGTTTTGTTCCTTTTGCCGGAGATCGCTTTGACCACCCAAATCACCCACCGACTGAAACGTGTCTTTGGTTCCAAGTTGGGTGTGTACCATTCTAAATATTCCGATTCGGAGCGGGTGGAGGTCTGGAACAATCTGTTGCATGACAAAGGGATCCAAGTTGTTTTGGGTGTCCGCTCGTCGGTTTTCCTTCCTTTCCGAAATCTGGGCTTGGTCATTGTGGACGAGGAGCATGAGGCCACCTATAAGCAGTATGATCCGGCGCCCCGCTACCATGCGCGCAGTGCAGCTATCGTTTTGGCTTCGTTGCATGGGGCAAAGGTCTTGTTGGGGTCTGCGACGCCTTCCGTGGAGAGCTATTATAATGCCCAGTCGGGAAAGTATGGTTTGGTGGAACTTTTCCAACGTCATGCGGGAATTTCGATGCCGGAGATTATGGTGGACGACATCAAGGAGGCGAAGCGGAAGAAGATGATGAAATCCCTCTTCGGACCGCTTCTGCACGAGCAGGTGAGCAAGGCGTTGCAACGGAAGGAGCAGGTCATCCTGTTCCAAAACCGAAGGGGATTTGCTCCCTATGTGGAGTGCCGAGATTGTGCTTGTGTTCCCAAATGTAAGAATTGCGATGTGAGCTTGACCTACCATAAGATGCAGAATGTCTTGACGTGCCATTACTGTGGCTATTCGATTCCGATGCCGGAGGTTTGTCCCGCTTGCGGAAATCCTTCTTTGGATACGGTGGGTTATGGAACGGAAAAGATCGAGGAGGAGGTACAGAGTCAATTCCCTGAGGCAAGGGTCTCCCGATTGGATTTGGATGTGGCTCGTTCACGGAAGAGTTACGAAAAGGTTATCTCCGAGTTTGAACGGGGAGAAATAGATATCTTGGTCGGTACGCAGATCATATCGAAGGGCTTGGATTTCGAGCGTGTTCGGGTGGTCGGCATCTTGAATGCGGATTTGTTGCTCAACTATCCTGACTTCCGGGCCTATGAGCGAGCTTTCCAGTTGATGGCTCAGGTGAGCGGACGTGCGGGACGAAAGAACAACCAAGGAATCGTCGTCCTTCAGACCAAGGAGCCCAACCATCCAGTCATTTCCCAAGTGGTACGGAATGCTTATTCGGAGATGTATGAGACGCAGATGGAGGAACGTCGCCTCTTTGGCTATCCTCCTTTTTCACGTCTTACCAATATATATATAAAAGGTAGGGATTACAATACCGTGAAGGGGGCTGCGGATTATTTTGCGGTTTGCCTCCGTTCCCTCTTTGCGAATAGGGTTTTCGGACCCGACCAGCCTGTTGTGGGACGTGTGCAGAATCTTTTTATTTTTAAGATCATGTTGAAAGTCGAACTCTCCGTAAAATCGGAGAAGGTGCGCGAACTCTTGAAAACAGTCTCAGACCATCTGCTCTCCCAGCCTCAGTATAAGTCGCTTAATTTGCAGGTAGATGTAGACCCAATGTGATTTTGCATAGTTTTTTTGCCTATCTTTGCACGCCCATTGGATTTACCTTGGGTGTGATGAGTCCGACCTAAATCCTACTAAGAGGTTCGGATGGTTTGTTAATACAATATAAGATTTATGAAATTTGAAGAGTTAGGATTTGAGGACTCTCTTAAGGAGGGGTTGGATGCGATGAATTTTTCCGAGATGACCCCCGTTCAAGAGAAGGCCATACCTGTGATTATGGAGGGACACGACATCATAGCTTGTGCCCAGACGGGTACGGGAAAGACAGCAGCTTTCTTGTTGCCGGTATTGAATAGAATGTTGAAATTTCCACACGACCCAGATTCGGTCAATGCGATTGTGATGTCGCCTACACGGGAGTTGGCTCAACAGATAGACCAACAGTTGGAGGGTTTCTCCTACTTCCTCCCCATAAGTTCCGTAGCCGTCTATGGCGGAAATGATGCTTCGGCATGGGAGCAGCAGAAACGGGCTATGCAGTTGGGCGCAGACTTTGTGATCGCTACGCCTGGACGTTTGATTTCCCACATAAATTTGGATAACGTAGATTTCTCGAAGGTCTCTTATTTTATTTTGGACGAGGCTGATAGAATGTTGGATATGGGATTCTATGACGATATTTTGCAGATCGTTTCGAAGTTGCCCAAGGAGAGACAGACAATTATGTTCTCGGCCACTATGCCTCCGAAAATCAAGAAGTTGGCGCAGACAATTCTGCGTGATCCAGTTTCCGTCGATATCGCCATCTCCAAGCCTGCCGATGGTATTAAGCAGGGTGCCTATGTCTGTTACGAGGCACAGAAATTGTCGTTGGCGCGGACGTTGTTGCACGATAAGAAGGATGAAAAAATCATCATTTTCTCTTCCTCTAAGCAGACGGTGAAGGATCTCTATCGTGCCTTACGTCAAAAAGGTTTGGCTGCGGGTGAGATGCATTCAGATTTGGAGCAGGCCGATCGTGATAGGGTGATGCTTGATTTTAAGAGCGGTAAGGTAAATATCTTGGTGGCTACCGACATCGTGGCTCGTGGTATTGACGTGGATGGTATCGATATGGTGATCAACTATGATGTCCCTCGTGACGTGGAAGATTATATCCACCGTATCGGTCGAACGGCCCGTGCGAACCGTGAGGGTGCTGGTTTGACTTTTGTTTCGGAAAAGGATCAAGAACGTTTTGCTAAAATTGAGCGTTTCTTGGAGAAAACCATCGATAAACTTCCTTTGCCTGCCGAGTTGGGCGAGGGACCTGTCTACGATCCAAAGGCTTCCCAACGGGGAAATGGTGGTCGTGGATCACGAAATGGAAAGCGGAGAGCCAACCCAACCAGAAAGGAGACTCCAAACTCAGCACCTGCCGAGGCTAAGTCCAACGAGCAGGCTCCTCAAGGCCAGAAGCCAAAATCCAGACATCGTCATCGTCATGGAAATCAGCCGAACAATAGGGAGGCTCAAAACCAAAATCAGTCGGGCAGCGAAAACCAAAATCGCGCTTCTGCTCCGAGAGAGCCTCGTCAGGAGGGTGATTCTCAGAACCGTCAACATCGTCGTAGACCGCACCATCGTCGTCGTCCGGGCGGAAATCAAAACGGGGGTGCCTCAGATACAGTGAAGGAGAATTGATTATGGTGAAGATACTTTTTGTCTGTTTGGGTAATATTTGCCGCTCGGCCGCTGCGGAAGCTGTGATGAAGCAGTTGGTGGAAAAGCGAGGGTATGAAAAGTCGGTTTTCGTCGATTCGGCCGGAATTATCGGCTACCATCAGGGCGAACCGGCCGATGCTCGTATGCGTAGGCATGCGGCGGCGAGGGGTATCGACGTCACTTCCATCTCCCGCCAAGTCAGAGGAACCGATTTCGATGATTTTGACCTGATTATAGGTATGGACAACTCAAACATTGACGATTTGAAAGATCGGGCAATGACCTTGGAACAGGAGAAGAAAATCCACAAGATGACCGAGTTTTGTCGCAAGTATCAAGACGACTATGTGCCGGATCCCTATTACGGAGGGGCCGCAGGATTTGAACTGGTGCTCGACTTGTTGGATGATTCCTGTACGGGATTGTTGGAATATTTGGAGCAAGAGGGAATGCTATAGAAGGGCCTCTTCCTTGTTGCAAACTGATGTAGAATAGGAAAGTGTTAGATAGAAAGGGGAAAGACATGCGAGCCTTTCCCCTTTTTGTGTTATTTCTTATTGAGTTCTGGATAACTGATTCTCGTGTGGTAGATGGTTTTTAGTTTCTCCTTCAGGGCACTTTTCACCACCTCGATGTCGTGCAGGGTGATGGGCGCCTCTTTGAAAATACCGTCTGTGATTTGTCCATCTATGATTTTCTCTACCAAGTCGTTGATGCTTTTGTCCGTATGTTCAGACAAACTTTTGGAGGCAGCTTCCACCGAGTCGCACATGGAGACGATGGCGGTCTCTTTCGAGAAGGGAAGAGGACCAGGGTAGGTGAATGCCGCTTCGTCCACCTCCACCTCAGGATGTTTATTCTTATAGGTATTATAGAAGTATTTCGCCTTGCTTTTGGCATGGTGGGTGCGGATGAAGTCGCGCACGGAGAGCGGAAGACTATTCTTCTCTGCAATTTCCAAGCCGTCTTTTACGTGGCTGATGATGATGCGTGCGCTCTCCTGTTCGTTGTTGATTTCGTCATGAGGATTCTCCCCTTTGGATTGGTTTTCCGTGAAGAAAGCGGGGTTTTTCATCTTGCCGATATCGTGGTAGAGTGCGCCGACCCTAGCCAACATGGCATTTCCTCCGATTCGGGATGCGGCGTCGGCAGCCAAATTGGAAACCTGCATGGAGTGTTGGAAACTGCCCGGAGCCGTCTCCGAGAATTTCAGCAGTAGCGGGTTGTTCGTGTTGGCCAGCTCCAATAGCGTCACGTTGGACGTGTAGCCGAAAATCTTCTCGAATATGTAGATGAGCGGATAGGCAAAGAGCAGCAGCAATCCATTGATGAGGAAGGCAATGTAGGTCATCCAGTTGATTTCGCCTATCGTACGCTCGTGGACGAGAATCACACCTGTGTAGAGTGCGAAGTAGACGAGGGTGATGACGCATACGCTCTTGACGAGTTGCGACCGTTGGCAAAGGTCTTTCAGCGTGCAGATGGAGATCATGCCCGCACTGATCTGTAAGAACAGGAACTCAAATTCGGCAGGGACGATGAACGAGCAGAGCAGGACCGTCGTGATGTGCAGGAAGAGAGCTGTACGCGTGTCGAAGAAGGTGGATATGACGATAGGTAAAATCGTGTAGGGGATCAAGTAGGATGACATCTCGTATTTTATGGCGAATGTTGTGATGGCGCACATGAGGCAGACCATCGTCAGCATGAATGTCATGTCCTTGATGGAGAGTGTGAAGTTTTTACGGAACTTCAGCAAGTAGAGGGAGAAGATGCTGAGGGCGGCAAAGATGATGAGGAATTGCCCGAGGCGAACGAGGGAGGTGTTGGTCTTTCCTCGGTTCTCCATGATGACCTGTTTGAGGGAGTTCAGCACATCGTAGGTTTGGTCGGTGATGATGTCACCGTGGTCGATGATTTTCTCTCCGTTTTGGATTCTACCTTTGGTCAGGGAGATATTTTTGATTACCTCGTTGCGCAGGTTCTCCGTCGTCTCCTTGTCGAATAGCACGTTCTCCTTTATATATTTATTGATGTCGTAGCCTCTAAGGATTTGTTTTTCGAGGTTGGAGGGCGCCGTTTCGAGGATCTCTTCGTAAGCCGATTTGGTGGTGTACAATTTTTTCACCTCGGTGATCTTGGCAATCTGTCCCTTCTTGAGCTTGATCTTTTCGGCGTTATCTTTCTTCAACTCTTCCACGGTGGTGGCGGAAATGATGCCTTTCCCATAGATCTCCACCAATTTTTTATTGATGTAGGAGGCATATTGATCTTGGCTGTGGCCACTCTTTTTCTCCTTGTTGAGGAACGATTCGAGGCATTTCTTCTCCACTTCGGGTTCATAGATGTAGCAAGGTTGGAAATCCTTGGCCAATAAGCTATCCTGTTCCCTCGTAATCTCTTCGTTGGATTTCTGGATCTCAAAGCCGAAAGGGGCGGTCAGGGTTTCGTATTGCCAAGGTTTCCCCTTCTCAAACGAGTATTGGAATTTTCCGATGCTCGGGTAGAGTAGGAATATGATTAAGCCTGCGATGGCGAAGATGGAAATCATTTTCACCCCCAAATAATTGTTGCTGACCAAATTTTCACGAATGTTTCCCATACGATATGAATTAGTTTCCCTTTTTATTTAAAAGAATTTAGTTTCTCCTTTCCTTTGGAGTAGGAGTAGGCTTCCGACAACTTCTCCTTTATCACGTTGCTTCTCTTGGTCGCATAGACCTTTTCCAAGAAGAAAGCCGCCTTCTCGTAGTATCCGATGATCTTTGCCTGTTTCTCGTCGGACAAATCGTCACCCATGACGTTCTTGCTCTCTTGGGCGATCAGGAAGTAGTAGTTCCCCAAGAAGAGGGAGGCTTCGATATTGTCGGGGTCGACGTCTATGATCTCTTGATAGAGGACTTTCGCGCTGTCGTTGTTGTTGCTGTGGAGCATGGCATCGGCCAAAGTGCTTTTTAGGTACACGTTGGAAGAGTCCTTCCGCAGGAGCTCCTTTAAGATGGGAGATGCCTCTTCGTAGCGTGCTTTGCTGTATAAGAATTTAGCGATGGCGATGGAGAGGCTGTCCGAAGTCTCGGGATATTTAGCCATGATCTGTTTTATCGTATTCGCGATGCACCCAATGTCTCCATTGCAATATACGTTGTCGATATGCTTGATTAGCAAGTTGGAGGGAGCCTCTTTTTGGGCGGATATGGCGTAGTAGCTCAAGGCTATCTGTTTGTAGTTTAACAGGTAGGCGCAGTCGCCCGCATTGATGTATAGCTCATAGTTGTGGTCCTCAGGGTTGTCGGCTCTTATGGCATCGCCGTATGTCCGGAAAGCCTTCTCCTTGTTTCCGGAGGAGAAGAGTTCGTCGGCCAGTTCTTGGAACCGGTTGGGGGCGGCGACCAAGCGGACGGCGGACAAGAGGAAGTATGCTATGATAAGAAAAAAGAGTCTCATGGCAAAATTTTGTTAAGTGTTCTATTCACCATTTGCCAAAGATATTAAAAACGGAAGGAAAAGCGAAGCGAGGAGTACTTTAAAGTTGAGTAAAAGCGCTAAAAAAAGGGGACGGAGAGAAAAAAGAGCGATTTCGGAGCGAAAAAAAAACTAAAATGTTGATTGTTTGAAAATAAATAGATAATTTTGCGGTCTCTTACAGAGTGAAGAGTGTAATAAATAATTGTAAAATTTAAAGGATTAAAAAAGTAGTAAAATGCCTACAATTCAACAATTAGTTAGAAAAGGAAGGGTCAGCCAGGTTGACAATAGTAAGTCTCCTGCGTTGGATTCTTGCCCACAAAGAAGAGGCGTTTGTGTGAGGGTTTATACGACAACCCCTAAGAAGCCGAACTCAGCAATGCGTAAGGTGGCGAGAGTACGTTTGACTAACCAAAAGGAGGTGAATGCGTACATTCCAGGAGAGGGTCACAACTTGCAAGAGCACTCAATCGTGATGGTTCGTGGTGGTCGTGTTAAGGACCTTCCAGGTGTTCGTTACCATGTTGTTCGCGGTACACTTGATACAGCGGGAGTTAACGGTCGTACACAACGTCGTTCTAAGTATGGAGCAAAGCGTCCTAAGCCAGGACAAGCAGCACCAGCAGCTAAGGGCAAGAAGTAATTCGAGTTCTAACGAGAGAGATTCTAGTAAAAAAGTTTAAACGTAGTTTTAGTTTTACTGGTGGCAGATGAGGGTTGAGTAAATGGCTTGGCGAAGCCGTTGAAGCGTATGAGCAACCAAAACAAAACGGAAATTAAAAAGAAATGAGAAAAGCAAAACCTAAAAAGAGGGTCATATTGCCAGATCCTGTTTTTAACGAAGTAATGGTTAGCCGTTTCGTTAACCATCTAATGTATGACGGAAAGAAGAGCATCGCATACGATATCTTCTATTCTGCATTGGAGAATGTAAAGTCTAAATTGCCAAATGAGGAGAAGACTCCTCTCGAAATTTGGAAGAAGGCATTGGAGAACATCACTCCTCAAGTAGAGGTTAAGTCGCGCCGTGTCGGAGGTGCCACTTTCCAGGTTCCAACTGAGATTCGTCCAGAGAGAAAGGAATCAATTTCTATGAAAAACCTTATCATCTTCTCAAGAAAGAGATCAGGTAAGACAATGGCTGATAAATTGGCTGCAGAGATAGCAGACGCATTCAACAACCAAGGTGGTGCGTTCAAACGTAAGGAGGATATGCACAAGATGGCTGAGGCTAACCGTGCATTCGCTCACTTCAGATTCTAATTACAACCAATTTCATTATTATAAATCATGGCTAAAGCGGATTTACATTATACAAGAAACATCGGTATCATGGCTCACATCGATGCCGGTAAGACAACTACTTCTGAGCGTATCTTGTTCTATACAGGTCTTACTCACAAGATCGGTGAGGTGCACGATGGTGCTGCTACGATGGACTGGATGGAGCAAGAGCAGGAGAGAGGTATTACAATTACTTCTGCAGCTACCACTACTTATTGGAAGTATGCAGGCAACAAGTACAAGATCAACTTGATTGATACTCCGGGACACGTTGACTTCACGGTTGAGGTTGAGCGTTCTTTGCGTATCCTTGATGGTGCTGTTGCTACTTTCTGTGCTGTAGGTGGTGTTGAGCCTCAGTCTGAGACTGTATGGCGTCAAGCAGACAAATATAACGTTCCTCGTATTTGCTACGTGAACAAGATGGACCGTTCTGGTGCTAACTTCTTCGACGTAGTTTCTCAAATCCACGACGTTCTTGGTGCTAATCCTTGCCCAATCCAAATTCCTATCGGCGCTGAGGAGACATTCAAGGGTGTTGTTGATTTGATCACAATGAAGGCCCTCCTTTGGCACGATGAGACGATGGGTGCTGAGTATTCAACTGAGGAAATCCCTGCTAACCTTGTTGCTGAGGCTGAGGAGTGGAGAGGCAAGATGCTCGAGTCTATCGCTGAGTGTGACGAGGTAATCATGGAGAAGTTCTTCGATGATCCTTCTAAGATTTCAGAGGACGAGATCCGTGCAGCTATCCGTAAGGGTACTTTGTCCATGTCTATCTATCCAGTAGTATGTGGATCTTCATTTAAGAATAAGGGTGTTCAGACAATGTTGGACGCTGTTTGTGCTTATCTTCCTAGCCCATTGGATACTGAGGAGATCGTAGGTACAGCAGTTGGCGACGAGGAGACGAAGGTCGTTAGACATCCTAACGAAGACGAGCCTCTTTGTGCTTTGGCATTTAAGATCGCAACTGACCCTTATGTAGGTCGTCTTTGTTTCTTCCGCGTTTACTCTGGTAAGTTGGATGCGGGATCATATATCTTCAATACGCGTTCTGGAAAGAAGGAGCGTATCTCTCGTTTGTTCCAAATGCACTCTAACCACCAAAACCCAGTTGAGGTGATCTCTGCTGGTGATATAGGTGCCGGAGTAGGTTTCAAGGATATTCGTACTGGTGATACGTTGTGTGGCGAGGACGAGTCAACTCACATGGTATTGGAGTCAATCGACTTCCCAGATCCAGTGATTGGTATCGCTATCGAGCCTAAGACGCAAAAGGATATCGATAAGTTGGGCAACGGTTTGGCTAAGTTGGCTGAAGAGGACCCTACATTCACCGTTAAGACTGACGAGCAATCAGGTCAAACAGTTATCTCTGGTATGGGTGAGCTTCACTTGGAGATCATCATCGACCGTCTGAGACGTGAGTTCAAGGTAGAGTGTAACCAAGGTCGTCCACAAGTTAACTACAAGGAGTCAATCACGAAGACAGTTGAGCACCGTGAGGTTTACAAAAAGCAATCAGGTGGTCGTGGTAAGTATGCCGACATCTTCGTTAAGGTTGGTCCAGTTGACGAAGGCTTCGTAGGAACATTGCAGTTCATCGACGAGGTGAAGGGTGGTAACATTCCTAAGGAATTCATCCCATCTATCCAAAAAGGTTTCTTGGCTGCTATGAAGACAGGTGTTTTGGCAGGCTTCCCTGTAGAGCAATTGAAGGTTGTCGTTGTGGATGGTTCTTACCACCCAGTCGATTCAGACCAGCTCTCATTCGAAATCTGTGCAAACCTTGCGTTCAAGGAGGCATGTTCAAAGGCTAAGCCAGTATTGATGGAGCCTGTGATGAAGTTGGAGGTTGTTACTCCAGAGGAGAACATGGGTGACGTGATCGGTGACTTGAACAAGCGTCGTGGTCAAGTAGAGGGTATGGAGACTAGCCGTTCTGGAGCTCGTATCGTAAAGGCTAAGGTGCCTTTGGCAGAGATGTTCGGTTACGTAACTTCTTTGCGTACGATTACTTCAGGTCGTGCAACTTCTTCCATGGAGTTCTCTCACTACGCAGAAGTCTCTTCTTCTATCGCTAGGACAGTCGTATCAGAGGCTAAGGGTAGAGTCGATTTGATTTAATAGATAAAAGAATCCGGCAGGTTCGTCCTGCTGGATTCCCTTAAAATAGAGACAAAACAATTAATATAATTATCAAATTCAGATGAGTTCAAAAATCAGAATTAAATTGAAGTCTTACGATTACAATCTGGTTGACAAATCAGCAGAGAAGATCGTTAAGACAGTAAAGGCTGCGGGTTCAGTTGTTAGCGGTCCAATTCCGTTGCCAACTCATAAGCGTATCTTTACGGTGAACCGTTCGACTTTCGTTAACAAGAAGTCGAGAGAGCAATTCCAATTGTCTTCATTCAAGAGATTGATTGACATCTACAGTTCTACTCCTAAGACTGTTGACGCATTGATGAAACTTGAGTTGCCAAGCGGTGTAGAGGTGGAAATCAAAGTTCTTAATTGATTTATTAAAGTATAATAGAAATGCCAGGATTATTAGGAAAGAAAATCGGAATGACATCCGTTTTCAGTGCTGATGGTAAAAATGTACCATGCACTGTTGTCGAAGTAGGTCCTTGTGTTGTTACACAGATCAGAACAATGGAAAAGGATGGCTATGAGGCTATCCAATTGGGTTTTGAGGATAAGAAAGTGACTCCAAACAATACGACTAAAGCAGAGTTGGGTCATTTCAAGAACGCTGGAGTAACACCAAAGAGACACTTGGCCGAGTTCAAGGAGTTTAATCAGGAGTATAAGTTGGGTGACGTTATCACAGTGGATCTCTTCTCAGATGCACAGTTCGTTGACGTTATCGGTACTTCTAAGGGTAAGGGCTTCCAAGGTGTTGTAAAGCGTCATGGATTCGGTGGTGTTCAACAAACTACCCATGGACAGCACAACAGACAAAGACACCCAGGATCAGTGGGTGCATGTTC
The DNA here is from genome assembly GCA_017553575.1 of Paludibacteraceae bacterium. Classification (GTDB taxonomy): domain Bacteria; phylum Bacteroidota; class Bacteroidia; order Bacteroidales; family Paludibacteraceae; genus RGIG10190. The sequence goes on from JAFZKQ010000111.1 coordinate 13,281, forward strand.
ATTCCCTGCAAAAGTATTCAAGGGTATGAGAATGGCTGGACGTCTCGGAGGTGAGTCTGTGACAGTTCAAAACCTACAAGTGTTAAAGGTAATTCCTGAAAACAACCTTTTGGTAGTCAAGGGTTCTTTGCCAGGATGTAATGGTTCAATCGTAATTGTCAATAAGTAATGGAACTGAGTGTATATAACATTAAAGGAGAGAATACCGGCAAGAAAATCACTTTGAGTGATAAAATTTTTGGTATTGTGCCTAACGATCATGCCATCTATTTGGATGTAAAGCAACATTTGGCTAATAGACGTCAGGGTACTCACAAATCAAAGGAAAGAAGTGAGATTTCTGGTTCTACAAAAAAGCTTGGTCGTCAAAAGGGCGGCGGCGGTGCACGTCGTGGTGATATCAACTCACCAGTACTCGTAGGTGGAGGCCGTGTTTTTGGACCAGTTCCACGCGATTACGGTTTCAAGTTGAACAAGAAGTTGAAGGCATTGGCTCGTATGTCAGCTTGGACATACAAGGCACAAGCAGAGGGAATTATCGTCGTTGAGGACTTCTCTTTCGAGGCTCCAAAGACGAAGGAATATGTGGCAATGACAAATAATTTGAAGATTTCTGACAAGAAATCGTTGGTTATTTTGCCAAGTGTAAATAAAAACGTATATTTGTCCGCTCGTAATCTACAAAATTCACAAGTGTTGAGTCCATCAGACTTGAACACTTATAAGATTATGAATGCAAATTATATCGTCTTGACAGAGAGCGCATTAGCCCAAGTCGAGGAAAATTTTAAAGCATACGTAAAAGAATAAGGAGGTTGAAAGGATGGGAATCATAATTAAACCGATATTGACAGAGAAGATGGCAAGCCTAGGCGATAAGTACTCTCGCTATGGCTTTCGTGTGTCTCCAAAGGCTAATAAACTCGAAATCAAGAAGGCGATCGAGGACATGTATAGTGTTACTGTAGTTTCTGTAAACACATTGCAAGTTGCAGGAAAGAATAAGAGCCGTTATACGAAGGCTGGTGTCATCAATGGCAAGACAGCTGCGTATAAGAAGGCTTATGTGACATTGAAGGAAGGCGATTCGATAGATTTTTATAGCAATATTTAATAAATAGAAATGGCTGTTCGTAAATTCAAACCCACAACACCGGGGCAGAGACACAAAGTTATTGGCGCATTCGAGACAATTACCTCGAATGCACCAGAAAAATCTCTTGTATGCGGTTATTCCAAGACGGGAGGCCGTAATAATGTAGGAAGGCTAACAATGCGTTACATTGGTGGTGGCCACAAGAGAAAGTATAGAGTAATTGATTTCAAGAGGGATAAAGACGGTGTTCCTGCAGTCGTAAAGACAATCGAATACGATCCGAACCGTTCGGCTCGTATCGCTTTGTTGTTTTACGCTGACGGAGAGAAGCGTTACATCCTTGCACCTAATGGATTGCAAGTTGGTCAGCAATTGATGTCTGGATCAGAAGCATCCCCAGAAGTAGGTAACACATTGCCATTGCAGAATATTCCGCTTGGTACTGTTATCCACAACTTGGAGTTGCGTCCAGGCCAAGGAGCAGCTTTGGTTCGTTCGGCTGGAACTTATGCGCAATTGACTTCGAGAGAAGGAAAATACGCAATCGTGAAGTTACCTTCTGGTGAGACCAGAATGATACTTTGTTCTTGTAAGGCGACAGTTGGTGCTGTCGGTAATTCTGACCACGCGTTGGAGCGTTCAGGTAAGGCTGGTCGTTCTCGTTGGTTGGGCCGTCGCCCACGCACTCGTGCTGTTTGTATGAACCCAGTAGATCACCCAATGGGTGGTGGTGAAGGTCGTCAGTCCGGAGGTCATCCAAGATCTCGTAAGGGCTTGTTGGCTAAGGGCTTCAAGACAAGAGCACCTAAGAACACTTCAAATAAGTATATTATTGAAAGAAGGAAAAAGTAATCAATAAAAAGGTAATTTTATGAGTCGATCACTAAAAAAAGGCCCATATATCAATGTGAAACTTGAAAAGAAGGTTCTCGCAATGAATGAGAGCGGAAAGAAATCCGTCATCAAGACTTGGGCAAGAGCTTCAATGATATCACCAGACTTCGTCGGTCATACAATTGCAGTTCATAATGGTAATAAATTCATTCCGGTATACGTTACAGAGAACATGGTTGGTCACAAGCTTGGTGAATTCTCTTTAACTCGTAACTTTAGAGGTCACGGAGGAAATAAGAAAAAATAATCCGTGAGTAGGAAGAAATTACAAAAGTTATAACAGAAATGGGTAAAAGAAAATATAATGCAGCGGAAGCAAGGAAAGCAGAGATGAAATCTCTCTATTTCGCTAAGTTGAACAATGTTCCCTCGTCTCCTCGCAAGATGCGTCTTGTCGCTGACATCATCAGGGGCATGGAGGCATACAGAGCTCTTAGTGTCTTGAAGTATTCTAACAAGAGTGCTTCTATTAGCTTGGAGAAGTTGTTGCGTTCTGCCATTGCAAATTGGGAACAGAAGAACGATACTAAGGCAGAGAGCGGCGATCTTTATGTGTCTAAGATTTATGTCGATTCAGCTAAGATGTTGAAGAGACTTCGCCCTGCACCTCAAGGAAGGGGTTACAGAATTCGCAAGCGTTCTAACCATGTTACTATATTCGTTGATAGATTAGAAAACGTTAACCAAAATTAATTGTTAGATGGGACAGAAAGTTAATCCAGTAAGTAACCGTTTGGGAATCATCAAAGGTTGGGATTCTAATTGGTTTGGAGGAAAGAACTACGGCGATACTATTTTAGAAGATGCTAAAATCAGAAAGTATCTGAATGCCCGTCTTGCAAAGGCTAGCGTTTCAAGAATTGTTATCGAACGTACGTTGAAGCTTATCACTATCACCGTTTGTACTGCTCGTCCAGGTATCATCATCGGTAAGGGTGGCCAAGAGGTTGATAAGTTGAAGGAAGAATTGAGGAAGATTACGGACAAGGATGTTCAAATCAACATCTTTGAGGTGAAAAGGCCAGAGTTGGACGCAGTTATCGTTGCTAACAACGTTGCTCGCCAAATCGAGGGCAAGATCGCTTACCGTCGTGCTACAAAGATGGCTATCGCATCTACAATGCGTATGGGAGCTGAGGGTATCAAGATCCAAGTTTCCGGCCGTTTGAATGGCGCCGAGATGGCTCGTTCCGAGATGTATAAAGAGGGTAGGACTCCATTGCATACCTTCAGGGCTGATATCGATTATGCTCAAGCTGAGGCTTTGACTAAGGTTGGTCTGATTGGCGTCAAGGTTTGGATTTGCCGTGGAGAGATTTATGGCAAGAAAGACTTGGCTCCTTCATTCACTGCTGCTAAGGAAACTGGTAGAAGCGGAAACTCTTCTAATAACAGCGGTAAAGGCTTCAAGAAAAAGAGAAAGTAATTCTGTTTATCGAATTTGAATTTAAGGAAGAGAAATGTTACAACCTAAGAAGACAAAGTTCAGAAGACAGCAGAAGGGACGGATGAAGGGTAACGCTCAAAGGGGCAACCAACTCGCATTCGGTTCTTTCGGTATCAAGGCGTTGGAATCCAAGTGGATTACGGGACGTCAAATCGAGGCTGCGCGTATTGCTGTAACGCGTTATATGCAAAGACAAGGTAAGATTTGGATTAGAATATTCCCTGATAAGCCAATCACTAAGAAGCCTGCTGAGGTGCGTATGGGTAAGGGTAAAGGTAATCCGGAAGGGTTCGTATGCCCAATCACTCCAGGTAGAATTATTATAGAGGTGGAGGGAGTATCTTTTGAGATCGCTAAGGAGGCATTGCGTCTCGCAGCTCAAAAGTTGCCAATTACCACTAAGTTTATTGTTAGAAGAGATTATGACTCTCAAACTCAAAATGCGTAATTTTTATGAAATCAGCAGAAATTAAAGGATTGACAACCGAGGATCTTCAAAACAAGTTGGCGGATCAAGTTAAGGATTATGACCGCATGAAGTTGACTCACGCCGTTTCTCCATTGGCGAATTCATCTCAACTTAGGCTTATTCGTAAAGACATCGCACGTATGAAGACTGAGTTGCGTCTGAGAGAACTTAATAAATAATAACAATTGGGCTTGATTGAAATGAAAAACTTAAGAAAAGAAAGACAGGGCGTTGTTTCCAGCGACAAGATGGACAAAACCATCACGGTCACTGTAAAGTGGAAGGAAAAACACCCGATTTATCAAAAGTTCGTCAATAAGACGAAAAAATATCACGCTCATGATGAGAATCAGGAGTGTCATATCGGCGACACAGTTAGAATCCGCGAGACTCGTCCTTTGAGCAAAACAAAGAGATGGAGATTAGTTGAAATCATCGAAAGAGCTAAATAATTATGATACAGCAAGAATCAAGGTTAGTTATAGCTGATAACAGTGGTGGCAAGGAGGCTTTGTGTATCCGTGTACTTGGCGGTACTAAGAAGCGTTATGCTACGGTGGGAGATGTTATTGTTGTTACAGTAAAGAATGTCATCCCTTCAAGTGATATGAAGAAAGGTACGGTTTCTAAGGCAGTTGTCGTTCGTACCAAGAAGGAAGTTAGGCGTGCCGACGGCTCCTATATCCGTTTTGACGACAATGCATGCGTTCTTTTGAATGCGGCTGGGGAAATGAGGGCGAGCCGTATCTTTGGTCCTGTTGCCAGAGAGCTTCGTGCTACTAATATGAAGATTGTTTCATTGGCTCCAGAGGTGCTTTAATCAAGTAAATTTAAGAGTAATGGGTAAATTACATATCAAAAAAGGCGATACCGTTTACGTAAATGCAGGTGACGACAAGGGTAAGACTGGTCAAGTTTTGCGTGTCCTCGTCAAAGAGCAACGTGCAATCGTAGAGGGTGTGAATATGGTAAAAAAGAGTGCCAAGCCTAGTGCAAAGAATCCTCAAGGCGGATTTATTCAAAAAGAGGCTCCTATTCATATTTCAAATTTGAATCTTGTGGATCCAGCTTCAGGTAAGCCTACTCGCGTTAAGATCGAGTTCAAGGATGACAAGAAAATTCGTGTTGCGGTAAAATCAAAGGAGGAGATTAAATAATGGATACGGCTAGTCTAAAGAAAGAATACAAAACACGCATTGCGCCTGCTTTAATGTCTCAATTCGGCTATAAGTCGTCAATGCAAGTCCCTGTTCTTGAGAAGATCGTCATCAATCAAGGTTTGGGTCAAGCTGTGGCTGACAAGAAGATCATCGAGACGGCTATCAACGAGTTGACAACTATTACAGGTCAAAAGGCAGTGCCTACCTTGTCAAAGAAGGATATCTCAAACTTCAAGTTGAGAAAGAAAATGCCAATCGGCGTTCGTGTCACTTTGCGTCGTGAGAGAATGTACGAGTTCATGGAGAGATTCATTCGCGTGGCTCTTCCTCGTATCCGCGACTTCAAGGGTATCGAGTCCAAGCTTGACGGAAAGGGCAATTATACAGTAGGAATAGAGGAACAAATCATTTTCCCAGAAATTAATATCGATTCTATAACGAAATTGTTAGGAATGAATATTACCTTTGTAACGTCAGCAAAGACGGACGAGGAAGGTTATGCTTTGTTGAAGGAATTTGGTTTACCATTCAAAAACATTAAAAGATAAGAGATGGCAAAAGAATCAATGAAGGCTCGCGAGGTAAAGCGAGCAAAACTTTGCGCCAAATATGCAGAAAAGAGAGCACGATTGAAGGCTGAAGGAAATTACGAGGCTTTGCAGTTGTTGCCTAAGAATGCTTCTCCAGTTCGCTTGCACAATCGTTGCAAGCTTACCGGAAGGCCTAAGGGTTACATGCGTCAATTCGGTATTTCCCGTATCCAATTCCGTGAGATGGCTTCTGCCGGTTTGATCCCTGGCGTAAAGAAGGCAAGCTGGTAATTTAGTTTTAAATATTGTCAGGGGAGACCTGATCAATTTATTAATTATTATTATGACAGATCCAATAGCAGATTATCTAACAAGATTGAGGAACGCTATCCAAGCAAAACATCGCGTTTTGGAGGTGCCTGCCTCAAATTTGAAAAAAGAGATTACTAAGATATTGCTCGACAAGGGCTATATCTTGAACTACAAGTTCGTAGAAGACGGTCCTCAAGGCACAATCAAGATTGCCTTGAAGTATGATCCCGTTAACAAAGTAAATGCAATCAAAAACTTGAAGAGAGTTTCGACTCCAGGTTTGCGTAAATATGTTGGTTACAAGGATTTGCCAAGGGTTCTCAACGGACTTGGTATCGCTATCGTATCAACATCCAAGGGTGTTATGACTGATAAGGAAGCTCGCGACTTGAAAGTTGGTGGCGAGGTTTTATGTTTCGTTTATTAATAATAGGAGGAATTGTAAATGTCAAGAATAGGAAAGTTACCAATTAGTATTCCATCTGGAGTTACAGTTTCGGTAAAGGATAACATAGTTACGGTAAAGGGCCCTAAGGGTGAGCTTTCTCAAGCAGTTAATCCAAGTATTGATGTCGAGGTGAAGGACGGTCAGGTTTCATTGTCAAGAAAGTCTGACGAGCCAGCTCAACGTTCTATGCACGGTTTGTACCGCTCTTTGATCAACAACATGGTTGTTGGTGTTTCAACAGGTTATAAGAAGGAGTTGGAACTTGTTGGTGTCGGTTATCGTGTCTCTAATCAAGGTCAAGTCCTTGAGTTCGCGTTGGGTTATACCCACAACATTTTCTTGCAGTTGCCTAAGGAAATCAAGATTGAGACGAAGAGTGAGCGTAACCAAAACCCATTGGTTATTTTGGAGAGCTGCGACAAGCAACTTATAGGTCAGGTTTGTGCAAAGATTCGTTCTTTCCGTATGCCTGAGCCTTACAAGGGTAAGGGTGTTAAGTTCGTTGGCGAGGTAATCCGTAGAAAGGCTGGTAAGTCTGCTGGCGCTAAATAATTTACGTAAATCGTTATTGTTATGATTGATAAGATAAAAAGAAGAATCAAGATAAAGAGGGGTATCAGAGCGAAGATTTCTGGATCTGCAGCGCGCCCTCGTATGACCGTATTTAGAAGCAACAAGCAAATCTATGTTCAGGTAATCGATGATATCGCTGGCAAGACATTGGCTTCTGCTTCGTCTCTTGGTTTTACTGAGAAGATGCCTAAGAAGGAACAAGCTGCTAAGGTAGGCGAACTTGTTGCTAAGAAGGCTCAGGAAGCAGGAGTTTCAGAGGTTGTATTTGACCGTAATGGTTATTTGTACCATGGTAGAGTTAAGGAATTGGCTGATGCAGCCCGCAAAGGTGGTCTTAAATTTTAATTATTATGGCTGGAGAAAATAGTAAAGTTAAAACAACTAACGACTTGGAGTTGAAGGATAGATTGGTTGCTATCAATCGTGTTACAAAAGTAACAAAAGGAGGTCGTACTTTTAGTTTCGCAGCTATAGTAGTTGTAGGAAATGAGGATGGCATCGTAGGTTACGGATTGGGTAAGGCCAGTGAGGTAACTGCAGCGATTGCAAAGGGTGTCGAGGCTGCTAAGAAGAACTTGGTTAAGGTCCCTGTATTGAAGGGTACTATCCCTCACGAGCAAGAGGCTAAGTTCGGCGGTGCTGAGGTTCTTTTGAGACCTGCATCCCATGGTACGGGAGTTAAGGCTGGTGGTGCTATGCGTGCCGTTTTGGAGAGCGTCGGCATTACGGATGTCTTGGCAAAGTCTAAAGGTTCTTCTAACCCTCATAATTTGGTGAAGGCAACTGTTCAAGCTCTCAGCGAGTTGAGAGATCCATTTACAGTGGCTCAGAACCGTGGTGTTTCAATGAGTAAGGTGTTTAAGGGATAAATAGATAGAGTGATTATGGCTAAAATTAAGATTAAGCAAGTAAAAAGTAAGATTGGTGCTCCAAAGAACCAAAAGGCTACTTTGGCAGCTCTTGGACTTAAGAAGATCAACTCTGTTGTTGAACACGAGGCTACTCCGCAAATTTTAGGAATGGTTTCTACAGTTAAGCACTTGGTTGTTGTTATTGAATAATTAAAGAGGTTAGAAAACTAAAAAAGATTTAGATATGGATTTGAGTAATTTGAAACCTGCAGAGGGTTCTGTCAAGGCCAGAAAGAGAATTGGTCGTGGACCAGGTTCTGGTAAGGGTGGAACTTCTACAAGAGGTCATAAAGGTGCTAAGTCTCGTTCTGGTTATTCTCAAAAGATCGGTTTTGAGGGTGGTCAAATGCCTTTGCAACGTCGTTTGCCTAAGTTCGGTTTTAAGAATATCAACAGAATAGAGTACAAGGCAATTAATATTGAGACTTTGCAGAAAATAGCTGACGAGAAAGGTGTTAGTGCTGTTGATTTGGAAGTTTTGAAGTCCGCTGGTTATGCTTCTTCAAAGGATTTGATTAAGATTTTGGGCAATGGTTCTTTGTCTGCAAAGTTGACCGTTTCTGCTCATGCTTTCTCTGAGTCTGCAAAGAAGGCTATCGAAGCTGCAGGTGGTAATGCTGTAATTCTTGAGTAAAGATGAAGTTTTTAGAAACAATAAACAATATATGGGAGATCAAGGATCTTAGAACCCGTATCCTCATAACAGTTTTATTTGTTTTGATATACCGATTTGGTTCATTTATAGTTCTTCCGGGAATCAACCCGGAAGGACTTAGTGAACTTCATACCCAGACTCAGGAAGGCTTGATGTCATTGTTGGATATGTTCTCAGGAGGAGCGTTTTCTAATGCTTCTATTTTTGCTTTGGGAATCATGCCTTACATCTCGGCTTCCATCGTGATTCAATTGTTGACTGTCGCTGTCCCTGCATTCCAAAAGATGCAGCGTGAAGGAGAGAGTGGTCGTCGTAAGATTACGCAATATACTCGTTTCTTGACTGTGGCAATCCTTTTGTTCCAAGGTCCGTCATATTTGATCAACTTGTCGGTAAAAATGAATGGCGCTATGCCTGAAACGGCGTGGTTCTACATTTCTTCGACGATTATCTTGTGTGCGGGCAGTATGTTCGTCATGTGGTTGGGTGAGCGTATTACTGACAAGGGTGTCGGTAATGGTATATCTTTCATCATCTTGGTCGGTATTATTGCAAGGTTTCCTGGCGCACTTACGCAAGAGGTTATATCTTGTTTGTTCGATAAAGGTGGTGGTGGTTTGATCAAGTTCTTGTTGGAATTTGTATTCTTCTTGTTGGTTATAGGTGCTTCGGTTCTTTTGGTTCAAGGTGTGAGACAAATTCCGATTCAGTATGCTAAGCAAATGATTGGAACTACTAAGCGTGCGTTTGGTGGAGCTCGTCAATATTTGCCTTTGAAGGTGAATGCTGCGAACGTGATGCCAATCATCTTTGCGCAGGCTATTATGTTCATCCCATTGGTGGTAGCTCCGTTCTTGTCAACTGACGACAATTCAATTTTGTCTACTCTTTTGAATCCTGATCATTGGCCATACAACTTGTTGTTCGCTGTGTTGATTATTCTCTTTACGTATTTCTATACGGCAATTACGATTAACCCAACGCAGATGGCTGAGGATTTGAAACGTAACCAAGGTTTCATTCCAGGTATCAAGGCAGGTACAGATACTGCTGACTATATTGATGATATCATGTCAAAATTGACACTTCCAGGCTCTGTCTTTTTGGCACTTATTGCCATTTTGCCAGCTGTCGCAAGATTTTTTGACGTGTCTCAACAGTTCGCTCAATTTTTCGGTGGCACTTCATTGTTGATTATGGTGGGTGTCGTTTTGGATACATTGCAGCAAATAGAAGGTCATCTATTGAGCCATAATTACGATGGCTTGCTCAAGTCTGGTAGAATCAGAGGTAGGTCAGGATACGAGGCTTATTGATATCATGATATACCTAAAAACGGATGAAGAGGTAGAATTGATGCGCGAGAGCAACCTAATCGTTGCTCGTACCTTGGCAGAGGTCGGTAAACATATTCGTGAAGGTGTCACGACTTTGCAGTTGGATGCAGTTGCGGAAAAGTTTATTAGGAGTTGTGGAGCTTATCCCAGTTTCTTGGGTTATGAGGGTTTCCCGAATTCTATATGTGTCTCTGTCAATGACCAAGTTGTCCATGGAATCCCTTCCGGTTATGTTTTAAAAAGGGGGGATATCGTTTCAGTCGATTGTGGCGCTGTTAAGAATGGTTTCCATGGTGATTCTTGCTACACATTTTTTGTCGGCGAGATTTCTGAAGAGTCCAAAAGATTGTTGGACGTCACGAAAGAGGCCCTTTATAAGGGAATCGAAATGGCGGTTGAAGGCAATCGGATAGGCGATATCAGTTGTGCTATTCAGACACATTGTGAGTCCGCAGGCTTTTCTGTTGTTCGAGAAATGGTCGGTCATGGAATCGGACGAAGCATGCATGAACAACCGAAGGTGCCCAATTACGGGCGGTCGGGCTTCGGAGAGGTGTTGAGAAATGGCATGGTTATTGCTATAGAGCCAATGGTCAATTCGGGCAGTCGTTATATCCGCATCGAAGGCGATGGCTGGACGGCAAGAACTGTTGATGGCTCTTGGGCCGCCCACTATGAACATACGGTTGTCGTTAGAAAGGGTAAGGCTGATATTTTGTCTTCATTTGAGTATATTGATCAAGTTTTAGGAAAAACGTGAGTTGAATATGGCTAAGCAAGCTGCGATAGAGCAAGATGGCACAATAGTAGAGGCATTGTCAAATGCCATGTTTCGTGTCGAATTGGAAAATGGTCATGAGATTACCGCTCATATTTCTGGCAAGATGCGTATGCATTACATTAAGATATTGCCAGGCGACAAGGTGAGGGTAGAGATGTCTCCATACGATTTGACAAAGGGACGTATTGCTTTTAGATATAAATAATAAGTATTAGGATATGAAAGTTAGAGCTTCATTGAAGAAACGCACTCCTGAATGTAAATTAGTAAGGAGAAAGGGTCGTTTGTATGTTATTAACAAGAAAAACCCAAAGTATAAACAACGTCAAGGATAATTTTATTATTTTTGCAAAAAATTAGTTTATGGCTATAAGAATAGTTGGTGTAGATTTGCCGCAAAACAAGAGAGGCGAGATTGGTTTGACTTACATCTACGGAATTGGCCGTAGTGCAGCAAACAAAATTTTGGAAGGCGCTGGTGTTGATAAGAACATCAAAGTAAAGGATTGGACGGATGAGCAAGCATCAAAGATCCGTGAGATCATCGGTGCGAACTACAAGGTAGAGGGAGACCTCCGTTCTGAAGTTCAATTGAACATTAAGCGTTTGATGGATATTGGTTGCTACCGTGGTATTCGTCATCGTTTGGGCTTGCCTTTGAGAGGCCAAAGCACAAAGAATAACGCTCGTACTCGTAAGGGTAAGAAGAAGACTGTTGCTAACAAGAAGAAGGCAACTAAGTAATAGTTAGCTAATAACGCTATTTTAATATAAGGATATATGGCAAAAAAAGTAGTAGCAACCAAAAAAAGGGTAGTAAAAGTTGACGCAAATGGTGAACTTCATGTTCATTCATCTTTCAACAACATCATTGTTTCTTTGACTAATTCAGAAGGACAAGTTATTTCTTGGTCATCTGCTGGTAAGATGGGCTTTAGAGGTTCTAAGAAGAACACTCCATATGCAGCTCAAATGGCAGCTCAGGATTGTGCCAAAGTCGCATATGATCTTGGTTTGAGAAAGGTGAAGGCTTATGTGAAGGGTCCAGGAAACGGACGTGAGTCTGCAATAAGGACTGTTCATGGAGCAGGTATTGAAGTGACGGAGATTATAGACGTAACGCCACTACCACATAACGGTTGTCGACCACCTAAGAAGCGTAGAGTTTAATATTTACAAATTTCTTTCGAATCTCGCAATTGTGAATAGATTGCATTTTAAACCTCTCTGCAATCGCGGCTGCACGATTCAAGGTTTGGAAATAAAAACAAAATTTGAAAAATGGCTAGATATATAGGTCCTAAAACGAGAATTGCACGTAAATTCGGTGAGGCTATCTTCGGTCCTGATAAAGTGTTGTCTAAGAGAAATTTCCCTCCTGGCCAACATGGTGTTAACAGACGTAAGAAGACTTCAGAGTATGGTATTCAGTTGAACGAGAAGCAAAAGGCTAAGTACACATACGGAGTCTTGGAAAGACAATTCCGTAACTTGTTCGAAAAAGCAACAAGAACAAAGGGTATTACGGGTGAGGTATTGTTGCAATTGTTGGAAAGCCGTCTCGATAACGTAGTATTCCGTTTGGGAATCGCTCCAACTCGTGCTGCAGCACGCCAGCTTGTGTCTCACAAGCACATTGTAGTTGATGGTTCTGTAGTGAACATTCCGTCATATACAATTAAGCCAGGTCAAGTTATTGGCGTTCGCGAGAAGTCTAAGTCTTTGGAGGTTGTAGCAGATGCTTTGGCTGGTTTCAACCACAGCAAATATGCTTGGCTAGAGTGGGATAACACTTCTATGTCTGGTAAGTTCCTTCATTTGCCAGAGAGAGCTGATATTCCAGAGAATATCAAAGAACAACTGATCGTCGAATTGTACTCTAAATAATAATTAATCCATGGCTATATTAGCATTTCAAAAACCCGATAAAGTTATAATGTTGGAGTCGGACAATTTTCAAGGTAAGTTTGAATTTCGTCCGTTAGAGCCAGGTTATGGTATTACCATCGGAAATGCTTTAAGACGTATCTTGCTTTCTTCTTTGGAGGGTTTCGCAATCACTTCAATAAAGATTGACGGTGTGTCTCACGAATTTTCCGCAATTCCAGGTGTAATAGAAGATGTAACCAATGTTATCCTAAACTTGAAGCAAGTTCGTTTCAAACAGAAAGTTGAAGAGGTTGAAAACGAAAAGGTTACTATTACCGTTTCGGGTACCGAAGTGTTCAAGGCTGGGGATATAACTAAGAGTTTGACAGGTTTTGAGGTTTTGAACCCTGATCTTGTGATTTGTCGTTTGGATCCTAGTGCTAAGTTCCAGATGGAGATGACTATCGGTAAGGGACGTGGTTATGTTCCTGCTGATGAGAACCGTATCCCTGGTTCTGAAATCGGTGTTATCGCTATAGACTCTATCTTCACCCCTATCAGGAACGTGAAGTATTCTGTAGAGAATTACCGTGTGGAGCAAAAGACGGATTATGAGAAGTTGGTTCTTGAAATCAAGACTGACGGTTCAATCCATCCGAAAGAGGCTTTGAAGGAAGCTGCTAAGATTCTTATTTACCATTTCATGTTGTTCTCTGATGAGAAGATTACTTTGGATTCAGGTGATTCAGATGGTAATGAGGAATTCGATGAGGAGGTATTGCATATGCGCCAGTTGTTGAAGACCAAGCTTGTCGATATGGATTTGTCGGTTCGTGCGTTGAATTGTTTGAAGGCTGCTGATGTTGAAACTCTTGGAGAATTGGTTGTATTTAACAAGAACGACCTGCTCAAGTTTAGAAACTTCGGAAAGAAGTCTTTGACAGAATTGGATCAATTATTGGATAACCTTAACCTGTCATTTGGTATGGATATCTCAAAATATAAATTAGATAAAGAGTAAATACAATGAGACATAATAAAAATTTCAACCACCTTAGTAGAACTCATGCTCATAGGGCCGCTATGCTTTCAAATATGGCTTGCTCTTTGATTATGCACAAGAGAATTAATACTACGGTTGCTAAGGCTAAGGCTTTGAGAAAGTATGTTGAGCCTCTATTGACAAAGTCAAAGGATGATTCTATCAACTCTCGTAGGGTTGTGTTCAGTTATCTCCAAAATAAAGAGGCTATCAAGGAGTTGTTTTCTACGGTATCAAGAGCTATTGATAAGCGTCCTGGTGGTTACACTCGTATCATTAAGACGGGTTTCCGTTTGGGTGACGCTGCTGAAACTTGCTTCATCGAACTTGTTGACTTCAACGAGAACATGTTGAAGCAATCTGCAAAGAAGTCTACTCGTACTCGTCGTTCTTCTAAGAAGAAAGAGGCAGCTACGGATGTCGTTGCAGAAGAGGTTTCTACTGAGGCTCCTGCATCAGAGGAGAAAGTTGCAGAATAATAGAATTCCTTATATTGTGGAGGAGGGTATACTTTGTGTATCCTCCTCTTTTTTGTTCGCCCAGCACGAACGTACTCTAACGGGTGTAAGTCCCCAAGCCGCCCTAACAGTGGGAAGGCTACAGCCGAAAGCAAGGGTGTCCATCGTGAGGTGGAATCTGAAGGAAGCCGTAGGCAAACATCTGACCCG
>JAFZKQ010000112.1 GCA_017553575.1 Paludibacteraceae bacterium
AGGGGAACCAACAACATATTTAGAATTCACTAAAAATTTATCTTGCCCCTCGAAGTAGTATGTCCGGAGATCCAACTTATAGGGTTCGCCCTTCAACTCGACTACGCCCTTCAAACGAATGTCTGCCGAAGATGCTCCTACCTTAACCTCATAAACACCAGGATCCACCATCCAATGCCCTTCCCCATAATAGCCAAACTGCTGAGAAGAGAGCGTAAACGAAACTGTTTTTGTCTCACCGCTCTTCAACGAAACGCGTTGGAAGCCTTGCAATTGGATTGGTTTCAATTGTTGAGACGAATCAGCTGGCGAGATATAGAGTTGAACAATCTCATCCGCATCAAAGTTGCCCTCATTGGTGATTGAACAACTCAAATCCACCTTGGAATTGGTAGTGGCCGATGCTTGCAGATTCAAATCGGAATACTTAAACGTCGTATAAGAGAGACCATACCCAAATGGATAGGCTATGCGCTTATCGTTCGACAAACCATAATTATAGCATATCGGCTCGTGAATTTCCTCAGCAGGATAGCTGACACTCAATTTTCCCGAAGGAGAAACGTTTCCATACAGAATATCCGCAAGGGCATTTCCTCCCTCTTCGCCCGGATACCAGGCTTGAATCACAGCGGCACACTTATCTGCTATCGAAGAAATCACCTGCGCACGTCCGCCAAAGACGATCAAGACAACAGGCTTGCCCGTAGCAATCAATTGCTGTACAAACTCCTCCTGTCTTCCTGGCAAACGCAACGAAGTACGGTCACGATTCTCACCACATAGAATCACATTCTCACCCATTGCCGCAACAATCACATCGCTTTGCGCTGCCGTACGAATCGCCTCATTCCAATCTGCCTTTTCTCCACTGTCAATCATACGGTCTTGGATAGACTTCATATAAGCCGCACGTGCGTCTCCCCCATCCTCGATGATAGTCTCGACCTTCTCCGTCCATTCACAACCTCGGCTATAAGAGAAGTCGTATCCTTGTGGAAGTTTAGAACTCATTCCCTCCTTTAATGTCACGATACGAGGATGAAGGGCGTCCTCAATCTCCCGTTGCCAGAAATAACGCATGGAATGGTAGGTATAATCGCCCAACATTCCCCACATACTATTCGCATTCGGTCCGACCAAAGCAATTTTTGCAGGCTGATTCAGAGGAAGAACACCACTGTTTTTCAAGAGGACAACCGATTGGATAGCCAACTGATAAGCCAATTCACGCTCCTGTTTCGTATCAAACTCAATAGCCCCTGTCTCGTACAATTTGGCGTCCTTATCCATGAGTCCGAGTTTCCACTTCAGACGCAACACCCGTTTCACCGCCGAAGCTATCGTCTCTTGGTTGACCCAACCTTGCGCCAAAGCCTCCGAGAGATATTTATAACAATTGCCATCCGGGAAATCCACATCATTGCCTGCATTGATGGCGTCTGCAGCCTTACGCACATCCGACTCACCCTGCAATTGGTCAATCGAACCATAATCGCTCACCGTCACGCCCTCAAAATGCAGATAGTTTCGCAACAAATCCGTTTGAAGTTTTTTGTTGGCAACACATTTCTCCCCTTGGAAATCATGGTATCCAGTCATCAAGACCTTACTACCCCCCAATCGGATGATGGTTTCGTGAGGCATGAGGATATCCTCCATCAACTCCTTTTCTTCTGCGTTGCCGCCACCGCCATAACCCAAGAAATGCTTACTGCAAGCAGCCACACCACTACGAAGATCCCCTTCATGCTGCAATCCCCGAACAAACGCCACGCCCATCACAGCAGACAGATAGCCATCTTCTCCATAAGACTCCTCCAACCGATTGAAGGAGGGATTACGAACCACATCCACCATAGGAGAAAGGGCCAAAGCTCCTCCTATTTTTCGGAAACCCGTAGCCGTATAATCCGTCTTCAGCTTCGCCAATTCAGGATTGAACGAGCAAGCCAAGCCCACTTGCTGCGGATAGACCGTCGCCCCATAGGATGCCAACCCCGTCAAGGCCTCTTCATGGAACAAGGCAGGGATGCCATTCGGCGTATTCTTCATCAACCACGCCTGCATCTGAGCCACCATATCCCGCAATTGTTCCGGTGTTTTTCGCTGGGTAACAGCATATTGAGAAAAATGACCTATACCATTGGACAACTCTGCCCTACATTTTGCCGTATCCAATGTATCTCCCTTAAAAAAGAGATCCAGATGACGACCTTGCAACTGCGCCAATCGTTCTTCCTGCGTCATACGCTCATAAAGAGCATCCACTTCTTTATCAATAAGAGCGGCGTCCTTTTCAGACTTACCATCGGATTGTGAACAAGAGATAAACGACGTACCTACCATAAGCACAGAGGAAAAATATTTAAAAATTCTAGTCATAGCTTGTATTTTTTGAACAAAGCAAAAATAGTCAAATTTTCCATCTCCCCCCATACAATGCCCCACCAGAAAGATGACATTTATTAAAAAGCATAACGTCCAGCAAACAAAAAAGAAAAGGACTCCCGCGAATTGATCACGAGAGTCCTAAATCTATCATTGAAGAACCAAGTCCCAATCTTTATAGACAGGTTCACGTCCAGCCGCCCGGATTGCGGCATCCACCTCACAAGCAGGACGCTCATCGCTGACATGGAATTGCTCCAATGTCTGAGGATAAGAGTAGTAGCCGCCCGGCTCCGTCTTGCTACCCGCACTCATCGTCGTAACACCCAAGGTGCACATGTGGTCACGGAAAGAAGGCAACTCACGAGTAGAATAAGAGATGTCCACATCGTGGTCGAATATACGCATGGCAAAAGTAAGCTGAGCCAACTCACGGTCGCTCATGACGAAATTCGGTTCAAATCCACCATTCTCCGCCCTACGCATACGAGGGAAATTGACACTGTACTTACATTTCCAATAATGCTTCTGCAAATAACGGAGGTGCAACGCCATCATCGTACAATCCGTACGCCAATCCTCCAAGCCGATCAAGACACCCATACCGATGGTATGCACGCCAGCCTCTCCCATACGGTCGAACGCATTGACCCTCCAATCGAACTTCGATTTCATACCACGAGGGTGATAGATGTTGTATCGGTTCTTGTTGTAGGTCTCTTGGAAACAGATCACACCCGTCAAGCCATGCTCCGTCAACTCACGATACTCCTCCGTCGACAAAGGCATCACCTCCAACTTGAGGCTACTGAAATACTCCTTCGCCAAGTCGAGAGACTTCGCCAAATAAGGGACACCCGCCTTGGCCGGATTCTCTCCCGTAACCATCAGGATATTCTCAAAAGGAGCCAATTTCTTGATGGCCTTAAACTCATTGACCATCTCATCATAAGTCAAGATGGTTCTTTTCATCGGATTCTCAGAATGGAAGCCACAATAGACACAACCATTCATACAAGAATTCGTCAAATAGAGTGGGATAAACATGGAAATAGTCTTTCCGAAACGTTCCAACGTATATCGTTGACTCAACTGCGCCATTCGCTCCAAATACTTGCTGGCAGCAGGCGAAACCATCGCCATAAAATCATCCAAATCGCAATGGTCCTTCGAGAGGGCCCGTAAAACATCCGCATCCGTTTTAGACAAGATCCTTTCTGTTGTCTCACTCCACGAATATTTCTCTAATTCCTCACTAAACATTTTGATTTACCTCCTCTATTTATCGCATTTCCTTACATCATGGCTCAACTTCATCGCACAGAAATGTGGTCCACACATCGTGCAATATTCGCCATTGTCATGCCTTCCTATCTTGTAATATTCCAAAGCTCGCTCAGGGTCGAAACTCAAGTTGAATTGGTCTTTCCACCTAAACTCATAACGAGCCTTGCTCAACGCATTGTCACGAACCATCGCACCCGGATGTCCCTTGGCAATGTCAGCCGCATGAGCCGCAATCTTATAGGCGATGACACCATTGCGGACATCCTCCCTGTCTGGCAAACCAAGATGCTCCTTCGGCGTCACATAGCACAACATGGCCGTACCCAACCAACCGATCTGAGCCGCACCGATCGCACTTGTGATATGGTCATAGCCTGGAGCTACGTCTGTCACCAATGGGCCCAGCGTATAGAACGGTGCATTGTGGCACTTCTCAATCTGACGCTCCATATTCTCACGGATCTTATGCATTGGCACATGGCCTGGACCCTCGATGAAGGCTTGCACGTTGCGCTCCCATGCCCGTTGAACCAACTCACCCATCGTATCCAACTCGGCAAACTGAGCCGCATCATTCGCATCATGGATGGAACCTGGACGCAAACCATCGCCCAAAGAGACTGCCACATCATACTGAGCCAAGATGTCACAAATATCGTCGAAATGCTCATACAAGAAATTCTCCTTCTTGTGGATCAAACACCACTTGGACATGATGCTACCGCCACGGCTCACGATACCGCAAAGACGTGTATCGGCCAAATGGACATTATGAAGACGGATGCCACAATGGATGGTAAAGTAATCGACACCCTGCTCACACTGCTCAATCAACGTGTCACGATAGATCTCCCAGTTCAAATCTTCCACACGTCCGTTCACCTTCTCCAAAGCTTGATAGATAGGCACTGTGCCGACCGGAACAGGACAATTGCGGACAATCCACTCACGAGTCTCATGTATATTGTCGCCCGTAGAGAGGTCCATCAACGTATCTCCTCCCCAACGGCAGCTCCAAACCGCCTTCTCCACTTCCGACTCAATATCGGAAGAGGTACTTGAATTACCGATGTTCGTGTTAATCTTCACCATGAAGCCACGACCTATAATCATAGGCTCCGCCTCCGGATGGTTGATATTTGCGGGGAGGACAGCCCTACCTGCAGCAATCTCGTCACGGACAAACTCAGGAGTTATATGGGTAGGGATGCCTAAGGCTTCACAATTCATGTTCTCACGAATCGCCACATACTCCATCTCCTTCGTAATGATTCCCGCCTTGGCGTAATACATCTGCGTAATATGGGAACCCTCCTTGGCACGAAGCGGCAACGGGATGGCAGGGAAACGGACAGCATCCAACGACTTGTCCCTATTGCGCGCACGACCATATTCAGAGGTGAAATCCGACAAGCGCTCTATGCCTCCACGCTCTTCCACCCAAGCACCACGAAGACTTGGCAATCCCTTGCGGCAATCCACGTCCACCTGCGGGTCACTGAACGGACCACTCGTATCATAGACATAAATCGGATCATTCTCGACAACGGTGCGAACTCCGTTTTCTTCGGTGACCGTCGGAGTCAATTTCACCTTACGCATAGCCACCTTGATGTCCGGATATAGTTTTCCGTTGATATATGTTTTCTCTGAGTTAGGGAACTCTAACTTGAAATCTTTTTTCTCCATAAAAAATCAATCGTTTAAAAATGATGTCAAAGGGGAACTTGCCACAGCCTCACCTGAAACCACAGGTGCAGCCACGCCGGCCTCGTATGCCATACGGCCAGCCTTCACGGCCATAGCAAAAGCCTCAGCCATGGCAACAGGGTCTTCTGCCACCGCAATCGCTGTATTGACCAAACAAGCACTAGCTCCCATCTCCATGGCCTCAGCCGCATGACTTGGCGCACCCAAACCAGCGTCTACAACCACAGGAACACCTGCTTGCTCAATGATAATGCGGATGAAATCCTTCGTCTGCAATCCCCTATTCGTTCCTATCGGTGCAGCAAGAGGCATGACAGCAGCTGCGCCGGCCTCCTCCAATTGGCGGCAAAGAACTGGGTCTGCCTGACAATAAGGCAAAACGATGAATCCCATCTTAGCCAACTTCTCCGTAGCCTTCAAGGTCTCCACCGAGTCAGGCAAGAGATATCGAGGATCTGGGTGGATCTCCAACTTCAACCAATTCGTTCCGAATGCCTCACGACTCATCTGGGCTGCAAAAACCGCCTCGTCCGCATTACGAACACCCGACGTGTTGGGCAATAGACGGATGCCGTCTGCCAACACATGGTGCAACATCTCATCTTCTGAATTGTTCAAATCGACACGCTTCATGGCAAGCGTCACCATGTTCGTACCCGAAGCGATAATTGCCTTTCGCATCATCTCGTTGCAAGAGAACTTGCCCGTACCGAGAAAAAGACGGGAAGAAAATTCCACTCCTCCCAAAACCAATTTTTCCATCTTCTATTTATATTTTATATTTTTCTTTATTTGAATTCAATACGATTCTTCTTGCTGTCTCCGTCGGATTGTCCGATTTCAGGATCGTGCCGGAAAGGGCCACGCCTGTGATTCCCACAGAAAAGAGGGAGGACAAATCAGACTCCACAATGCCTCCGATAGCAAAAATCGGAATATGGATATGGGAATCCTCACAATAAGAGAGGATGTTTCGATAGCCCTCCAACCCCAACATGGGCGACAAGTTTTTCTTCGTCGTCGTAAAACGGAACGGCCCTACCCCCACATAGTCCACCTTCTGTCGACTACGCAAAAGCAGGTCTTCACAAGTATTGCAAGTGGCTCCGATGATTTTACCGTCGCCTAAGATGCGACGCGCCTCCAACGGATCCATATCAGACAAACCTAAATGAACTCCATCCGCATCCAAGAGACGAGCCACATGTACCCTATCGTTGATAATAAAAACAGCATTGTATCGACGGCAGATCTCCTTTACCTTCCAACCCTCGGAAAGCATCTCCTCATCCGTCGAATTTTTCATTCGCAGTTGGACCCAACGTACACCACCGCGACAGACCGCCTCCACTTGCTCGGCTACCGTATAGCCTTCCCGATGATCGGTGATATACATGACAGGGCAATCCTCAATGGACGGCAAATCCGCCGAATGCCTCTGCATGGCATGAAATCCCAACCTCGAAGCATTCGACTTCAAGAAATTGGAAACCTCACGTTGCGCTAAGGCACAGGCATCTTTCCAAGTCTTGCCCAACGACACGTAAGAGGCTATGGCAGAGCTCAAGAAACAGCCAGTTCCATGTTTGTCGAACGGCAAACGGGCAACAGAAAACGAGGTCTTTTCCCCTTCGGGAGAAATCAACGTGTCGACGGAAGAAGAATCCTCCCCATGACCACCTTTCAACAAGATGGAGACCTTCGCTTTTCGAGCCACTTCTACCAACGACGAGAGTTCCGTCGTGCCGAATATGGCAGCCGCTTCCAACAAGTTGGGCGTTATCAAATCAATCTCCTGTAAAACTTCTTGCAACGGATTTTTGAAAAAAGAGTCGTGCAATTTATCGTTCGTTGCCGTAGCCTTCAAAATCGGATCCCAAATAATCTTTATGGAAGGACAACGTAGCCTCAGAAGAGAGACAACAGCCAACAACTGCGCACTATCCTGAATCATTCCGATTTTAGCCACGGCTGGTGTATGCTTATCCAAAAGAAGCGACAACTGACCCAAGACTTGCTCATTCGTGCACCATTCCGCCTTTTGGAACTGGGACTCATTCTGGTAGGTCAAAGCACTGACAACACCTAAGCCATAAACTCCGTGCGTCTCCATCACCTTCAAATCGGAGCTGACACCAGCACCCGACGAAGGGTCAAACCCTGCAATCGAAACGACCGTAGGCGTGGACAACAACAGATATTGGGCAACCGCCATTTCTGGATGACTCCATACAGAACCAATAGCCGCAACTCCATCAAAGCCGAAATCACGACAAAGAGGAACCTTATCCGAGGTGATGCCACCCAAGGCAATAACGGAGATTCCTCGACGATGCACATCTTCCAATTTCGACTTATCAAAGAACTGATAATCGGAAGAATAGCCCACCTTTGACACGCTCTCGAACAAAGGACTAAGAAAGACATAAGCAGGCTGAAAAGGTAACGAGAGAATCTCCTCATACGAATGACAGGAGACACTGACCGAACAAGCATCCGCATAATCTTTGAAAAGGCCGACTGATGACATTTTCAAGTGGACACCCTTCAACGCATAGCGCTTCACCAACCCATAATGGCTATGGAGAACGATACGCCCACGGTAACGAGGGTCTATCTTCTCTATGAAATGGGATAACTCCTCCTCCGTCGCATTCGGTTTCCTAAGATGGAGTATACGCAATCCATTCGAAAACAACGAATTGCAATAATGGGCCTCGTCAGAGAACCAATCGGGAGTCGTTATGACAATCCGCTCGAACATACTCATCCTCCTTGAACAGCCTTTATGATGATAATCTTACTGCCATCACGGACAACAAAACCATCCCACTCAGTCTTGGGAACGATTGTCAAATCCACCGCCACAGCGACGTAATCTGTCTGCACGTTCTGGCTACGAAGCACCTCCGTCAAGGAAAGTCCGTCGTCACAAATCACTTTTTGATCATTGATTTCTATTTGCATCCCTAAAAAATTTTCAGATCGAAAGGGGGATGCGTACAAACACAAAGAATATGCACCTTCCAAATGCCTACGTCGGTATTAACCGAATCAGGTCTTAGGGTATAATCTCAGCCTCCAGATTCATCAGAATCCACCAATAAGCACCCCCTTGGATCTCAGTTTAGGCAAAGGTACGAAAATTATTCACAACTAGGAATTAAGAGGAGAAATTTATGGACGACACAAACACTTTTTAACGAGATTGGCAAGGATAATTTTCAAAAGATGACATTTGTCAATCAAGGGGGAATAGTTTTTGTTCATAGCCAAACATAAGAGTTTTGGACAGGCTCCTTCCCTATCGTTAGAGGAACCTGTCCCATTATCATTCCAACCAGATATGAAGCATCTTATCCAGATCACAAGCGAGGAAATCTTCCACAGAAAGATAGTCCGAACCAATCACGACAGATGCCTTCGGATGAAACTTTTCCCTGAACAACGGGAGTCCCCTATTCGAGGTCACCCGCCCGCTCTTCACCTCTATCGCAATGATTCCATTTTGATGATGAAGAATAAAATCGACCTCATCGTCACGCTCCCGCCAATAGTAGAGTTTATAATCCAACTCATCCGAATTGTTAAGCAAATATGCACCGACTGCACTCTCCACCCATCGTCCCCATAATTTAGGCGTTGTATAAGCCTTCTCGTAGGAGACCCCCGACTGAGCAGACAACAAGGCACTATTATAGACCATGAATTTCGGTATGGAATTATATTTCCGTGCGTTGTCGTTCGCATACTTATGCATGCCACATAACAAACAAGACTCGTTCAATGTGATAAGATAGTTTGCCAATGTGGTCACATTACCAACATCCACCAACTCTCCCAACATCTTATTCAAGGAGAATTCCTCCCCCGAATAGAGACACCCCAACTCAAAGAGCCTCCTCATCAATTCCGGCTTGTACAAAACCTTGGTCTTGAATATATCACTTTCAATGGCCGGACGGATGATGGCATCCTTGACATAGGTTCTCCACCTCCGAGCATCACCTATATACTTAACACTACCTGGATAACCACCGAAATAAATATATTGACTGATATCAATTCCAAACGCCTCCCTCATTTCGGAGAAACTCCAATGCAACATTTTAATCAATTCGAAACGTCCAGCCAAAGACTCCGTGAGGCCATCCTTCAGCAATAACCGAGAAGAACCAGACAAAACGACCTTAATGTTAACATCGTTGAAAGTATCCAAATCCCACTCTTTCTTCACGACCTCACTCCAGTTAGAAATCTTATGGACTTCGTCAATGACCAAAAGATATTCCTTTGCTGCATTCATGTTCATCTTCGAACGAGCAGTTTGCCACATATCAGAAATCCACGTATGGCTCTCAGTTTCGGCAACATCGGCTGTAACATACATATAAGGAATATCTATATCGCGAAGAACTTGTTTCAAGACAGTTGATTTTCCAACTTGACGAGGACCAACGAGCACTTGAATCTTGTCACGATCCTCCGCAAGTCGTTCCTTTAAAATCACATATTGTTTACGAGCAAACATATTTCAATACATTATTTACAGATGCAAATATAGAGCAAAATTCGCAAATCTACCAAACAAAATTCACATTTTCTAGTTACAAGATGCTCATTCTCTGATATTGAGAAGAAACGGATAGACCTGCACATGGATTTCCATATCGACTTTATTGGTTAGGAAAATCTTGTAGATTTCTCCAAGCACCATATTTTAGGGCATACAAAATTCTCAATTTAGACTCACAATATTCTCAATTTTAAAGTACATAATTCTCAAATCTACTATATAAAATTCGCAATTCATCACTACAAAATACTCAAATCAATCCGACATAATTCTCATTTTATACACACAAAATTATCAAATCTCATCCGCAAAATTCTCAATTTCACTAAACAAAATTCTCAATTCACCCACTAAAAGTTCTCAATTTCAAAGCACAAAACGCTCAAATCTGTCATACAAAATTCTCAAATCATCACCACAAATTACTCAAATCAAGCAAACATAATTC
>JAFZKQ010000014.1 GCA_017553575.1 Paludibacteraceae bacterium
AAGCGTAGGAGGCAAGAAGATAACGGATACGACCGTGAATATCTTGATAATCTTATTCTGCTCGATATTAACCAAACCCAAGAACGTATCCTGCAAATAGTCCAGACGCTCAAAACCGAACTTCGTGTGCTCAATCAAAGAGTTGATATCCTTAATCACCAAGCCTAGACGAGGCTTCAGCTCTTCGGGAATCAAATCACTACGCATCACGCTGGAAACCACACGATGCTTGTCGATGATATTCTCGCGCAGGTGCATGGTCTTTTCTTGAAGGTTCTTTATCTCCAACAAGTCATCCTCGTTTACGGAACCCGCTATCGTCAATTTTTTACTCAATCGACTGATTTCCGAAGTTGCGTCCTCAATCATGTCGGCATCATACTCGACCCGGGTCTCCAAAAGGGCAACAAATATATGGTATCCCGTAGGATAAATTTTGGAATTGGCGAACATCTTCTTAATGGTCTCGTCGAACGACTTCAGATTCGTGTCACGCACGGAGACCAATATTCCGTTTTTCAAAATAAAAGAGACAGGCTCTTTTTCATACGAATCCAAAAGGAAATTGGAATTTGCCACCAACGTGTCTTCCGTCTCAATGAAACGGGACGAAATCTCAATCTCTTCGATCTCCTCTTCCTCTTGTATATAAATCTTCAAGAACTGCTCCAGTTCAGACTCCGTCTCTGGGGTTACGTTGTTAAGGTCCACCCAAACGAAGTTGCTCAACGGAACGGTCTTCAGTATATTAATATCCTTCGCTATCTTTAGACGGCCATTCTCAACATAGAATAATTTAACTTCCGAAGGTCTCATTTCTCTTCTTAATAAAATAAATAAATCGGTTCACTATCACAAGTTTCCAATCCAGGACAAGGAACGGATTGGCACATTATCCGACGGCAATCTTAGGGAACCTTGTTCTTCGCCACGATATTCGTCAGTTCCACGAACTCCGCCACGCTCAACTGTTCCGGACGTTTCGTAAACAGAGGCAACTGGTACACCGGATTATCCTTTCCCAAGATGGGTTGCAGAGAGTTGCGCATCATTTTTCTCCGCTGGTTAAATCCCGTCTTTACCACTTGCGCAAACAACGTCTCGTCACAATCCAATTTGGAGACAGAATTTCGCTTCATCCTTATCACCGCCGACTTGACCTTCGGAGGAGGATCAAACACATACTCGTGGACAGTGAACAGATATTCAATATCATAAAAAGCCTGCAACAGCACACTCAATATACCATAGGCCTTCGTTCCGGGAGCTGCGGCGATACGTTCCGCCACCTCCTTCTGTATCATACCGGAGCAAACGGGAATATGATCCCGATTGGCTAACACCTTAAAAAAAATCTGGCTTGAAATATTATAGGGATAATTACCTATCACAAACAAATCACCCTCCCCATACAGTTTAGAAAGGTCCATTTTGAGGAAGTCTCCCTCTATTATACGCCCCTCCAATGCTGGAAAGTTCTCTTGCAGGTAGGCCACGGACTCTCGGTCCAGCTCCACGACCTGCAAATCTATATTCTCATTTTGTAAAAGGAACTGAGTCAAGACTCCCATTCCCGGACCTATTTCCAAAACCTTCGTGGGCTTTGTTATCTCCAAACTTTCAGCAATGCTGCGGGCAATATTGAGGTCCTTCAAAAAGTGTTGCCCTAAGAACTTCTTGGGCGTAACTATCATAATCCATTTTACTCCTTAGTCTTTTACAGAATCAGCCGAACATCAGCTCCGGCAAACCCTATTTTGTAATCAATCGGAAGCCTCAACCTCCTATAAAATCTCCACAAAAACCGAAAACTGCAACTTGCAGAAAACGAATTAACCCGACAAAGTTAAGAATTTTTATCTATAAAGTAAACATATCAGTGCCACAAATTGCCCAAACACGCATATTTTGACTATATTTGCAAAAACAAATGGTTCCATTCCATTTTTAGTTATACAATGTGTATTGTCGGCACGACGATCTTGGCAGTAGACCAATCGGAACTGTACTCAAAAATTCACACGGAATTCTGCAATGGGCAAAGAAAAAACAAAAAAAGAAAAGGCCAAAAAAGTCCTACAAATAGTAGGCTCTCTGTTTCTCAGTTTCTTCATATTCTATTTAGTATATAAGGATCAAGACCCTACCGTCATTCGGGAAGAGCTCAAGCAATGCAATCTCTTTTGGATCCTCATCTCCATCATCCTAGGTGCGCTCAGTCACTTCGTCCGCGCACTACGATGGAACCAACTCATAGAGCCACTGGGCAAATCGCCCAAGGTTAGCTCCTCCTACATAGCCGTCATGATAGGCTATTTCGCCAACTACCTCATCCCGAGGGCTGGAGAGATGGCTCGTTGTGGCGTACTAAAGAAAACGGACGGCATCTCCTTCTCCACCCTATTGGGAACTGTCATCGCCGAACGATTCTTCGACCTCATCGTCCTGCTCCTATTCGTGGGCGCCGCCATCTTCTCCCAATTAGACCTCTTCACCCAAGTTTTTGCCTCCGGCACTTTCGTTGGGGACAGCCTACTAAAACTTGTCACCAACCCATTCCTTTGGATAGCGTTTGGCGTTGTCGTCCTGCTGATTTTCTTATTCCGGGAACGCATCCTAAACTCCACCTTCTTCAAGAAGATTGTGGAAATGCTCCGTAATATCGCCGACGGCATAAAAACCTTCTTTAAGGTCAAGAACAAACCGCTTTTCATCCTCTACACGCTCATTATTTGGGTCTTCTATTTCAACATGACCTACCTCAGTTTCAAGGCATTCGAGTTCACCCAAGAACTCACCGTAAGTGTCGGACTCTCCACGTTCGCCATCGGCAGCATGGGTATTGTCGCACCTGTCCAAGGTGGCATCGGTGCATGGCACTTCCTCACTTCCGAATGCTTGAAATTCTATGGCATAGAGGAGGGACAGGCTCTCACCTTCGCATTCGTTGTCCATTTGGCACAAACATTGATGATTTTGGTCATCGGAGCCATCTGCTTCCTCTCCTTCTCCATACTACAAAACAAGAATAAAAAGAGAGAGCCATGACAACCAAGGGGAGAATCACCATCACCGTAACCAACAATTTGGAGGGAGACCAACGAATCAACAAAGTGGCCACCTCTCTCCATAACCACGGCTATGATGTAACAGTTATAGGTTCGCAAAACAAACCTTGCCACCCCTACTCCCGCCCCTACGCGACCAAACGACTTCCCGTTTTTTTCAAAAAAGGCTTCCTTTTTTACGGGGAAATCAACTTGCGACTATTTTTCCATCTTCTTTTTACCCCTTGCGACCTGATGCTCGCCAACGACACCGACACGGTTCTCGCTAACTTCTTGGCAAGCAAAATCAGGAAGAAACGCTTCGCCGTGGATCTGCATGAACTATTCCCGGAAGTACCGGAGGTGGTCAACCGTCCCTTCGTAAAACGAGTTTGGACAAAACTGGAAGACTGGATCTTTCCGCATATCCGCCACGGCTATACCGTATGTCAATCCATAGCCGACTACTACCAGAAACGCTACGGCATAAATCTCGGCGTAGTCCGCAACATCCCCAACAAGAAAGAATATAAAGGGAAAGGTCATCGGATGGACTACGGAGGCAAAAAAATCATACTCTATCAAGGAGCCGTCAATGTGGGCAGAGGAATCGAATGGCTCATCGATGCCATGAAATGGATTGACAACGCAGTACTCGTCATCATCGGAAACGGAGACGTGAAGACGGAGATGGAGAAACGAAGCGAAGCGTTAGGGCTGACCGACCGCATTTTCTTCTTAGGACATGTTCCATACGATGAACTCTCCGAATACACTCGCTCGGCAGATTTGGGCGTATGCCTGCTCAAGAAGCAAGGCCTCAGTTATTATTACGCATTGCCCAACCGAGTGTTCGATTATATGCAACAGCACGTTCCCCTTTTGGCGACAGACTTTCCCGAGATAGCCAACGTACTCCGCAACTACGGGACAGGCACCCTCGTCTCCCACTACGAACCAGACTATTTGGCCCAAACCATACAAGAGATTCTCAATTCGCCCATCGACCATGCACAATACGAGAAAGCTTGCGAAGCATTCTGTTGGGAAAACGAAGAAGAGACAATGCTCGCCATCATAGAAAAGGCACTAAAATAAAGTGCAGGAGATGATCAATTGCGCCCATAAGGTATCACGCCCTAACCTAACAATAAGACAGACATTCCGACAATAAAAAAAGGAGGTGATTTTCTCAAACCACTCTCCCTTCTTTTGTTTTTTAATTTACGTATGATTTAATTTAAAATTCTTCTTTAATTTCTGCGTCTGGAGCATTTTTTCGAATAGACTCAATACCGTTCAAGCAACCAGCCTTTGCCTTGTAACCCTCGCCTACTACTATGTTTTGTCCATTAGAAGCTTTCAAACGGAAACGGAACTCGCCCGCTTTATCCTTGTATACTTCAAACTTTGGATTCTTAAGAGTTTCGAAACCCTCAACCGTTTGGTCTTCAATAGCAGCCACGCAATTCTTTTGAACGCTTGCTATACCATTCTTACAACCATCCAATGAAGAATAACCCTCTGATGATGCTATGATTTCTCCATTACCTGCTTTCAAATTAAAGCGGAACTCGCCTTTCTTGTCTTTAGAAATAACAAATTTTCCCATTGTTTGTATGTATTAAAGTTAATTAGATTCAATTCTAAGCGAATATAAGCTTTTTAATTGGGAATTCAAATAAAAAGGAAATATTTTATTTCATTTTTTCAGATTCATCGAGATAAGAGAAAAAGTGAATATTCCGTATTCGACAAGGCAAACCTCCACCCTTACATCAATAAAAAAGGGGAAAAACCTCCATATTTGACAAGAAATAAACATAAAGTCAGCCACTTATTTTTTAAAATTCACATAATTAGTTATTTTTGGCAACGCAATGAAAATCAACTACGATTTCCCAAAATAAAGATTTTGGGGAATGCGTGAAAAACAAACAGCTCTTACCATGGAAAACATGAAAAAAAAACATCTTCTCATAGGATTCCTTTCGCTAATCCTTTCCCAAATTGACTTGTCAGCCAGAACTTTTTCTGTCCCCAATCAGGAAGGAATAGCCATCACCTATATCACCCTTTCCGACCAGCAAGTAGGAGTTGCCAGCAACAGCATAGCCAAGGAAACCGCTCCAACGCTAGAGATCCCTTCCACCATAACTCACAAAGGGAAAGTATATACCGTCACGGAAATTGGCGACAGCGCCTTCATCTGGTGCGACCAACTCACGTCAATACGACTTCCAGAGACAATCGAAAAGATAGGAAACCATGCCTTTGAAGAGGCCCTAAAACTCCAAGAAATCGAGATTCCGGAGAAAGTGACAAGCATAGGCCACAAGGCATTTTACGACTGCACCAAGTTGGAGAGAGCCATCCTCCCCAAAGGATTGATAGAGATTGGGAAAGATGCTTTTGCCTTCTGCGGAAAATTGGAAGAGGTTTCGCTCTCCGGCCACATCAAAACCATAGGCTCGGGAGCCTTTTACGATTGCAACAAACTAAAAAGAGCTATTCTTCCGAACGACATCACCGAAATTGGGCCCAACACCTTCTACCGATGCCATAGCCTAAAAGAGGTCAGACTGCCAGGAAGGATCTCTGAAATCGGAGCCTACGCATTTTTCGAATGTGAGGGACTCAAAGAGATTAAACTGCACAATGGTGTAAAAAAAATTGGGAAAGGCGCATTTTCCAAATGCACCCAACTCAAAACCATCACGTTGCCTAACAGCATAGAAAAGATGGAAGACCGGGTATTCCACGAGTGCGAAGGATTGGAAACGTGCAAACTGCCCAACAACCTCACGGAAATCCCTGACGGAACCTTTTTCAGCTGCACGGCCCTCAAAAAGATTAAATTGCCCAACCTCATCAACCGAATCGGCGAGTATGCTTTTTACCAATGCGAAAGCATGACCGAGATAGAAATCCCCAACAAGGTGGAGAAAATCGGCGACCTCGCCTTCAATGGATGTAACAACCTCAAATCCTTTTCCGTAGGCAAGGATAACAAACGGTACTGCAGCGAAGAGGGCGTCCTCTACGATAAAGCGAAAGAGATACTCATCCAATTTCCGCAAAGCAAAGAGGCTCCAATATTCAAAGTTCCAGAAGGAGTCACAAAGATCGAAGACGACGCATTCCATAAGTGCCAATTGATCAAAGAGATCGAATTACCAAGCACACTGACTGAAATCGGGAAATTCGCCTTCTATTACTGCAATGGCATAACCAAAATCGACGTTCCAAGCCAAGTGACAGAGATAGGCAACAGTGCTTTCAGCATGTGTCGAAACTTAAAAGAGATTCGCCTGCCTAAAGGCATAACCAAGATAGCGATGGGTACGTTCAGCGGTTGCATCAGCCTCAACGATGTCACCATTCCTGAAGGCGTCACCTCCATCGGCAATCTCGCCTTTTACAAATGCACTAGCCTAAGCCAATTGGAACTTCCATCAACCATCACCGAGATTGGGAAAAACGCATTTATCGGAACCCAAACAAACTATGCCGTAGAAGACGACAACAAATTCAAGGAGAAAATTGAGTTTTAAGTAATCAAAATACGTTCGAAAAAGCGATTCTTTCCTGCAAATGCTATTCTCTGTCTGGTAGCCTATAACGGGAAGGGATCGCAACGTTCTAACACCCCTATTCCGCCTTTGCCAACCGACAAAGACGAGATCCTCACAATTGGACAATCAAGTTCACAGGCAAATCAACCCTAACAAGGATAATCGAGAAGGTGGGAACAAAAGGACCTACCATACCCAAGAGGCTACAATTCCACAGCTTTTAATAGCAGACTATCATAAAAAAATAAGGGTGCATCATTACGATACACCCTCATTTCTATTTGTTTCTAAAGAATTACTTCACTATGACACGAATTACCGACGTAGCCGACTTCACCAAATAGACACCTGATGCTGGGAATTGAATCTCATTATCAAAGAAAGGAAGTGCCACGAATGACTTCACCAAGCAACCCGTTGCAGAGAAGACATCAATCTTCGTACGCTCAGAGACGAGCAACTGACAACGTCCGTTTTCAGCTGGATTAGGATAGATGGACATCGTAGCATTCTCAGCCAATGCATCCGATGAGGAAACAAGGAATTGGCCTCCCTCGCAAGTCACATCGTCAATCAACAAAGAACCGCTACCGATCTCGCCCTTCAACTGCCAGCTGAACTTAACGATATCAGTCTTGTCCAACTCTACATCATCACCCCAAGTTGGGTCTTGCTTCATGCTGCCCCAACTAATAGAGGCTGTTTTCCAATCGCTTGCCTCACTGACAGAATAGCTATAGAAGTCATCATCCTTTTGAGAGCCCATCTCCACCCTAAATGAGTGGGCAGCACCCTTATAACGATAAGAGATCTTAGAGCAGGAGCTCAAATCCATTGGCTCACCATCGCCACGCATACTCAACCTCACGCCACAATAAGGATCGCTGGTCCAGCCATCACCTTGCCATCTGTCGCCCATGGTGAATTCAGCCTTGATCACACCATCCGAAGGCAACTTTTCTGCACTCGTAATAGAAGAGTGACGGTTAGCCACCTGCTTTGAGTCATCATAGGAATCCCATTTTCCACCCAAACGGCTAATAATATCATTGTCAGAAATATCGTCGATCAAACCTGGATCTACCCAACCCTCTGGATAAACCACGATTTTCACAGTACCCGATTGCTCGTCCTCGCCATCAGTAACAGAAACAGAGACGATGTATGTACCCGCCTTCGTAACCGTCAACTTGGTTTTAGCGGCATTGTCAGACGACAAAGTTGCGCCATCACCACCAGACGAGATAGTCCATTTATAGGTGTAAGAGCCAAGTCCGCCTGCCGCATCAGCCACAAGAGATACCTCGTTTTCAGGCAAATAGATAACCTTATCAGGAGACAACGACAAGGTAAGATCATCAGGATCTACTGATAAGACAACAGGCTTGTAGTTCACCCAACTTTGAGCAACGCTCAACAGATAGGCTCCGTTCTCCGTCATATCCGAGTCAGACCAATCAGACGTCTTATAGCAACCATCCTTCAAGATAGACCACTTAGCATCGTCACCGCCCTTATTACACATAGACCAGAAACAGTTGATGAGAGAGCGCTCCCTATAGATATTCAACAAGCCACCGTCGTTCTTACTCCAGTTCAAGCCCCACTCCGTTACAACGATAGGAACACCATTATTCCATGAAGATTTGCCATTCCAATCATACTGATGGTCCCACTCCACGTATCCGTGCCACGTATAGGCGATGTTGCTATAGCCCTGACCTGCCTCTGTCACATTATCCGGCTCACGAGAGTATTGAGTAGAACCCACAATGATGACATTGTCAGGGTCAATATTACGGATGGTAGGAATCACCTTCTTCGCATACTGAACAACGGTACCATTATCCGTCATAGGCTCATTATAGATCTCATACATCACATTCGGATATTCGCCCCACTTCTTTGCGAAATAGGTGAAGAAGTCGTTTGCCAAATCCACCCAATGTTCAGCATGGTGTTCGTGGAAGTCGATAATCACATAAATATCATTCTCGATAGCCGCCTTAACCACCTCGTCCACCAACGCACGCGTATAATCTGGGCTGTGGAGATAGTTATCCGTATTCCACGTTGCAGAATGATTCTCCCACGTATTGTCACCAGGGGCGATAGAGATAGGCAAGCGCACAATTTGAACATTGAACTTTGAAACCAAATAATCGACCGTCTCTTTCTTCCACCATTGAGGAGCAGAACAACTCCAGAAGAAACTTGGGCCCATGAGGCTTACCTTGTTGCCACTTTGATCACGAACGGCTCCATCTTTTGTATTGAGGTTTCCGTGCTTAGAAACCACGAACTCCTTCTTTTTGGTTGGCTTCACCACTTTGACATTGATATCCTTCTCCACGCCGTCTACCGAAACCGTCACAATGTCCGTCGTCTCCGAAGCACCAGCCTCATAGACTCCGTTCTTCACATTGGAAGACCAAGTACATTTAACAGCCAAAAGTTCATTAGATGCATTATAAGTAGAGACCAAAATTTCTTGCTTGTCGTATGGCATTAGCGTCAACTTGGAGACATTCGTCTTGATGGTCGCCACCTTAGTATCCGTAGAAGAGGATTGTTGCAATTCGAAATAGTCAAGATTCAAACCCGTATTTCTATTGACAGCTTTAAACTTCTGCTTACCCTCCTTAAAATAGAAAAGTGCGCTCTCATCCATAGGGGACATAGGCCAATCATTCAACGGGAGCTCCCACCAATTTCCAGAGCTTTGATAAGCTTTTGTCTGATAAATAGCATAAGCCCCATCAGCCGTTTCGATTCTCAATGAACCATCTTTTCCCGACAAATACTTAAAGGAAATCTGATAAAGACCTTCTTTAGGAATGTTCACCTCATAGGTCATAGTTTCTCCCATCTCATCGAAAAAACCAACCGTAGCACCACCATTCTCTGTGGCGATTTCCGTACCGCCGCTCTTTGCCTCAACGTAATCTTCCGCCTGCACCTTTATCTGAGAAAACCCAGAGACTGCCGACATGAAAAAAAGAGCGCCGAGACAACCTTTTCTTAATGTGTTTTTCATATTGTATTAAATTAATAAATGACAAAAAAGGACTACCAAAGAAACTTTTTCCAGCCTCACTCCATAGCTCGGCCAGTCAACATCTCAATGTATATCTTTATATGACGCGGCAAATTATCTTTCCAAGCGAGTTCCTCCCATCTCGCATTTCACAAAACAAACAACGAGTCATACTATCAAGCATTTACATTCTAAATTCTCAGGATCTTTTTAGTTTATCCTTTCCAAATGCATACTTTAAATACTCCTCCATACCCTCAAAAAAACACTACGAAAAGAGGTATACCTATACTCAAAAAGATTTACCAAATCATTTTGTATTGAACTGCAAATTTTATTCCAAACTATTCCTTTTGGCTATGGAGTCACATATATTTCCCTCACTTTCTGGAATTAGTCCATATAAAAAAGCAGCAACAAGGAACAGCCCAAAAGAGAGAAACGCACCACCCGATTCCCTTTGGCGAGCGTGACACCCAAGAGAGCAACCAAAGAAATGAACAGAGGCAGCATGTCTCGAAAAGAGAAAAGCGTGACACCCAATTCCGACTCCAACAACAACAAGACAAGAAGAAAGACCAAACTCACACCCCAAGCCAATCCATACAACACTTTCGACTTCGAAACATTTTCGTCGCAATAGAACCAAGCCATCAGGAAGGGCAACAAATAATAGCCATCATAAAAGAGATTGACCGCCGAATCCCTGTCGAAAACAGAGTAGAGGACAAAAGCCATCATAACGATTCCGAAAATAGCCACTTCTTTCTTAAATCCATCCAGCGCAACCGCCAATCGTTCTTTTCCAAAATCCTCAAACATAAAGAAAATCTGAAATTTTACTGTTATACAAAAAAAAACAGCCTGAGAGGCAATGCAACATCATCACACATAGTCACAATGGTCTTTCAGGCTGTAAGTCTCATCTCTACAATAACAAGAGAGTTGCGGAAGAGAAAAAATCAAGCCTTCGCCTTACGCTCTATCTCACGCAAGTTTTCCATCTTCTTCTTTTTCAAGAATTCATATATCGTATCAAGATGCTCCGTAACCTTCTTGTTTCCAAACTCATAAACCTTAGAAACCAGACCATCCAAGAAATCACGGTCATGGGAAACGACAATCAACGTTCCATCAAAATCCTTCAATGCCGACTTCAAGATATCCTTGGTCTTCATATCTAGATGGTTGGTCGGCTCGTCAAGAATCAACAAGTTCACAGGCTCCAAAAGCAATTTGATCATAGCCAAGCGGGTTCGTTCACCACCCGAAAGCACCTTCACCTTTTTGGTTGAATTCTCGCCACCAAACATAAACGCACCCAACAAATCCTTGATTTTATTACGTATATCGCCCTTGGCAACATCATCAATCGTCTGGAATACAGTCAATTCCCCATCCAACAAAGAGGCTTGGTTTTGGGCGAAATAACCAATCATCACATTATGGCCCAAAGTCAGTTTACCCGTGTGCTCAATCTCCTGCATGATGCACTTCACCATCGTAGACTTACCCTCACCATTCTTTCCGACAAAAGCCACCTTGTCACCACGCTCAATGGTGAACGAAGCATTCTGGAATACGAGATGGTCTCCGTATGATTTGCCAACACCCTCTGCGACAACAGGATAACTACCCGAACGAGGTGAAGGAGGGAACTTCAATCGCAAAGCCGAAGTGTCTTCCTCGTCCACCTCAACCAGCTCCAACTTTTCGAGCATCTTCACGCGCGATTGCACCTGCAACGTCTTCGAATAAGTACCCTTAAAGCGTTCGATGAACTCCTTTGTCTCCGCAATCATCTTCTGCTGATCCTCATAAGCCTTCTGCTGTTGAGCGCGGCGTTCCTTCCTGAGTTCCAAATAGTGCGAATAGTTTACCTTATAATCATAGATACGGCCCATCGTCACCTCAATCGTTCGGGTCGTGATATTATCGACGAAGGCACGGTCGTGGGAAATGACGATAACTGCCTTGGCGCTCTCTACCAAGAACTCCTCCAACCATTGAATAGACTCAATATCAAGATGGTTCGTCGGCTCGTCCAGCAAAATCACGTCAGGCTTACGCAAGAGGATTTTTGCCAACTCAATACGCATACGCCAGCCTCCGCTGAACTCCTTCGTCGGTTTGTCAAAATCCTCACGAACAAAGCCCAAACCCAAAAGAGTTTTTTCCACATCCGCCTCATAATTAGTCTCTTCTATGGAATAATACTTTTCGCTAAGGGCAGAGACCTGCTCAATCAACTCCATGTAACTGTCACTCTCGTAATCCGTACGCGTCGCCAACTCCTCATTCATCCGTTCGATTTCCTTCTCCATGGCAAAGAGTTCGGCAAAAGCCAAAGAGGCCTCTTCGAAGACCGTACGATGGTCTTCCGTCATCAAATGCTGAGGCAAATATGCGATTACCGTTCCCTTCGGAGCCGACACAGAACCTCGGGTAGGCTGTTGCACTCCCGCTAAAATCTTCAAAAGAGTGGATTTTCCCGCACCATTTTTTCCCATAAGAGCAATGCGGTCCTTCTCATTCACCTGAAACGAAATATTCTCAAACA
This sequence comes from Paludibacteraceae bacterium, assembly GCA_017553575.1. Classification (GTDB taxonomy): domain Bacteria; phylum Bacteroidota; class Bacteroidia; order Bacteroidales; family Paludibacteraceae; genus RGIG10190. Next base: position 12,220 of record JAFZKQ010000014.1, read on the forward strand.
AAGTTGAGCCAGAAAACTCAACCGTTAATCCTTCTACTGATATCACCTATACTAAATTCTATCTGTTAACAATCATTTTTACGACTGCAAAAATACAAAAAAACGTGCCCACTCACAAGACACTAAGAACTGACACCTTGACAGCACCTAGAAGTTGATAAAAATCTATAAATTTCCCTTTTTTAGTGCAAAACACCCTCAAAACGGCCCAAAGAAACAGCCAAAACAAGAGAAAAATCGCCCTATTTAAAGAAAAAAATCCTCTTTTTTGAGGATATTACGAATTTATACTTTATTCATTATCAATACATTAAAAATTTAATAAAAGAAAACGAATTATTTTTTTTGAGGTTTGATAAAATAAATGTAATTTTACGCCGTTATTTAAAAGGAAGGTGACAAGGAAACAACCTTCGCTGAGACAAACTATTGTGCTAGTTTCAAAACGTTTTTTTGCATCAATTGCGGATACTTCAATCCGCGTATCATAGCAAGACAACAAAATTTTGGTACAATATTTGCTCGGTCTAAGTTGAAATAGTATTTTTTCAGCATACTAAATAGTTTCAGTTCGTTTTATGTGATTAAATTTTACAATGGTCGTCCTTGTGTGAACAACGACGACCATTCTTTTTGTTTCACGTTCAAAGCTACGAAAACATCAGAATATTACAAAAACTTTTAATTATTTTTCTTGTTTTTACAAACCGATATTGATTTTTATTAATCAAACAGACTTATAATTACAGTTTCATCAAAAACAAAGCGGCATTTTAGAGTTTCAAACACGAGATAAAAACAGGCAAAATTCCAATTCGGGGGACATTCCTCTCCAAAAATCACTTCACCCCCGCCCTATAATCGGAGGGAGAGACCCCTTTCACCTGCTTAAACAACCGAGCAAACTGAGCTTGCGTGGAGAAACCCAAACGATAGGCCACCTCCTGCATACTGAATGTTGTCGTCGATAGAAGTTTAGAGGCGTTAGTCACGACCGCCTCCATCACCAACTGTTTGGAGGATTTTCCACAAATAGACATCGTAACTTGGGAGAGATAACGCGACGTTATATTAAGCCGATCCGCATAAAAAAGTACATCATGCTGTTTATTGCAATGATTAGCAACCAATTGCATAAAGGCATTGTAAATCTCTTGTTGACGAGGGGTAAAGTGTCGACTCGCCACCTCATGCCTATACGCCCTTCCCTCATGCCCGATGATGGAAGAGTGATGCCCCAACGGAGAATGGACAGAGTAAATCGTAAGCGTCTGCAAATAACGGTACGACAGTTCCACTGCCTCAACCAAATCTTTCTTTTGAGCCAAATAAGTCGCGATACAAGCGGAGAGCGTTCCTGCAAGACCATGCGTATTGCAGTCCGTGAAATCAGGGAGGACAAAATATTGGCAGATGAATCCATCCGGATTGGAAGAGTCCACCGACAAGAAAAGGTCACCGTAAGTTCCATCATCTTGCAAAACGGCTTGAATGATCACGGCATTCATCCCATACCTCCGCAATAAAGAATGAGCCGACTCCTCCAAATCGTCCTGATTGGCGATCTTTTTGTCGAAGAACAATTCCACTTCACGGCGTTTCATGATAACAATCTCGCTATAAGGCATAAGAGTCCGCCCCACCCGCTCTATCACCTCACGGTTGGCAATGGATTCTCCACGAGACGAGACGAAGGCGGTATCCAAGACCACATTCCGAAATTTTCGGATATGGTTTCCCACCACACGTACCGCATCGACATCACAAAGCATTCCGACCTTGACCGCATAAGGCGGCATATCATGCGTAATACTTTCCAACTGGGAGTCAATCAGCTCCGCTGGAATCGGATGAGTAGAGCGAATCCCGCGCGTATCTTGGACTGTCACCGCTGTCACCACAGACAAGGCATAACCGCCCAAAGCCGCACACGTCTTAATATCCGCCTGAATACCAGAACCACCCGTTCCGTCAGAACCCGTCACAGAGAGAATGGGTATAAACTCTTTCATACTACTGTTTGTCTTTTGTTTCACATATACGCAAAAAATAGCGGTGCCACCGTGTATCGTCCGTCAGCTCGGGATGGAAAGAACAAGCAATCCTATTGCCCTGACGTGCCGCCACCGTCCTGCCGTCAACCACAGCCAAAGGACGCACACTCTCCTGATAGGACTGAATGTAGGGAGCCCTTATAAAGGTCATCAAGACATCCTCTCCCACCTCATCCACACGGCCTACCGTATTGAAGCTACCCAACTGGCGGCCATAAGCATTCCGCAACACCTCTATATCCATACATTCGAGGCGACCTTTTGCCAAAAGAATCATGCCTGCACAAGTACCCATTACGGGAAGGCCAGCCAAGATTTCCTGACGAATCGGCTCGAACAAGCCTTCGTCCTTGAGTAGGCGCATCATGGTCGTACTCTCTCCCCCGGGGAGAATCAGTCCATCTTTCGGTTGGTTCCAATCCTCCAATTTTCTGACTTCGAAAGGCGTATGACCTAACTGACGAAGTACAGCCTCATGTTCAACAAATGCACCCTGAAGTGCCAATACTGCTATTTTCACGCTACAATTTTCATTACGGAGAGTCCCGCGAAGTCACCCTCGCAGAACCCACCTACATCCAACATCCGTTTTTATTTACCACGTTCCTCCATAATCAGTTTTATCTCCTGAGGATTGATACCCACCATGGCTTCGCCCAAATCCTCGCTCAATTGAGCAATGAGCTTAGCGTCACGATAATTGGTAACCGCCTGCACGATAGCCGCAGCACGTTTCTTTGGATTGCCGCTCTTGAAAATACCAGAACCGACGAAGACACCCTCCGCACCCAATTGCATCATCAATGCAGCATCAGCAGGAGTCGCAACTCCACCCGCAGCAAAATTGACCACAGGAAGTTTTCCGTTACGGTGAACCTCCAAGACCAAATCATACGGCACCTGCAACTGCTTAGCCGCCTCATACAACTCATCCTCGGACATTGACTGAACGCGACGAATCTCGCTTTGCATCTTACGCATGTGGCGAACTGCTTGAACCACATCACCCGTACCCGGTTCTCCCTTCGTACGAATCATCGTGGCACCCTCATTGATACGGCGAAGAGCCTCACCAAGATCCCTTGCTCCACAAACGAAAGGCACCTTGAACTGCCTCTTGTCAATGTGGTAAACATCATCAGCAGGAGAGAGCACTTCACTCTCGTCAATATAATCAATCTCAATAGCCTCCAAAATCTGTGCCTCAACGAAATGACCGATACGGCACTTTGCCATAACAGGGATGGTCACAGCCTCTTGGATTCCCCTAATCATCTTGGGGTCGCTCATCCTTGAGACACCACCTGCCGCACGAATATCCGCAGGGATACGTTCCAAAGCCATCACCGCGCAAGCACCTGCCTCCTCTGCGATCCGGGCCTGCTCCGGAGTCGTCACATCCATAATGACACCGCCCTTCAGCATCTGCGCAAGTTGACGGTTAAGTTGTTGTCTGTCTTGTTTCATTTTTTCTTCCAATCTTCAAATAATAATAGTAGGAATCAGGGATTCGCCCTAAATTCTCAATTGCGGTGCAATGTTACGACGACTATCTAAAATCGGCAAAAAACTGTTCTCCTTCCGACAAAAACTACTTACAAAATGACAAACAAGCCAGAGATCAGCCCCTCTTCTACGCAAAAAGACGCATAGCGGATGCTATGCGTCTTTTATTAACTCAAAGACCGGTTAGATTTGTGCTAACGGGATGCTCTTCTTCGCCGGTACTCCGCCTTCATTTTAGCGGACCCCGAACCATGAGCCCCCTTTATGTATGAGGTTTTTTTAGCCTTAGTTTTTATCTTCCCTGCCTTATCATTAGCAGAGCCCGAAGACTTCCGAAAGACGGAACCTTCCATGATTATTTTTTCCAATCCATCCATAAAACATATGTTTTTTGAGGTGAATTTCTAATTCAACGCAAAAGTACGAAAAGAGCAAGACTTTCACAAATCTTACAGAAAAACTTAACAAAAGTCATTATTCCAAGGGGGCATAGCCCAACTCTTTCGCCTTTTCCAACATAAATTGATATGCAGGCTCATATTCGTTCGGGATAACTCCGTCGAGAATAGCATCCTTGATCGCCATCTTAATCGTACCGACTGCGGCACAAGGCGGCAATCCGAATATGCGCATGATTTCGTCTCCTTGGATCGGCGGTTGGAAATTGCGGATGCGATCCTTCTCGTCGATATCATGCATCTTTTGCATAACCAACTTGAAATTCTCCTTATATCGTTGTTGTTTCTCCTTGTTCTTGGAGGTCACGTCCGAATCGCAAAGAAGCATGAGTGATTCCAAATCGTCCCCCACGTCGAAGAGTAGGCGACGAACAGCCGAATCCGTGACCCCATCATCGACCAACGAGATCGGACGCATGTGCAAATCGACCATCTTTTGGACAAACTTCATCTTCTCATTCATCGGGAACTTCATCTTCTTGAAGACGCCCGGAATCATCTTAGCACCGACGAAATTATGATTATGGAAAGTCCATCCAATCTTCGGATCCCACTTCTTCGTATACGGCTTGCCTATGTCATGGAAAACAGCCGCCCAACGCAACCACAAATCATCCGACCGCTCTGCCAAGGAATTGAGAACCTGCAAGGTATGGAGGAAATTGTCCTTATGACCCCTGCCCTCCTTCTCCTCAACGCCCTTCAATTTATGCATTTCCGGGAAGATAAGTTCCAACAAACCGGAACGCTCCAACAGATCGAATCCCACGCCTGGCTTCGGCGAAGCGACAATCTTATTCAACTCATCAGCAATACGCTCCTTGGAGATAATTTGGATACGCTCCTTGTTCCGCTCAATCGCAAAGAAGGTACGTTCCTCGATGAAAAAGCCCAATTGCGTAGCGAAACGAATACAACGCATCATGCGCAAAGGATCGTCGCTGAAGGTGATGTCTGGGTCGAGTGGCGTACGTATGATACGAGTCTCCATATCACGCATACCATTGAAAGGATCGACCAATTCACCGAAACGGTCCTTATTCAAACAGATAGCCAAAGCATTGATGGTAAAATCGCGACGATTCTGGTCGTCCTCCAAAGTACCGTCCTCCACAATCGGATTGCGGGACTCACGATGGTATGACTCCTTGCGGGCACCCACAAATTCCAACTCCAAAGAACCCCGTTTGATCTGAGCCGTACCAAAGTTTTTGAAAACAGAGAGGTTCGTTCCCTTGCCCAACTTATGAGCCACAGCCTGAGCCATCTCTATTCCACTACCGACAACCACCACGTCTATATCCTTGGACGGACGGTTCAGGATCAAATCACGGACATAGCCTCCGATCACATAGCACTCCAGCCCTAAATCATCGGCCACCTCCGACAATGTCTTGAATATTTTATCCTTCAAACAATACTTTTCCATCAACATCTTAAATTTGGGTGCAAAGTTAGTCATAAATTCGCAAGAAAAAACGAACTTCATCTGCAAGGAGAAGGAATTCTAACAAAACAGAGACGAAAAAATGAGGGCCGCGCACCTCACGGATTACGACCCTCTCATGATAATCAACAACAAGTATCTATGTAAAATGGAATCGAACGAATACGATTTTCCTTTCTACACTCTTTTACCATAAAGAAAGAAATGCAAATAGTTATCAATAGGCCTGTTCGTGAACGCCTTTGACCGCACGACCACTAGGGTCGTTCAATTCCTTCCATGCAGCATCCCACTCCAAGGCAATGGCTGTAGAACAAGCGACAGAAGCCTCGTGAGGCACACTCTTAGCCGCACTTGCGCTTGGGAAATGTTCCTCGAATATCGTCCTGTAATAGTACTCCTCCTTGTTCATTGGCGTATTGATCGGGAATCGTTCTGCTGCATGAGCCATCTGCTCGTCGGTCACAGCCTCAGCCGTAATCGCCTTCAGCGTATCGATCCAACTATAACCTACACCGTCACTGAACTGCTCCTTCTGTCTCCATGCCACACTATCAGGTAACATATCCGCAAAGGCCAAACGAACAACCTTCTTCTCAATCTCCTTACCTGGGCACATCTTAGCTTGCGGATTCATACGCATAGCCACATCCAAGAACTCCTTATCCAAGAAAGGAACACGGCCCTCGACACCCCATGCCGACAAAGATTTGTTTGCCCTCAAGCAATCATAAAGATAGAGTTTGCCAAGCTTACGGACAGTCTCATCATGGAAAGCTTTCGCATCAGGTGCTTTATGGAAATAGAGATAACCACCGAAGACCTCATCGGCACCCTCTCCACTCAACACCATCTTGATACCCATGCTCTTGATGACACGAGCCAAAAGATACATCGGAGTGGAAGCACGGACGGTTGTCACGTCATAAGTCTCAATGAAGTAGATGACATCGCGGATGGCATCCAATCCCTCTTGGACCGTATAGTTGATTTCGTGGTGAACCGTACCAATATGATTAGCCACTTCACGAGCTTTCGCCAAATCAGGAGCTCCCTTCAAGCCGACAGCGAAGGAGTGGAGCTGAGGCCACCAAGCATCCTTTGTGTCATCCGACTCGACACGCTTCTTGGCATACTTCTTGGCGATGGCCGAGATGACAGAACTATCCAATCCTCCAGAGAGCAAAACACCATAAGGCACATCGCTCATCAACTGACGTTTAACCGCTGCCTCCAACGCATCATGAAGTTCTTCCACGCTAGCCTCGTTATCTTTCACCGCATCGTAAGACTCCCAATCGCGCTTATACCATTTCTTCATCACGCCCTCTTTGCTCCAATAGTAATGGCCTGGCAAAAAAGGTTCATAGCTTTCGCAGAAGCCCTCCAAGGCCTTCAATTCGCTGGCGCAATAGACTTTGCCATCAGCATCCTTACCGATATACAAAGGAATAACCCCTATTGGGTCACGGGCGATCAAAAACTCGTTCTTCTCCTCGTCATACAAAGCAAAAGCGAATATACCGTTCAAATCCTCCAAGAAATTGATTCCCTTCTCACGGTAGAGCGTCAATATCACCTCACAGTCGCTTCCCGTCTGGAAATCATACTTGCCAGCATATTGAGCCCTAATATCACGATGGTTGTATATCTCACCATTGACAGCCAAGACCTGTTTCTTATCGGGAGAGAAAAGTGGTTGACCACCACTTTTCGGATCCACGATAGAGAGTCGTTCGTGGGCAAGGATAGCACTTTTTCCCACATAGATTCCACTCCAATCCGGGCCTCTATGACGAATTTTTTGCGACATCTTAAGAGCCTTGGCCCTTAAATCCGGTGTCTGCTCCGCTATATTAAAAATTCCGACGATACCACACATAACCAAACTTATTTAGATAAATACTTATCGACAGCCTCGGCCGTCTTTCTTCCACTCGCAATAGCACGCACAACCAAACTTGCACCGCTCTGCGCATCGCCTGCCAAGAAGACATTCTCAGCAAACTGAGGATGCTCCGGCTTGAGGAATCCCATGGCCAAAAGCACCATGTCGCAATCTATCACCTCTTTCTTGCCCGTAGGCTTCATGATAGGTCGTCCTCCCTCCGGATTCGGAACCCACTCAACCTCTTCGACTTCAGCGCCCGTCAAGACACCGTTCTTTCCGATGAACTTATTCGTGTTGAGCAACCAACGACGTTCGCAACCCTCCTCGTGTGAGGTGGTCGTCTTTAGGATGACCGGCCAATTAGGCCATGGAGTAGCAGGGTTCTCTCCTACAGGAGGCTTAGGCATAATCTCGATCTGAGTCACGCTTATCGCACCTTGACGGTGAGCCGTACCGATACAGTCGGAACCAGTATCACCACCACCGATCACCAATACACGCTTGCCCTTGGCATTAACCAACTCAGACTCCTTGAACTTCATACCTGCCAAAACTCGGTTCTGCTGGCTCAACATCTCAAGAGCCAAATAGATGCCCTTCAACTCACGACCTTCGATCTTCAAATCGCGGGCAGTTGGAGTACCTGTACTGATCACATAAGCGTCAAAACCCGCAGGCAACTTATTGGAATCCACAGTCTTATTATATTCAAACTTAACTCCTTCAGCCTCCATCACCTTGATACGGCGATCGATGACACTCTTGGCCAACTTGAAGTTAGGAATACCATATCGAAGCAAACCACCGGCAGCCTCGTTCTTCTCGTAAACTGTCACCTCGTAACCCCTGTAGTTCAACTGGTTGGCAGCCGCCAAACCAGCAGGACCCGCACCAACGACCAAGACTTTCTTGCCGTTTCTAACAGGATGCTCTATCGTCACATAGTTTTCCAAGAAGGCACGCTCAGCGATGGCGCACTCATTCTCACGGCACGTCGTAGGCTCGCCAATCGTAAGATTAAGCACGCACGCCTTCTCACAAAGGGCTGGGCAGATACGACCCGTAAATTCAGGAAAATCGTTTGTCTTCTTTAGAAGCTTGTAGGCCATTTCCCAATCGCCTTTATATAATGCATCTTGCCACTCAGGCTGTTTGTTGCCAAGAGGACAAGCCCAATGGCAGAAAGGGACACCGCAATCCATGCAACGGGATGCCTGAAGTTGACGATCCTTGGTATTTAAAGTCTGCTCCACCTCAGCGAAATCATGGATACGATCTTGAATCGGACGATGACCAGCCTCTTTGCGGGGTATAGTCAAAAATGCTTTTGGATTTCCCATACTGATACTATTTTGGGGAAGGTAGGGCTCCGACAGGCAGAGCCCACCTTTCTAATTTTCTAACTACTTTTTTCTCTCTTTTCCCTTGGAAGGGAAGAAATGAAATTCTTAACTCTAAAATCTTAACTTCTAACTAAATCAATAGTCACGTTGAATATCGGCAATCTTGTCTTGCAACTTACGCAATTGCTCCTCTTGGAGTACGCGCTTGTATTCGATAGGAACCACTTGGATGAACTCCTCAACATAATGATTCCAATCATCCAACATCGTGCGAGCCAATTTTGAACCTGTGTAAACCCAGTGTTGACGAATCAACTCGTGCAACTCCTTACGGTAAGCGTTCTCCTCCACAAGACTGAGTTCCACCATATCCATGTTACAGAAATAGTCGAAGTGACGGTTCTTATCCCAAACGTAAGCAACACCACCGGACATACCAGCACCGAAGTTTCTGCCCGTCTCACCTAAGACAACCACACGACCGCCGGTCATGTACTCGCAACAGTGGTCGCCCGCACCCTCAATTACCGCAATGGCACCTGAATTACGGACACCGAAACGCTCACCGACACGACCATTCACATACAACTCACCAGTCGTAGCTCCATACAATCCCGTATTACCGGCGATGATATTGTCTTCAGGAACGAAATTGCTACGGACAGGAGGCAAGATGGCGATACGGCCACCGCTCAAACCTTTCGCAAAATAGTCATTGGTCTCACCCTCCAAGCGGAAGTTCACACCCTTCATCAAGAAGGCACCGAAACTCTGTCCTGCAGAACCCTTGAACTTGACATTGATCGTAGAGTCAGGCAAACCAGCCTCACCATATTTCGAAGCAATGACACCTGACAACATCGTACCACAAGCACGATCCGTATTCTTCACCGTACAATCAATCGTAATCTCTTGTTTAGCGTCTATCGCATTCTTAACCTGAGACAAAATCTCCGCATCCTTCGCATTGACAGCCTTCGTATAAGGTCTTCCATCATAATGCAAAACACCGACACCCTTCGTAAGCAAACGGGTGAAATCCAACGTCGATGCCTTTGAATCAGCCTCAACAGGTTTCTTCTCAATCAAATCGGTACGACCGATGATATCGTTTAGGCTACGGAAGCCCATCTCAGCCAAGTACTCACGAACCTCACGAGCCAAGAAAGTGAAGTAATTGACAATATATTCAGAATGTCCACGGAAACGAGCACGCAACTTAGGGTCTTGTGTTGCGACACCCACTGGACATGTATTCGTATTACATTTACGCATCATGACACAACCCAAAACGATCAGCGGCAAGGTACCGAAGCTGAACTCGTCGGCTCCCAACATCGCCATCATGATGACGTCACGACCTGTCTTCAACTGGCCATCCGTCTGCAAGCGGACTTGCGCACGCAAACCGTTCAACGCCAACGTCTGTTGAGACTCTGCCAAACCGATTTCAGGAGAGATACCAGCGAAACGCATAGAAGAGGCAGGAGAAGCTCCCGTACCACCCTCGGCACCAGAGATGACGATCAAATCAGCCTTTGCCTTAGCCACACCAGCGGCGATGGTTCCCACACCACTCTCAGCCACCAACTTGACAGAAACGGCTGCCGTCGGATTGATGTTCTTCATATCGAAGATCAATTGAGCCAAATCCTCGATAGAGTAAATATCGTGATGAGGTGGAGGCGAAATCAAAGAGATACCAGGAATAGAATTACGTGTCTTCGCGATAATCTCGTTCACCTTAAAGCCTGGCAACTGACCACCCTCGCCCGGTTTTGCACCTTGTGCCACCTTGATTTGGATCTCCTCGGCATTAACCAAGTATTCAGCCGTCACACCGAAACGACCTGAAGCGATTTGCTTCGTCTTTGAACTCAAAGAGACACCATCAACCTTCGTATGGTAGCGGGCATTATCCTCACCACCTTCACCCGTATTGCTTCGAGAACCCAACTTGTTCATGGCAAGGGCGATGGCCTCATGCGCCTCGGATGACAACGCTCCGAAAGACATGGCACCCGTCACAAAATGCTTGACGATGGACTCTACTGGCTCTACCTCCTCAATCGGAATAGGAGTAGCAGCACGTTTATAATCGAAGAAGTCTCTGATGAAGATTGGCTTAGACTTGAAGTCTACCAACTTCGTAAACTCTTTGTACTTATTGTAATTACCCGTACGGGTCGCAATCTGCAACGTCGCGATTGTTTCTGGGTTCCAAGCATGGAGGATACCATCCTTACGATAAGAGAAGAGACCATTGTTTGGAAGGAACTCATTCATCTCAACTGGACGGAATGCCTCATCGTGCAACTTCACCGCATCAGCAGCCAAGTGCTTCAAGCCGACTCCACCAATCGTTGAAATCTCCGTACCGAAATAGGTCTTCAACAAATCCTCGCTCAAGCCGATGCTCTCGAAAATCTTGGCACCACGGTAAGAACGAATGGTAGAGATACCCATCTTTGACATAATCTTGAGCAATCCCTTGCAAACAGCCTTGATGTAGTTATGCTCAGCCGTCTCGTAATCCTCTTGAATCTTACCCTTCTTCACCAAATCATCAATTACGGCGAATGTCATATAAGGACAGATAGCCGAAGCACCGTAACCCAACAAGAGAGCTGCATGCATCACCTCACGAATCTCTCCAGACTCGACGATCAAAGCCGTCTGGACACGCTTGCCGACCTGAATCAAATAGTGGTGAACCGCACTCACCGCAAGCAGAGAAGGAATGACAGCATGTTGTTCATCCAAGCCACGGTCACTCAAAATAATATAATTAATGCCGCTATCCACAGAAGCCTCAGCTTGCTTGCACAAATCGTCCAAAGCAGCCTTCAAGCCTGCCTCGCCCTTCGTAACATCAAACAACAAAGGCAACTTAGTCGTATTGAATCCCTTATAACGGATATTACAAAGAATATCCAACTGGGCATTCGTCAAAACCGGATGAGGGAGGCGAACCATCTTACAGTTGCTCTCGTCTGGTGTCAAAATGTTCGTTCCGACAGCACCGATATACTCCGTCAAAGACATCACCAACTCCTCACGAATAGGGTCGATAGCCGGGTTGGTTACCTGCGCAAACTGCTGACGGAAATAGTTGAAGAATATCTGAGGACGGTCAGAAATGACAGCGAGAGGCGTATCATTACCCATGGCAGCAACCGGCTCAGAACCCGTCGTACACATAGGAACGATTGTCTTGTCGATATCCTCTTGACCGAAACCGAAGTTCAACAACTTACGATCATAGTTCTCCACGCTGTTAGTCACCTTACGACCGCTCTTCAACTTCTCCAATTGGATACGGTTTGTACTCAACCATTGCTTGTAAGGATGCTCGGCAGCCAACTGAGCCTTCAAATCGCCATCGTAATAAATCTTACCCTCTTCCGTATCAACCATCAGAATCTTACCTGGTTGCAAACGGCCCTTCTGTTTGATCTGCTTAGGATCGAAATCCATCACACCCACCTCAGAAGCGACCAACATCATATCGTTGTTCGTGATAAGGTAACGGGATGGACGCAGACCGTTACGATCCAACAAACCACCGGCGAAACGACCGTCGCTAAACAACAAAGCGGCAGGTCCGTCCCATGGCTCCATCAAGATGGAATGGTACTCGTAGAAGGCCTTCAAATCTTCGCTGATAGGATTCTTATCGTTGAAAGACTCCGGAACGAGGACGGCCATTGCATGAGGCAAACTCATACCCGACATGACAAAGAACTCGAAGACATTATCGAGAGAGGCCGAGTCGCTCATATTAGGTTGAACAATAGGGGAAATCTCCTTCACGTCGCCCAAGGCTGCAGAAGAGAGGACACTCTCACGAGCCTTCATCCAGTTACGATTACCACGCACCGTGTTGATCTCTCCGTTATGGCACAAATAGCGGAAAGGCTGCGCCAAACTCCAAGTTGGGAAAGTATTCGTACTGAAACGTGAATGAACCAAAGCCAAACCACTTGTCAAATAATCATTGGACAAGTCGGTGAAATACTCCCGCACCTGCATGGAAGAGAGCATTCCCTTATAGATTATTGTCTTGCTAGAAAGAGAGACGATATAGAAGTCAGGGTGAGAAACCCTATTTTCGATCTTCTTCCTAATCTTATATAATTTACGCTCGAATTCAGGTAGAGCCTCATCGGTTATGCCCGTAACAAAGATTTGCTTAATGCTTGGCTCCGTTGCCAAGGCTCCCTCTCCCAAGCAGGAAGGGTTAGTCGGAACGTTGCGCAAATGCATCAATGTCAGATTTTCTTTCTCAATCTCCTCAAGCATAATCCTTAATATCTCATCCTGCTCTTTTTGCTCCTTTGGCAAGAAGACCAAACCCGTACCATACTTACCTTTTTCAGGAACAGGTATTCCTTGAAGCAAGATGAATTCGTGAGGTATTTGAATCAAGATACCAGCACCATCTCCTGTTTTTCCATCACTTCCTTCGGCTCCACGGTGACTCATGTTCTCTAACACCTTGAGTGCCGAATTAACCAATTCATGTGACTTGTTGCCGTGAATATTGACTATCATGCCCACACCGCAAGCATCATGCTCATTGTCTCTTGAATAGAGACCATTTTGATTTACTAATTGCATTGTCAGTGGTATTTAATTTATAATATCTTACTTTTTACTTTCATTTTGTATTGCAAAACTACAACAACGCTATCATTCAGACACAAGAAGAAGCGATAAGTTTTCTTCCAAAATAAAACAGAAACCCAAGTAAATTATAAAATGATAGATTTTTATATAAAAATTAAACGAATCATTACAAAACACCTATATAAAACAACAAAACAACACAACCCAACCAACAGACCACCGAAACGCATTTTACATTTTGTCAACACTTACAACAAAACGAAAGCCGAATGACACATAAAAACACATTATATAAAGCAAAAAGTAAGAAACGTAAGAAAAAACATCAAAAACAAGATTTCCATATACGATATTCTTCCTTATCTTTGTACCCGTAAAAAAAGAAACAAAAAGCAATGGAGCCTTTGAAGCACGAATGTGGAGTCGCCATGATACGCCTCCTCAAACCTTTGGAATATTACGAAAAGAAATACGGCACTTGGATGTACGGCCTTAATAAGTTGTACCTGCTCATGGAGAAGCAGCACAACCGTGGACAAGAGGGCGCAGGTCTTGCCTGTGTGAAACTACAAGCCAACCCTGGAGAGGAATATATGTTCCGTGAACGAGCCATGGGAACAGGTGCCATCACCGAGATATTCGGTACCGTACACGAACATTTCAAAGACCTCACGCACGAACAACTGCACGACGCAACCTTCGCTTCGCAGTGCCTCCCATTCGCCGGAGAACTCTATATGGGCCACCTCCGCTACTCCACCACGGGGAAAAGCGGAATCTCATACGTCCACCCTTTCTTGAGAAGGAACAACTGGAGAGCCAAGAACTTGGCCCTCTGCGGCAACTTCAACTTGACCAACGTGGACGAAATATTCGCCGACATCACTTCCGACGGACAACACCCAAGGAAATATGCCGACACCTACATCATGCTCGAACAAGTGGGCCACCGCCTCGACCGTGAGGTGGAACGCCTCTATAATATATGTAGCCAAGAGGGACTACAAGGCATGGACATCACCCACGCCATCGAAGACCGCATCGACCTCGTCAATGTCTTGAAACGTTCCTCAGAGACTTGGGACGGAGGTTACGTCATCTGCGGTTTGACCGGTAGCGGTGAAAGTTTCGCCATCCGCGACCCTTGGGGCATACGTCCGGGCTTCTGGTATATGGACGATGAAATCATGGTGCTCGCCTCCGAACGCCCAGTTATCCAAACTGCCCTCAACGTGCCCGTGGACAGCATCCACGAATTGTTGCCTGGCCAAGCCCTCATCTTGAACAAAAAGGGCGAGATGAAACTTTCGCAAGTGAACGAGCCTCAAACGTTGAAAGCCTGCTCCTTCGAACGAATCTATTTCAGCCGAGGCAGTGATTTCGACATCTACCGTGAGCGTAAAAAACTGGGTGCTTCCTTGGTTCCTTCTATTCTTAAAGCCATCAACAACGACCTCCACAACAGTGTCTTCTCGTTTATTCCCAACACAGCGGAAGTGGCTTTCTACGGAATGTTGGAAGGGTTGGACAACCACCTCAACAAGCTGAAAGCGAAAAGAATCGAATCTCTTGGGCATAATCCAAGCCATAGCGAATTGCAAGCCATCCTCTCCGAAAGAATCCGAAGCGAAAAGGTGGCCATCAAGGACATAAAACTACGTACGTTCATCGCCGAGGGAAATACCCGTAACGACTTGGCCACCCACGTCTACGACATCACCTACGGCAGCATCGTCCCTTACGTGGACAACCTTGTGGTCATCGACGACAGCATCGTGCGAGGAACAACCCTCAAACAGAGCATCATCAAGATCTTGGACCGTCTGCATCCCAAGAAAATCGTCATCGTATCCTCTTCGCCTCAAGTCCGCTACCCAGACTATTACGGAATCGACATGGCCAGCATGGATCAATTCATCGCCTTCCGTGCAACCATGGCTTTGTTGGAAGAGAGAGGCATGACCAACATCATCAAGGAGACCTACGAGAAGAGCAAGGCTCAAGAAAACAATCCGAAAGAGGAGATTGTCAACTACGTCAAAGAGATATACGCACCGTTTACCGACGAGGAAATTTCAAAGAAGATGGTAGATTTGCTATCCGACGAAAGCATACAAGCCGATGTTCAAGTCGTTTACCAGACATTGGACGGATTGCGCGAGGCCTGCCCGAACCATCCTGGCGATTGGTACTTCAGTGGAGACTATCCTACACCAGGCGGACGAAGATTGGTCAACAAAGCTTTCATCGACTATATCGAGAAGAATTTCAAGTTCTGATTGCAATCCAGCAAGGAACTGAAAATGGTTGGGGAGTCTTCTCCAACCATTTTTCGTATATACCCACAAAAAAAAGGAGCAAAGCATCGCAGAGTTCGCCCTCTCCATCTTGTTTTATCGAAAAATTTTATTTACTTTAGATAAAGTGAATTTACAAATTCACCGTGATTAGCATAAAAACAAAAAGTGGGGATGTAAAATCTCGAAATCAATTTACGGAACCATCATAAAAGAACCCGCCTTCTTTCCCCGTCGGAACGAAGCATAAAAACACACAAAGTCATGAACATCACAAACATACTATCAATTGACATGATCAATTTTGGAGCCGTCAGCATATTCTCCCTCCTGATCGGTCTTTCCCAACGGAAACTATACCAGAAAGAGGACGAAAACATCAAGACATTCGGCTCGGACAGAACATTCACGCTCATCGGCATCTTAGGCTATATCCTCTACATTGTCGGAAACGGTTCGCTCGTCCCATTCCTTTGCGGAGGCGCCATGCTCTCCATTCTGCTGAGCATCAGCTACTGCCACAAGATTTTCAAGCAAGGGCACCACGGAATCACCTCCATCGTCATCGCCCTCATCACCTATTGCCTCACCCCAATCATCTACGAAAAGGAGCTATGGATGGGCATACTCATCGTGGTTTCCATCTTGATACTGGCAGAGATGAAGAGTAAATTCATCGAATTCACGAAGATGATGAACGACGAGGAGTTCATCAATCTGGGCAAGTTCCTCATCATTGCGGGAGTTATCCTTCCTATCCTCCCCGACAGCGAACTAATCGAAGGTTCCGGGCTTACCCCCTACACCATTTGGCTCGCCACGGTGGTCATTTCCGGCATCTCCTACGTCAGCTATCTCTTGAAAAAATATGTCTTCAAGGACGGCGGCATCATCGTCACCGGCATTCTGGGTGGAATCTATAGCAGTACCGCCACTTGCCTCATTTTAGCCAAGAAAGCGAAAAGCAACGAGAAGGAGGCCGACCTCTATGTCAGCGCCCTCTTCTGCGCCATCACGATGATGTATTTCAAAATACTCGTCCTATTAGGGATTTTCAACAGCGGATTGATGCTGCAATATTGGTACCATTTTGCCATCATGATGGTTGTCTCGGCAGGAGTAGCCTTCTACTTCTTCAAGAAAAACGGGAACAGACAAGACTCAGATGACGGAAACACGGAGGCCGAGGAAGAGAAAAACCCATTGGAGTTCAAAGTGGCCATTCTATTCGCCCTGCTCTTTATCGCCTTCACGCTCGTCACACAATTTGCATTAGACTATTTTGGAGACAGCGGACTTCGCATTCTCTCTATCATCGTCGGCGTGACAGACATCAACCCGTTCATCATCAACCTCTTCCAATCGTCCAATACCATTGGAGAATCCCTTTTGATGCTTGCGGCATTCCAAGCCATCATCAGCAACAATGTGGTGAAAATGTTTTACGGCATTTTCTTCTCTGGGAATAAGATTACCAAGCAACTGCTGCTCGGTTTCGGCATCGTGTGCCTCGTAAACATCGTTTTGGTCATTGCCTTCTTATAAAGCAAAGCAAACTGATTTAGAATATTTATGAAAACAAACAGAAAGGAGCTATACAAACAAGAAAACGAGGAGTTTCTTGCCAAGTTAAAACAGGAAGGGAACGTCAGGGAGTTAACGAAAGGCGTTCTTTACGAAGTCCTTGCCCCTGGAGAGGGGAAAGGCTCCGTACACCCCCATAGCGTGGTGACTTGCCATTACAAGGGAAGCCTCATCAACGGACACATCTTCGACAACTCCTACGGCAGGAATTGTCCGGAAGCCTTTCGGGTAAACGAACTCATCGAAGGCTTTCAAATAGCCTTGGAGAACATGCACATAGGCGACCATTGGAGAGTTTACATTCCTTCCGAATTAGGATACGGCAAACGCACATCAGGAGACATTCCAGGAAACTCCACGCTAATCTTTGAGATAGAATTGTTTTCGATCGCATAAGAGGTTCGACAGGAGCACCCTACCGAACCTCTTTGAATATAATGATTTATAAATTATTTTCAAACGACCCCACACTGAAGTGCGGGGCTATTCAGATGAAGTCTCTTCGAGACTGGAAGGGACAGGGCAATCGCGACAACTTGTTTTGCGATTCTATTTATTTGCGATTTCCTTTACTTAGTCTTTTGACGACCATATCTTCGGGAATAAGAAATTTGCTCCAATACACGATGGCGGCATCATAACCTCCAGACTCTTCTTTCTGCTTCTCATCAAAGACATAAAGTTTCCCGCCATTAGGAGTCTCGCCACGAACATATCTATCTTTTTCAAGTTCAAAATAATCGGCCTTACTGCTTTGCATTTTGCCGCTGCTGCCGGTGAAGAAACCAACCTTTTTTCCTATAAAATCAAACTCTTTTCTTGAATTTTCAAAAATCACATTTAAATACCTTCCTTCATCAAGGGTTACCAAGGCTGAGTCCCGAAAATCCATTCTCAAAAGATTTTCCAACAAATCTTGAGGGATGTCTTTAAACAATACTTTGTTGAGATAGGCTCCCTCTTCCTCATTTAGAGGAATCCTTTTCTCTTCTTCAAATGAATCAGAATCTGATTTGCGAAGAGAGGAGCAACTGAATGCCAGCATTCCTAAACTTAATATTACAAAAAACGTTTTCATCTTTTTATGAACATATAAAAAATAAACTGCAACAAACGGAACCCCACACTAAAGTGCGGGGCTATTCAGATGAAGTCTCTTCGAGACTGGAAGGAACAGGGCACTTCCGTCTGAACACATCAATTTTTTCTATAAACATATTCTCTTCTTATGACGGTATCTATACAAGTATTATTGGCATTGGATATCGAATCAAAGATCGCAATCTTTTCCTGATTACTCGTTTCAAAGAAGTTTGGAGAGAAAAAACGTCTATACCTATCCCCACAAAATTGACTTTCAGTATTAAACTCGTCAGAAGTCATGAATTTATCAAGACTCTCTATCTTAGAAAACTCTTGAATGGGGGCAAGGGTTTCTAAATCTTTTGTACATGTAAAACCAGTCTTGTCATGGCTTATGGTATAGCCATATACGATTTTCCTTGATCTACCGTCTTCCTCCTTGTGAAAAACTATAATAGTTCCTTTTTTTCCCGTAGCAGTTTCACTATATGATCGAATCATTGTATTTTCCCTAAATTGAAAGTCTCCCCCCTTTTGCTTAGCGAAACACACAAGTGGCAACATTACGATTGAGCCCCAGATCAATAAAAGTCTTTTCATGATTACATGGTTATTTCATTGTAGCATAATGATGTCTTGTACTATCAAATCATTTTTGCTTATAAATGTATTTTCTTGTTATGATGGTATCCACACAAGCCCTACTGACATTGGATATCGAATCAAAAATTGCTATTTTTTCCTGATTACTCGTTTCAAAGAAACCAGAAGGAAACAGATTTCTATAATATCCATAGAAAAAACTGTTGGTATTAAACTCATCAGAAGTTTCGGCATAATCAAAATCTTTTTTAGAGAACTTTTGAATGGAGGCAAGGGTTTCTGCTCCTTTCGTACAAGTAAAACCAGACTTATTCCCTTTATCGCTTATGTTATAGTCATAGACTATCTCCCTTACCTTGCCATCATTCTCCTTGCAAAAAAAGACAATTGCACCCTCTGTGGGTATTTTACAATAAATTTTAATCATCGTGTTTTCCATAAACTGAAGGTCGTCTTCCTTTTGCTTGGATTCACACAAAATTGGCAACATTACAATCGAAAACAACGTTAATAAGAGTCTATTCATTTTGAAAAAATAAAATTGCTCACAAGGTCTCAAGAAGCACCCGCCTGCCGAACCCTCATACAGAATGAGACCTTCTTTGTTCACAAAGGTATAAAATCAAAAATTCAGACCCTATAATTTAACACAATTAACAATCATTTTGGCGAGAACAAGAGGCAAAGAAAAGAAAACAAACAAAATATTTATCCGGGAACACAATCATTTCGAAAACTCACACTAGGAATGGTTAAACTCGATCTTTCCCTAAACCAGATTGATTTAAATTTTAGGTGAGGCCGAAACCTCACCTAAATTGAAACAAAGTTCTATCTTTTCATTCGCCTTTCACACGCACACTCTTCCGCACACTCCTCCAAATAAACGGAAGCACTATTGAAGGCCCGCTTAACGCCCTTTTCTGAAGCCATGAATGAGAAAGACCTGGAGATTCCAATCTTTTGTGATTCCTGAATAACATCCTGATTAGCACCTATATAAGAAAACTTCCACCCCAATGACTCCAATTCTGCCACCAACGACTTCAACCTTCTTCCGTCATACTTCTCCGAAGCATTCTCATAGCCATCCGTGATGACAGTAACCATAGCGATACACTCCACGTCCTTCGGCATCGTGTCATGCAAATAGGAAGCACTGATTCCGATAGCATCATACAACGGAGTGCAAGCATTCGGACGGTAATCCATCGCAGCCACCTCCCGAACCTCCTCGATAGGCACCTTATCGAAAATCATCTTGTTGCTCTCATCTGAATTGAAAGAGACCAACGACAAGAAATGGTTCTGCTCCTCCCTGTATTTGTTCTGCGTCGCACGAATGCTTTGAATTGTTTCGTTACAACCAGAGATGGCCGAATTACGGATGCTGTCCATTGAACCACTCTCATCCAACACTATCAAATTATAAACATTAATCTTTTCCATATCCTTTGTCTTTTAGTTGTTTGTTACTGAGACAAAGGTAGAATGGATTCGCACGCAAGGCCGATTTTTGCAACGTTGCAAACGTTATTTCAAAGAGAGAAGCGATTCCGGCAAAGAGAGCAAACTCCGATCTAGACGGATGGTGTAGAGTTCTCCACGCTTGCCGTTCGGTGTATATTCCACCTCCAAATCTACATTTAGCCACTTTCGAAAAGCCGCACGCACGCGCGTCAATTTCTGCTGGCACAGAGCAGAACCCGGCTCCACCAAGTCGGCTATACTGCCCTGCATCTTCGTCAAATCCTCGCGATTGGAAACCATCTTATAGATCTCCATCAACGGCCGCTCGTAGGCATCAAGATCCTTCAAACGGATTCCCTCTGGATGTAGTAGGAATAGGAAATAAAGTGATTTTTCCAAAGCTCCGACCGAAATCTCCCGATTGTTGTAATCCGTCAGGAAAATTCGATAATCATCCGTAACCTGCAGCCTACTCAATTTCGGGCGTGGAATCCTTTCCAATATCTGTAAAATATCCTGACCAAAGACATCCACCAAAACATCAATACCATGCTCCCGTTGCAAGGAAACAATCTCATTCCGAATGCGTTCCGCCTTTTGACGAGCCGTGTCCTCTGACTGACTCGGACTGGCAGACTCCTCTTCACAAAGCGGCTCCTCTAAAGGGAAGAAATCCTGGCACTCCTTACTAAACGATTGCGACGAACGCTTGGCACTTTCCTTTCGGAATTTCGACTTCAGCGAGTTGTAAACCTCAGCCAACTTACCCTGTTTAGGGAAAGAGGCACTTTCGTCCACTTCCTGACTGTCATGCTTATATGACGGACAAGCTTTCCCAAAAGAGGGCAAGGATGTTTCTGGAAAGTTCTGCAAATCAGTCCAAAAAGTCTCGTCCGACAATTCACAACCCCAAGCGAAAGAGGAAGATCCATCACGCAAGACCATCGAACAGTTTCCAAATTTACGATGGGGGGCATCGTCCAATCTCGACCAGTCCAGACTATCACACAGAGCCGCCACGTCCGATTCGCTTCTGTCAGGGAAATAGAGCGACAACAGAGAGATTTTGTCCTCCTTGGAAACAGCAGGGAACGAAACCACTTCGACACAGGATGGGGCCATTTCTCCCATCTTTTTCTGCAAAAGAGAACGGATAGCATTCTGGTTTTCGACGAAAAGTTCAGTCACCCGCTCCCCTGCTATGGAGGGAAAGAAACAAAGCGTACCGGCAGGCAACGACTCCGCCACCTCTCCCAAAAAAGATTTATGCCATCCTCTCAAAGCCATAATCACTTATCCTCCATCATGGCTTCCTCCTCATCCTCTCGGCGGATAGATTGGATATAAGCCAACTCCGTCAATGCGAACGAGTTATTGTTCGGTTCCTCCAGCATCTTCTTGCACTCCTCTTCCGCCTCATCCAATTCATTCCGTTCCACCTGCAAATAAATCTTTCGACGACGGAGGAAATCCAAGAAGTCTAGGACATCCTGACTTGGACCCGACTCAGAGTCATCCTCCGTCAACGTATTGTTAACCCCCTCAATCAAATCATCGACGACACGAGCGGCACGGAAATCGCCCGAATTCACCAAACTATTTATATACGCCATCGTATAATGGATGGACTTGACAGGATAAAGGATTTGCAAATAATAAAGAGCTTTCTGATAATGTTTCAGTTCCGCATGGCAACAACCTATGTAATAGCACAATTGGAAGAAGCGGTCGCAGAAATGGTCATCGCCATCCTCGAATTTCTCTTGCGATGCCCAATAAGCCTTCTCCAACAAAATCAAAGCCTCAAAATATCGGCCTGACGAATAGTAGCGTGTTCCGAAATAGAGCGCATAGGATATGTCATTGTCCATATTCGTCAGCATCATATTCTGCTCTTCGGTCAACTCCGACTCACGATGCTCCTCCACCTTGTCCATCGCATCCTGCATCATGAACTTGAATTCCTGCAGACGCTCGGAAGGGTCAGTGCGGTCATAAGCAATCACGAACGAATAGGAAAGTGGATTCGGCGTATCATTCTCCTCCAACACATTCTTCGAATTGGAGACGGGAGCTTGACAAACCGTCAAACGGACATAAAGCGAGCCCTTGATTTCGCCCGTAGGTTGCATCATAATCGTATAAAGTTGAGGACCGCCAGCCGCCATCGAATGGTTCACCCAAAGAGTTATTTCCACCCAATCATAGGAAAAATGAGCATCTTTCCCCTCCCCTTCGACAATCGCAGACAAGACATCATAATTAGCGATTTCATCCGCATCCGTCAGAGAGAAACAAGATTGCCCCTCCTTATTTTCTGATGCATGAGGAGGTCTTGACAACGTCATATAAGAGAAGGAATCGGTAGGCAAGTCAAACAGTTTATCAAAAAACTGGCCGATAGTCATCTTCTCCGAACCATTGACACGCCAACGGTAAGTCGGCATGATATGTTGGATTTCCTGTTCCCGAAGCAAAAAGATGTTCCGTTCCTTGGCACTTATAGCCTCCTCCGTATCAACTTGACGGAACTTATCCATCTGAGATTCAAAGACATCACGAAACTTACGGGAAAATTCAAAAATTCCTTTCAAGATATCACTTATGCGCAAGTCGAACGACTCATCCGAATTCTCCATGGAGAAACTAGACTGGATATGCACCCCGTATTGATTTCCCTTCTCATTAAAGGTATAGACCACCTTGGAGACGATAGACATCAAATTACACTCGTTGCAAGAGAAACGCAACAAGTTCAAATTTTCCGGGTCTACCGAATAGAAATAAGGGAAAAGTATTTTCACATAACGTTCGTCCGAAACAAAAAAACGGAATCTTCCTCCTTGAAAATCAAAATTATATAGAACTCTTCCATCTTCCAATTCCACACGGTTGTATTGTGCGCCCAACAAAGTCAGGACGTTGGAAACCTTCTCCTCGTTCTCCTCCAAAGAGAATTTCACCCTATGCAAACTCCGCTTCTCCGAAGAACGGACAGAGAGCAACTCACGCAATTTCCTCGCCAACCATTTTTTCATATATCAACCAAATTTCAAAATATGAATACACTATATCGGACAAATATATGAAAAAAAGTTGTTTCCGTGAAAAAAAGGCCTTTCTCCTATGTTTACACTTTGCAGATTATAATTAACAGAGAAGTCTATTGACCCCTATATTTACGAGCATATCCATAATAGTTGGGACTATCGTGATTTTCCAACTGGGCACATTCGACAATTATTTCACCCCTTCGCTCTGAGTTCAGCACAAAGATACCAAAAGAGAGAAATCCCTCAATCTCTTCGCAATTTCCCTTTTCATCATAGAGATAGCCCCATACCTTATCGGGATTCTGATAGTTGAGTGCCATCTTATAGGGTTTTTCTTCAATAAAAACACCTAAAAAAAGATAATCCTCAATTTGATTATAAAGTTCATTAAGCCACAGTTGGCTCTCAATTATACTTTTAGAGGTATCCCGTTCAAACAAGAACTTTTTCCCCACCTCGCCCAAATAAGGTTTTAAATCCGCTATTTTGAAACGTTCATAGTGATAAGGATCATAGCATCTTTGAGCATAACTCATTGTACCTTCTCCGTCCATGGAAATTTTTATTTCGTCATGGATGAGTTCAAAATCAATATGAAACTGAGCCCTCAACGCTTGCAACTCAATTTCTTCCGAGAACTTTTCTATATAATCTGGATCCTCCTCAAAAGCCGATTTATAACCATCCTCGTAGGCCTTCTTCACCTGCTCCGTCCACCCTATTTTATTGAGAAAATCGAAGTATCCTTTGGTAGAAAACAGATCCGAGAAGAGAATCTCTTTTTGTTCAATCTCACCCCCTGTTGTCAAGTCGAACAATTTGAAGAAAAAGTCATCACAATCTCCATGCGCACAATGTCGAACCATGTGAACACTGATATATAGCAAGTTGGCATAGAACTCATAGTTAAAGTCAACTCCAGCACATACATTTATAGTCCAAATCGAACGGCCGTATTCTTCATCTTCTTCATATTCAATAAACTTCAAAATATCTCCATTAATTCCCTCTACCACCGCAGCGTATTCACTATCAGAGGTTTTCAACTTGGGGATAGAATAATGCGCAAGAGGATGGGAACAAGACTTGCAATCCATATATAACTTATGATCAAAAACGATAGAATCCATCTCAATGGGAAGTGAAGAGACAGACGCATCCCAAGATGCCCCATTGGAGTCTCCCGCATTAAAAGTATAGGGAGGCATTGTCGAAACAACCGAGTCACCCAACGAAGGTTCAAACGTGGAGTTGCCCGTAGAAGGGCTTGAACATGTAGTCAGGAAGAGCGACAAAGCCCCTATGATAAAACAGTCGCTTGTCAGTTTAAAAATATGTTTCATAGCATGTTGCATACGCCAAGGCTTCAAATTGTTTTTGCAAAAATAGAGAATCTCAACCGAAAGTCCAAATAAAGCGTTCTCAACCGACCACGAATCCCGTCCGAGGAATCCCCAAGAAGAGCGAAGGAATGCCTCTATTTTTCTGCAGAAAAAATTCATTTTTCGCAAAAAATCATTATTTTTGAATTGTTAAAGGTTAGAAATCGATTCCGATCATACTCATAAAACGAATTAGGCCTTATCCTTTAACTTAGTGAGTTCTAAAATTCACTGCATTAGCGAAAAAATTTTTGAGTGGGAGATTTAAGCCCACTTAATACAGTCAAACGAAAAAAGCAAACATTATGAAAACAACTCTTCTTACCATATTGCTTTCCCTCCTAGCTTCATTGACTAGCGTTATGGCTCAATCTTGTTACAACTCCTATAATTCTGAAATAGGCAGGATTGAAAGCGACGGGACCGTGCGTGACCGTTACAATGCACAGATCGGAAAATTCGGAAACGACGGATGCATCCGCGACAAACAAAATGCACAAATCGGGAAAATAGAAAGCGACGGAACCATACGGAACCGATACAATTCGCAAATAGGGAGAATCGAAAGCGACGGAACTGTGCGTGACCGTTACAACGCACAAATCGGGAAGATAGAAAAGGACGGAACTGTGCGCAACCGTTACAATTCCCAAATCGGGAAAGCCAACAACGTAGACTTGTTCAGAACCGGTGTCTTCTATTTCTTCTTCGATGAAATGGGCAAATAGCAAAAGAGAATTCAATAACTACATAAAAAAACATAACTAAATTCATGAAAAGTATATTTCATTACTCTTTATTGGCAGCAGGTCTAATCAGTGCTGCAACGCTCACAGGCTGCAAGAGTTCTAAAAAGACGGCGGAGAAAACGGTGGAAAAAACGCCAGAGAAACAAGTAGTAGTAAAGACACAGGATAAAAGCATCGTCATCCTTTATGAAAACGACGTTCACTGCGCCATCGACAACTATGCGAAATTAGCCGGCCTCCGTGATGCCGTTTCCGATACAGCCTATGCCGCTATCGTTTCAAGTGGAGACTTCTTGCAAGGTGGAACAGCGGGTGCCATCTCCAAAGGAAAATATATTGTGGACATCATGAAAAGCGTAGAATATGATGCCGTGACGCTCGGAAACCACGAATTCGACTACAAAGTTCCTCAGATGATAAGTTTGCTCAACTACTTGGCGGCTCCTGTCACCTGCGTAAACTTAAAAGACAAGAAAACAGGAAGGAACGTATACGTGCCATTCGTCTTGCGAAAATACGGCGTAAAAACGGTGGCTTTCATCGGTGTGACGACCCCTACTGCCCGCTATACGGAAGAGTACGCTTTCTTGGACAAAGACGGCAACGAAACATATGAACTTAGCGAAAAGAATGTATATGAACTGCTTCAAAATGCAGTTGACAAAGCCCGTTCGTTAGGTGCCAATTACGTCATCGTCCTTTCCCACGTAGGTGAAGACGACAACAACACCCATATCGAATCCCACGGAATGATCGCGAACACAGTCGGAATCGATGCCGTTCTCGACGGTCATACCCACTCTGTCGTTCCTACCCAATATGTGCCAAACAAGGCAGGCGTAAACGTCCTCATCAGCCAGACTGGAACAAAGTTGGCTAACGTCGGAAAACTCTGTATCGACAAGAACGGCTTCATCACCAACGAATTGGTTCCTATCACCGCCATCAACAAGGAGAATGCGACTGTAAGGCACACGACCGACAGCATTAAAGCCCTCGCACAAAACTTCACGAGCAAACACGTCGGCACATCCGACTACAAGCTCCGCATCTTGGACGACAAGGGCAACCAACAAATCCGTATGGCTGAAACCAACGCCGGTGACCTTGTTGCCGATGCCTTCCGTATCATTGTAGGTTCCAACATCGGTATGACCAACGGTGGTGGCGTACGTTCCGAAGTCAATGCCGGCGAGTTGAAGATGGGTGACATCATCGACTTGTTGCCATACGACAACTATCTGTACGAAGTAGAAGTAGAAGGAAGCACGATTGCCCTATTGCTCACGAAATGTATCCAAAACTTGCCATTGGAAGATGGTGACTTCCCTCAAGTTTCCGGTATCAAATTCGACATCAACGCTGCGGCTCACCAAGTTTCCAACATCAAGATTCTCAACCCTACGACAAACCAATATGAGCCAATCAAGATGAATGGACTCTACACCATCGCGACAACTGACTACTGTATCACAGGTGGAGGCTTCCGTGGCGTATTGAAAGACAGCAAGGTGACAAAAACTGGTCTCATGATCTATAGTGAGGCTTTGGTTGAATACATCAGCAACAACCTGAACGGACACATTGGTAAAGAGTACGCAGAACCACAAGGACGTATCAACTTTATCAAAAAATAAATCACACAAAAAACATCGGCAGCAGTTCGATTCAACAAACGTTGGATGGGCTGCTGCCTTTTTTTATTGATAGTCCTTAGTTATATTTGCAGAGTTCGAAAAGAAATCGACAAACGAATAAAAAAAACACTTACAAAGAAAACTATGAGTTTAAAACATGACATTCAAGAGTTGACGGACAATCAGGTCATCGACCAAGAGACGGCCGAACGGATTGCCCAATACTATCAATCCAAGAAGAAGACAATCAACATATCGGCCATCATCTGCATTGTGGCGGCCATATTCATCGGTTCCGGCGTAATATCCATCATCGCATTCAATTGGGACGACCTTCCGACATTCCTACGCCTATTGATTGCCTTGGTGCCTTTGTCGGCCTCTTCCTACGGTTGCTACTATGCCCTAAAAAACAAATCGGATCAAAAGACATGGACAGAGCCAATGGCCATCCTACAATGGTTGGGCTACTCGGCCAGTTTCGCCCTTGTCAACCAGATATACCAAATTCAAATGGACTCCGATTCCTTCATTTGCTTTTGGCTATTCTTCTCGCTACCATTCATATTCATCATGCGTTCGGCGGCGCTATCCATCATCCTCATTGTCTTCACAAGCTACTTCTTTTGGGATTCGACGCATGAATTCATGTCTATGAATTGCTTGACGACAGTCGCCGCCGTCGTGGCAGACATCGCCTTCATCTACTATTATTACTTCAAACAAAACGAGGATTTCCTCATGAGGCTCAGAGTCAACCTGACGCCTTTCATTGTCATATCATTGGCCTTCAAAATCAGAGATATTCTAGGCATATGTCTCACAGGAGAAGAGGTCACCTGTCTAATTCTCCTATACTCATCCACACTCTATCTCCTACACACTTGGATCTTGGATAGCAAAAAGATAAACAGCAAAGGACGCCTATTCAAAATAAGCTTTTACCTTATGTTTTTCCCTTGCATCCTATTTTTATCAACCGAAAAATTTTTCAACACCACCGACATCAACTTGCTGCGCATCGTGACAATTATGTTGCCCATCATCCTGTCGGCAGGCCTAAAGATAAAACTCAAAAAACAGATACAATGGCAAGAATGGATAGGGTTGCCAACAGCCGTATGCCTAATGCTTATTCGCGACAACGTTATCATTTTTAGTCTCATATCACTAGCCATCATCGCCTACTGCATCTACGAAAGTAGCAAAGACCTTGATTTGCTCAAGATGAACTGCGGTCTCATTTCCCTTTTTGCATGGGTCTTCATCGTATTAGTAAGATTCAATCTGAATTTCTATATTTTCGGCATCATCCTCATTCTTATGGGAATAGCCCTATTTCTAATGAACAAATTTTTAATTGATAAAAAGAAAAGTCATGAACTTACAGAAACTAAATAAACGATGGCTACTATTCGCCATTGCCGTCTTTGCCCAATTTGCCAGCATCTTTTATTGGGTAATAAGTTCGGAAGAGACCATTGCCAACGGAACAGTGTTGAAATTCAGGCTGATGGGCTACGACCCTCACGACCCTTTCAGAGGAGAATACCTCAGAATTCAGTTTCGAGACAACACGCTTAGTATTCCAAAAGAAGAGTTCGACGAGGAGGAAGATTCGAAACAAGATTATGTTGTATTCGACATAGACTACGATGGGTTTGCAATACCCGCCTACTTTTCATCCTATCCGGAGGAGTTGTCTTTGAAAGTAAACAAAACACATTCATTTACACTTTCATTTACATCAGAGACAAAAGATGACTCCATAACGTATCGTATTATTTATCCGTTCGACCGAATCTGGATGAACCAAGAGGAGTGCCCTATCGCAGAGAGACTCATCAACAAAGCCTTGAGGAAAAACCGTGACGTCTATGCCACCATCTCTGTCAATAATGGGGAAGGTGTACTTACCGGCGTAGAGATTGAAGGGACTAACATAAAAGAGTTAGTTAAATCCATAAAGAAGGGAGAAGTCGAGGAAGAATGGGAGGCAGAAGACTTGGAAAGAGCAGCCATAGCAATATCCGATTCGATCAACAAAGCCGCAGAAGACACCATCAGCAAACATGTGGAAGAAGTGGTGAATGAAATGGAAATGACAGAGGATGAAGAGAATTCCTCATTGGAATGAAGACACTCTTCACAAGAAATAGAAGACGGACATTTGCTCCAATCTATTTTCCCATATTACTAATAAACGAGGGCGTACCGCTGGCACGCCCTCTCTATTTATCGGTTGCTTCACTGAGGAAACAAACTCTTGCAATCACATACTAGGCAAGAGTCATTCCTCTTCTCATTTTGAATACACGCCCTCAATCTCAACCACATAAACCGTATGCAAGCCACCGCCCGGTTTATCATTGTACCAACGTTCCAACACAGCCTTGTCGATAAATGCCGAATCGGTCATCTCCGCCTTGTACAATTTACGACAATCCAACACGAGGCGAGCCTCCTTAAAGGAAGTCGTACCCGACTCCATGGCAAGAGGAGTCAAACCAGCCTCCTTCACCTTGTCGCAGTCCCTACCCGACTTGGTGCCACAAATCTGCAACGCCTTACGATAATCCTCCTTAAAGAAAGACAACGTCAACCGCTCATTCTGCTCGATAAACTCATGCGTATAACGCTCAGGACGCACAAAAATGAACGCCACAGGACGATTCCACAACCATCCCAATCCACCCCAAGAGGCGGTCATCGTATTGAACTTGGAAGAGTCTCCCGCCGTGATCAGCATCCATTCCTCACCAATCAACTTAAACGCATCTTCCTTCCCTAAAACCAAAATGTCTTGTTTCTCCATACTTTCTGTTGTTTTCTCGTTAGTTTGAACATCGGAACAGCTCGACAAGCATCCTGCCAAGAGGAGCATCGAAAGCCACTTTCCATAAGCATTGATTTTACGTACCATAAATTTTAAATCTGAATTTCTTTACAAAAGAAAGAAAAATCCGAGACTCCACAAAAAAAACTTCCGGCATATCACTACGCCGGAAGCAAAGAGAGTAAAATACTTCTGCCTATGCAGAAATCCGTAAAGAGTAAGAATTAACGTATAAACAAGAGCTCCCTGTATTTAGGCAAGATCCACATTTGATCATCCACGATCATCTCCAACTTGTCGATATGATAACGGATGGTCTCCAACATAGGAGCTACATTATCATGATAAGCAATTGCCTTTTCGCGCTCGCTTGCAATTTTATTTGCCTTCTTGCGTTCCTCGATCATCTTCTCCACATTAGCCGAAATAAAGGCTGTATGCTCAGAGATCTGCTCAATCAATTCAAGATTGTTTGCGCTCAACTTAGCCACCTTGTCAGCTGGGAAGATCTCCTTCAACTTACATACATTATCAATCAAAGAGCTCTGATAACGAGTAGCCGTAGGAATGATATGGTTCATCGCCAAATCACCGAAGATACGAGCCTCGATCTGGATCTTCTTCGTGTAAGTCTCCCACTTGATCTCGTTTCTTGCCTCCAACTCCTTCGCCGTCATGACATTCATCTTCTCGAACATCTCGACAGAAGACTTATCCAAATAACGATCAAAGATAAGTGGGCAACTCTTTTCGATATCCAAGCCACGCTTGCCAGCCTCAACGACCCACTCGTCAGAGTAACCGTTTCCGTCAAAACGGATAGGCTTACAAACCTTGATATCATCACGGAGCACCTCAAGGATAGCCGTAAATTTCTGCTCACCCTTAGCAATCTTGGCATCCACACGAACCTTGAAGTCTGCCAAAGCCTCAGCAACAGCCGTATTCAAAGCGATCATGGCAGAAGCACAGTTAGCCTCAGAACCTACCGCACGGAACTCAAAACGGTTACCAGTGAAGGCGAATGGTGAAGTACGGTTTCTATCCGTATTATCAATCATCAACTCAGGGATAGAAGGAATATCCAACTTCAAGCCCTTCTTGCCAGACAACGTGATCAACTCATCTGTCTTTGAATTTTCGATCTGATCCAAAGCATCCGTCAACTGTTTGCCAAGGAATGAAGAGATGATTGCAGGAGGTGCCTCGTTTGCGCCCAAACGATGTGCGTTGGTTGCACTCATGATAGAGGCCTTCAACAAACCGTTGTGGCGATATACACCCATCAATGTCTCAACCACGAACGTGATGAAACGGAGTGTGCTCTCCGCATCCTTACCAGGAGCGTGAAGAACGATACCTGTGTTCGTAGACAAAGACCAGTTATTGTGTTTACCGGAACCGTTGATTCCAGCGAAAGGTTTCTCATGCAAAAGGACACGGAAACTATGCTTACGTGCCACCTTACGCATCAATGACATGATCAACATATTGTGGTCAACCGCCAAGTTACACTCCTCGAAGATAGGAGCCAACTCAAACTGGTTAGGAGCCACCTCATTGTGACGAGTCTTACAAGGAATACCCAATTCCAAAGCTTGGATTTCAAGATCCTTCATGAAGGCAGCCACACGAGAAGGGATAGCTCCGAAGTAGTGGTCCTCCATCTGTTGGTTCTTTGCAGAATCATGACCCATCAAAGTACGACCTGTCATCAACAAGTCAGGACGAGCTGAATAGAGACCCTCATCAACCAAGAAATACTCCTGCTCCCAACCCAAGTTTGCCTGAACCTTCGTTACCTCTGGGTTGAAATACTTAACCACATCAGTAGCAGCCTTGTTGACCGCACGCAAAGCCTTCTTCAAAGGAGCCTTATAGTCAAGAGCCTCACCCGTGTAAGAGATGAACACGGTAGGAATCATCAACGTATCACCGATAACGAACACTGGAGATGCAGGATCCCAAGCAGAATAACCACGAGCCTCGAAAGTGGAACGGATACCGCCATTAGGGAAAGAAGAGGCATCTGGCTCTTGCTGAACGAGAAGTTTTCCTTCGAACTCCTCTACCATACCACCCTTCCAGTCATGCTCAACGAATCCATCGTGCTTCTCGGCTGTTCCCTCCGTCAAAGGCTGGAACCAGTGAGTATAGTGGGTAACACCCAACTCCATAGCCCATTTTTTCATACCAGCTGCAACCTCGTCAGCAATGGACCTATCAAGTGGAGCACCATTATCGATTACATCACACATCTTAGCATAAACCTTCGCTGGAAGGTATTTAAACATCTTCTGTTTGTTGAAGACATACTTTGCAAAATAATCTGAAGGGCGTTCTTCTGGAGTTACAACCTCCAATGGCTTTTTAGCGAACGCCTCACCTACTACTTTAAATCTTAAGTTTGACATACTCTCTCTATTTTATATTTATAATTCAAATATCTTTTTTTCATTTGTGAAATGGAGGGGGGACAGCCCCTCCATTTCTATGCTATTGCATTTATCAGTTGTATGCTGCTTCTCCGTGCTCGTATACATCCAAGCCTTCCTCCTCGATTCTCTTCGGAACTCTCAAGCCGTGGATCTTCTTGATCAACGTGAAGATGATCAAACCACAGACGAATGACCAACCTGCGATAGTGACCTCACCGATCAATTGAGTCAGAACACTGTAACCACACTCAGAATAAGCGAACACACCAGTCAAGACTGTACCTGTGAAACCGGCCATACCATGAACGGAAACCGCACCAACGGGATCGTCTATGTGAAGTTTGGTATCCAAGAAGTTTACTGCGAAACACATCACTACAGAAGAAACCATACCGATGACAGCAGAAGCCCAAACAGGAACACAATCACAACCTGCAGTGATACCTACCAAGCCGGCCAAGATACCGTTACATACCATTGATAAAGATGGTTTTCCGTATACGATCCAAGTATAGATCAAAGCGGTAAGAGCACCGACTGCTGCGGCCAAGTTCGTCGTCACGAAGATGTGAGACATAGCACTCATGTTCTCCAAGATGCCACCTCCATAGGTACCCGCATCCACACTACCAGTAGCTGCTACCGTTGAACCAGGGTTGAAACCGAACCATCCGAACCAAAGGATCCATACACCCAAGGCAGCCAATGCCAAGTTGTGACCAGGGATAGCGTTTGAACGAAGCTTACCATCTTTCGTCTTCGTATACTTGCCCAAACGTGGACCCAAAACGATTGCACCAGCCAAAGCAAGGAAACCACCACAAGAGTGAACCACTGCAGAACCTGCAAAATCATGGAAGCCCATTTCGCTCAACCAGCCGCCTCCCCAAGACCAATGTCCTTGAATTGGATAAACAAAGGCTGAGATTAAAACTGAGTAAACAAGATACATGGAGAATTTCGTACGCTCTGCCATCGCACCAGAAACGATTGTTGCTGCCGTTGCGCAGAAGACTGTTTGGAAGATGAAGTAACACTCCTTAGGAAGGTTTCCGCAAGGGTTCTCCACCTCAGAGATACCCAAACCGCTCCAACCGAAGAAACCACCTGCACCAAACATGATGGAGAAACCTAAAATCCAGTATAGAACAGAACCTGCAGAGAAGTCCATGAAGTTCTTCATCAAGATGTTGGCCGTATTCTTTGTTCTTGTCAAACCTGCTTCAACCAAAGCAAAACCTGGTTGCATGAAGAACACGAGCATGGCTGCAATCAAAACCCAAACGGTATCCAATGGGATGACTGGAGATTCGGCCTCCTCTGCTGCCGCCTCCACGACCGGAGCCACCGCCTCGGCAGCTGCCGGCACTACCGCTGCGCTGTCGGGCTCTGCCATCAACGTGGCAGGCAACATCATCAGCGCAACCAATAAAAACTTTGTTATATATGATTTCATAAGAATCCAACTTTAGAATAAAACTTTCTTTTCCACTCACTTTTAACTGTTCATCACTTCTCTTGTTCTGCGTTGTAGAGGGCAATATCGCCTCGTTCGCCCGTACGGATACGGATGGCATCCTCAATCGGGATGATGAAGATTCGTCCATCTCCGATCTCTCCGGTTCTGGCAGCGCCCTCGATAGCAGCCACTGTCTTCTCTACGTTCTTATCACGAACTATGATGGAAACCAATATACGCTCAATGATACTGGTGTCGTAAACCACTCCACGATAAATACGAGCCTGTGTCGCCTTACCTATACCTCTTACATCGTAGTAAGAGAACCATTCGATATCGGCATCCAAAAGAGCCTCCTTCACGTCTTCGAACTTCGTCTTTCGAATAATTGCTTCAATCTTTTTCATGACGTTCTATATTTAAATGGTTTATTTCTTTATTAATCACAAACTTATTCCTACCACAAAGTAACCGTAGTTCGTTGTCGGGTTCCAAATCATATTGGAAGAGATCCCGAATGAGTAACCGTTGGAGCAGGTAATCTTCTTTGTTGCTCCAAGTCCAACATTGGCTACCGAGAATTTGTCCGTTTCAGCATAGAAAGAGGTCTCCCATGGAACGATACCAGCATCTGCTGTCCAACTCAAACCTGCCCATTCAAAAGGACAAGAGATATTAAAGTAGGAGGAATATGCTCTCTTTCCGTTTTCCTTCACGCCATCGGCTCCACCAAAGTTCGTATACCAATTAAGGGCCAAGAAACCGAAGTCATATCCAACTTGAGCCTCCCACACATGGGCAGTCTCGTGTGCCTGATATTGGAAGTAACGATTCGTGACATTTGGATCGGAAACAGAAAACCAATAGTCCGTCACGCTAAGACTAAAACCTCCAATTGCATAGCCCAATGTCAAGTCGAATTCCTTTGTGTCGTCCTGATCAAAGCCGTAAGAACCCCATGCGGCAAGAGACAAACCATTATAATCAACACCTAATGTAGGCTGGATGCTAACACCACCCAAATCTTGTCCACGCCATACATAGTGGCTAACCAAATCGCAAGCAACCGTTCCATTCCACTTTGCAGAATTATCGGTTTTATCCTCTTCTGCATACCCTTTCACCATTAATGTCATCAACATCATAACCATCAATGACACTCTTTCTAACATTGCTTTCATAACCTATTGAATTTTATAATTAAACACTCGGCCAGATGTCGTGCACAAGCACCTCGCCATTATTGTTTCAAAGTTTTTTGATTCGAGCCATAGCCGCTTGACAATTCTCGCGATTTCCGAAGGCTGTCAACCGGATATAACCTTCACCGCTCGGACCGAATCCGACGCCTGGTGTTCCCACCACATTGGCTTCGTTGAGCAATTTTTCGAAGAACTCCCAAGAAGAGAGTCCGTCTGGCGTCTTCACCCACAAGTAAGGAGCATTCTCGCCGCCAAATACTTGGTAACCCATGGAAACCAATCCATCCATCATGATCTTGGCATTGCCCATGTAATAATCGATGGTTTCCCTCACTTGGGCCTTGCCCTCAGGCGTATAGATGGCCTCCGCACCCCGTTGGGTGATGTAGGAAGTTCCGTTAAACTTCGTACATTGACGTCTGTTCCACAAAGCATTGAGAGCCACACGTTCTCCATTCGCCTTTGCTGCGGTCAACTCTTTAGGAACCACCGTATAACCACATCTCACACCTGTGAATCCTGCCGTCTTGGAGAAACTTCTGAACTCGATGGCCACCCGCTTGGCGTCCTTGATTTCATAGATGGAATGAGGTATATCCGGATTTTGGATATAAGCCTCGTACGCTGCGTCGTACATGATGATGGCATCGTATTTCAACGCATACTGCACCCATTTTTCCAACTCAGACCTTGAGATTACCGTCCCCGTAGGGTTGTTTGGATAACAGAGGTAAACGATATCCATCTTGTGGTCAGGGATTTGAGGGACAAATCCGTTCTCCATCACACTTGGCATATAGGTGATGTTGCTCCACTTTCCGTCATGAATCTCTCCTGCCCTTCCGCACATAGCATTTGAGTCGATATAAACTGGATAAATCGGATCTGTGACGCCTATGGTGTTGGACAATCCCAAGATATCGCCGATGTTGCCCACATCGCTCTTGCTACCATCGCTGATGAAAACCTCGCATTCGTCCAATTGAACACCACGTGGCTCGTAGTCGTTCTTTATAATGGTGTTGATCAAGAAGCCGTAACCATGTTCTGGACCATAACCGCGGAAAGTTGCCCCACAAGCCATCTCGTCAACCGCCTTGTGCATCGCCTCAATCGAGGCCATAGGAAGAGGTCTTGTCACATCTCCAATGCCCAAACGTATAATCTCTGCTTGCGGATGAGCCTCCTTGTAGGCACTCACCTTCTTCGCTATATCCGAAAACAAATAATTGTTCGAAAGCTTCAAAAAACACTCATTAACCAATGCCATAGTTTTCCTATTTTTCGTATTATTACTCTTGCTCTTCTATTTTCCCCTCAAAAACAACGACAGCCTCACCGGTCATATAAACCTTGCCATCCGTTTCATCCCAGCGGATCGTCAAATCACCACCATCCATACGCACCACCGATTCACGAGCCGACTTACCATTCAGTACGGCTGCCACCAACGTAGCACAAGCCCCTGTACCGCAAGCCATCGTAATGCCTGAACCTCTCTCCCAAACTCTCATTCGAAGGACGCCGTCTGGCTGTACCTCCACAAACTCCACATTCACACGCTCAGGGAAAAGTGGGTGATGCTCCAACAACGGACCCACCGTCGGAATATCTATCTTACTCAAATCGTCCACAAAAATCACGAAGTGGGGATTGCCCATTGAAACGAACGTACCACGGAAGGTCTTTCCTGCGACCTCAACCTCTCCATCTTTTAAGCTTCCATCGGAAGTTGCCAACTGCGACTTGTTGCACAAAACGGGAAGACCCATGTCAACTGTCACACGATTCACGTGACCATCCTCCACATTCAACTTTAGAACCTTGATACCAGACAAGGTCTCCAACCTCACCGAATCGCTCTTTGTCAACCCATGCTCATAAACATACTTGCCTATGCAACGGGAAGCGTTTCCACACATTTTAGCTTCGGATCCATCCGCATTGAAAATTCGCATACTGAAATCCGCCACCTTCGAACCTCCTATCAAAACCAAGCCGTCAGAACCGATTCCCGTATGATAGCGACTCCATCGAATCGCCAACGCCTCAGGATCCTCTATCGGGCATGTCAACGTATTTACATATATGTAATCATTGCCAGCACCATGCATTTTTGTAAAATCAACAATCCGTGTCATTTTGCTTCGTTTTAATAAGATTTACTATCTTTTTGTTTTGATTACAGTACAAAAGTATATCATAATCACAAATCAAAATCAAAACAAGAGGTCTTTCCGTACACTTTATAATTATAGATTACAATTCGTAATATAAAATAGAAAATATATAACAAACACATAAAAATACATAGAAAATTAAAACAAATAGAAACCTATAAATTTAGATTAGTTATAGGAAGATTTTAGAAGAAGATGATATTTTTCAGTATTCCATAGGCATATGAAGGACAATAAGGCCAACTATCAAATAGGAATAGGCACAGAAAGGAGAAAATCCAACACGTTTTTCAATCCTCACCACCAAAAAGAAGAACAAATTGCTATCTTTGTAAATAAGTAAACGAGTACTTAACCATATTAATTAATCATATATGTCTTGTATCAAATACATTGGTGTAGACGACACCGATATTGACTTATTCGAGAGCCAATACGTAGTTCCAGAAGGTATGTGCTATAACTCCTACCTGATCGAGGACGAAAAAATTGCGATCATGGATACCGTAGACCATCGCAAATCCGCCGAATGGATGACAAACCTAAAAACGGCATTGGCAGGCAAAACCCCAGATTACATCATCATACAACACATGGAGCCTGACCATAGCGGCTCTTTGGCAGAACTCTTGAAGGAATTTCCCAATTTGACGGTTGTAGCGAGCGCCAAAGCTATTCAATTCATGGGCCAATTCTTCGAGGGCTTGACCATCCAAAGCAAAGCTGTCGCTGAAGGCGAGACGCTAAGCCTCGGAAAGAATACGCTTCAATTCTTCACGGCACCGTTGGTTCACTGGCCAGAGGTGATTGTCACATATCTAGCAAGCGAGAAGGTACTCTTCTCTGCCGACGGATTCGGAAAGTTCGGAACTATCGACGCAGATGCGGACGATTGGGCATGTGAGGCACGCCGTTACTACTTCAACATCTGTGGCAAATACGGTGTACAAGTAAACAACTTGCTAAAGAAAGCCAGCACATTGGAAATCGAAAAGATTTGTCCACTTCACGGTCCGATATTGGAAGGAGAA
Organism: Paludibacteraceae bacterium; assembly: GCA_017553575.1. Lineage (GTDB taxonomy): Bacteria > Bacteroidota > Bacteroidia > Bacteroidales > Paludibacteraceae > RGIG10190. Next base: position 50,552 of record JAFZKQ010000014.1, read on the forward strand.
AAGATGGCTGAGGCTATCCGTCTATACTCCATCTGGAGCAAATACGATGTCGAGACTCCTGGAGGCGTATTGGTTGCCTACGCATCCATCCACGGTGGAACGAAAGCTGCGGCAGAGAAATTGGCTGAGATACTAAAAGCCAAAGGGGCGGCAAAGGTGGCCATTACCGATTTGAGTCGCGACGACATGGCTGAGGCCATAGAAGACGCCTTCCGCATGGAATCCATGGTTTTGGCTTGCGCCACATACGACGGAGACATCTTTCCTCCTATGCACAACTTCCTCCATAAGTTATCCATCAAAGGATTCCAAAGACGTCGCGTAGGTCTCTTGGAGAACGGAACATGGGCACCCCAAGCAGCTCGCATCATGCGTGGAATGTTGGAAGGAATGAAAAACATCGAAATCCTCGAACCAATCGTTACCCTCAAGAGCCGTATGAAAGAAAGCGATGTAGCGCAACTCAATGCATTGGCTGATGCGGTGGTGAAAAAATAGGGATGATTTTAAGTAAAAAAGATTATTTCACGTTAATACAAAAGGAGCGGCCTTACAACCGCTCCTTTTTTCATAAATCCACTCTCCTATCATACAAGCAACGTATAGATAAGCCATGATAGACACGAAGATTAGTTCTTAATAGACGCTCCACTCTCCTACGTAGTTATCATCGTCACAATTTAGACAATAGACCGTTTCATAATCAGATTTAGAATAATCACCATCCTTATCTATTTTAGAAACACGTGTAACCCCTATCGTCATTTTCTCAAAAAAGAACTTCTTTCCTGCCACATCCAAAGAAATTTCAATTTGGTCATCGTAATGGACAATGACATTCAATACGCCGTCCTGATCGTGATCAGAACCGTAAGCCTCGTCAAAAATGCGCATCGTCTCCTCTTCACAGAAGCTACATTCCGCCTCGTAAGCATAGTTTCTATAAGACCATTCAAAAAAATACCTTTTTATAAAAGAGGGTTTTTCTATCTCAACAGGAGCATCCAAAGATGAGAAAAAACACTTTTCCGCATTAGAATAGGCAACCCTGGCAAGATGGAAAGTAGTATTTCCGTTCTCAAAAACCAGATTAATCCGATAAGCAAATCGTTCAAAATACCGATCTATAGAATCTAATGAGAAATTTTTGTCCAATTCTATCTTTGGATAGTTTTTCAAGACCCAATCCATGTGTTCATTCAACAGTTTAGGTCCCGTAGGATCATAAAACCAAGCATCTTCCAACAACTCGACATTATCCCCATAACGCGACCAATCCAGCAATCGGACATTGTTTTCAGGAGAAACGCTTAAGACACAGGACGAGCCTTCTTGCTTTATCGGATTACCGCTAGACGACATATATAAAACGACCTTGCCATAAGGAAGGATACATAAATCCAAAACATCAAGTCGCACCTTTCCAATCACGGGTTTACCGTTCTCGTCCCATCCCAAAAGATCATCGTATTCTTTGGAAAAAAGTTCCCAAATTTGTTTCAAGGGCAATTTGGCCTCTAAGGAATAGAGTTCTTTGTCGACTAAAGAGAACCATCTCAAATCCAAATATTTAGGAAGACTGGTCTTGAATTCCTGACCTTTCTCACCCTCAGCCATACCTTCATAATTGAAAGTCGAGCCATAAACACTGCCCTCTATGGTGTGTGAGCGAGAATAGAGTTTTGAATAGAAATCAAAATCCACAACTTCGACAGGATACTTATTCGTAGCACTGGCCTTCATATACCAACCACGAAAATTCCTCTTTTTAGGATAAACGGGGGCAACAGTGGCTGTGGCATGAGACTTCCTCATTCGAAGTAAAATAAGGATAATCAGAATGAATAAAATCAAGGCTCCAATTCCGGAACGCACATAAGCCAATAGGAACAAAAAAACGCTAAGCATAAAATTTTCTTTTTTGCAGTTAAAATACGATTGATTCTCCGCAAATATACAATATCATTTTATAGCATCAAAAATATCACAGGCCCACGAAGGAGAATTCTTGGTTTGCACCGTACGCCGTTTCCGTGCCGTACAACCATAGAGACAAGTCATGCCTTGTCTCTACCGCCGTCCCGCCGCCGCGGGCATGGGCACGGACGGCCACGGCCCGTGCGCCGTCGGCACCAAACAAAAAAAGGGACGCAGTCCATACGGATTGCGTCCCTATAAGATGGCGGCCACCTACTCTCCCGGTCTCCCAGTACCATCGGCGCAGGCGGGCTTAACTTCTCTGTTCGGAATGGGAAGAGGTGGATCCCCGCCGCCATAGCCACCTGTATTCGTCTTCTCGGCTCTGACATTTCACG
>JAFZKQ010000015.1 GCA_017553575.1 Paludibacteraceae bacterium
ACACCAAGGTCTCACTGACCCACATAGTTCTGTTTTTTTTTGCAAAATGGGGTATTCTATATTAACCTTACAAATATAACGACAAAATGGCTTTAGACAAAAAAAGAAAAGATTTAGGCAGGCATGATTCATGCGATGTCACATTCCGAATGTCAAAAATCGGAAGAAATTCCTTTTTCAGTCATCTTTTTTTCTTATATTTGCTAGTTGAAAATAGGCATTTGACCTCAAAAACAAAATTAACTCATCATGAGCGAAGAGAAAAAAGATAATTCATACTCAGCCAGTAGCATTCAAGTGCTGGAAGGTTTGGAAGCTGTTCGTAAGCGTCCAGCCATGTATATAGGAGACATTGGAGAACGAGGTTTGCACCACTTGGTTTACGAGGTAGTGGACAACTCCATTGACGAGGCATTGGCTGGCTACTGTAAGAACATCGAAGTTACCATTCAATCAGACAACTCCATCACCGTTTCCGATGACGGTCGAGGTATCCCTGTCGACATGCACGCCAAGGAGAAGAAATCAGCCTTGGAGGTTGTCATGACCGTGCTCCACGCCGGCGGTAAGTTCGACAAAGGCACATATAAAGTTTCCGGTGGTCTTCACGGAGTGGGTGTATCCTGTGTGAATGCGCTCTCCACCAAATTGGAAGTGGAGGTTCGCCGTGACGGGAAACGCTACATACAAGAGTATTCTTGCGGAAAGCCGCTCTACCCTGTCAAAGAGGTTGGCACGGCAGAGACGACGGGAACAACCGTGACGTTCCATCCAGACGCGAGCATCTTCACCGAGACCGTATATAAATACGACACGTTGGCTGGCCGTCTACGCGACTTGGCCTTCTTGAACGCAGGCATCCGCATCACGCTGACCGACCTACGTACGGACGAAGGATGCGACCCTAAGTCGGAGACCTTCTACTCTGAGTGTGGTTTGGGTGAATTTGCAGAATATTTGGACTCCACCCGCGAACACTTGATTCCGGATGTAATCCACATCAACACAGACAAATACGGCACACCTGTCGAGGTGGCCATGACATACAACACCTCTTTCAACGAGAACATCCACTCCTACGTGAACAACATCAACACGATCGAGGGTGGTACGCACGTCACCGGTTTCCGTATGGCGTTGACAAGAACGTTGAAGAAATATGCCGAAGACTCCAAAATGTTGGAGAAGGCGAAGGTGGAAATCAGCGGTGACGACTTCCGCGAAGGTTTGACAGCCGTCATCTCCGTGAAGGTGGCTGAACCTCAGTTTGAAGGACAGACCAAGACCAAGTTAGGAAACAACGAAGTTTCAGGTATCGTTCAACAAGCTGTCAGCGAAGCACTCACCAACTACTTGGAGGAGCATCCGAAAGAGGCACAAGCCATCGTAGAGAAGGTAATCTTGGCTGCCCGCGCCCGTATTGCGGCACGTAAAGCCAGAGACTTGGTTCAGAGAAAATCGCCATTGTCAGGAGGCGGTCTTCCTGGTAAATTGGCCGACTGTTCAGACAAGAACCCAGAGACAGGAGAATTGTTCCTCGTCGAGGGAGATTCCGCCGGTGGTTCCGCAAAGCAAGGCCGTAACCGTAAGTTCCAGGCCATCCTTCCTTTGAGAGGTAAAATCCTCAACGTGGAGAAAGCTATGCAACACCGCGTATTGGAAAGCGAAGAGATCAAGAACATCTATACCGCATTGGGTGTCACCATCGGAACGGAAGACGACTCCAAGGCATTGAATATCGAGAAGTTGCGCTATCACAAGATCATCATCATGACCGATGCCGATGTCGATGGTAGCCACATCGACACTTTGGTATTGACCTTCTTCTTCCGCCATATGCGCGAACTCATCGAAAAGGGTTACGTCTATATCGCCGCACCTCCGCTATACCTTTGCAAGAAGGGTAATGTAGAGGAGTACTGCTGGAATGACCAACAACGACTCGCCTTCATCGACAAATACGGAGCCGGAAACGAGAACGCTGTCAGCGTACAACGATACAAAGGTTTGGGAGAGATGAACCCTGAGCAACTTTGGTCAACCACTATGGACCCAGAGAACAGAACGCTTCGCCAAGTAACCATCAACAACGCAGCAGAAGCCGACTACACCTTCTCCATGCTCATGGGCGACGATGTAGGTCCACGCCGTAAGTTCATCGAAGAGAATGCAACTTACGCAAACATTGATGCATAAGGAAACTTTTTAATAAAACCTAAGAGGGAGCCTATAGCAAGAGTCCTCGACTCAAGCTACCCCAAAGAAAAAGCCGTTTTAGATTGGTTATGGATTTCAATCCAAAATCTCTTCTAAAACGGCTTTATTTCCAACAAGGCCACACTCGAAACAGTCCAAACTTCTACTTTTTTGCATTTACCATGGCTGGAATCTTCTATGGTAGAAGACGAGCTGCCCGAACAGTTCTCCTATTTTGCCCAAAGGATTGTCGAATGACAAGTCGCCCGACGTCAACCAAACAAAATAAAAACGCCGCCACCACATCCGTCAAAAAAACGTTTCTCGTAAGGGCATAATCAAGATAATTTTCTAAATTTGCGAGAGTTGCTGCCCTATGGCGGCTTTTCACTTGTTAATTCGTAATTAATTTATTTATAAACAAAAAAGTATTATGGCTACACCAGAGTTTAAGTATGCCCCTATGTTCCAAACGGGCAAGGACGACACGGAATACTACTTGCTGAGCAAAGAAGGCATCAGTGTAGGGAATTTCGAAGGTCACGAAATCATCAAGGTTTCAAAAGAAGCCCTCACCCTACTTTCCCAACAAGCATTCCATGACGTGGAGTTTATGCTCCGTCGCTCACACAACGAACAAGTGGCTGCCATTCTGAAAGATCCAGAAGCATCCGAAAACGACAAATACGTGGCACTCCAATTCCTCCGCAACGCAGAGGTGGCATGCAAAGGCATCCTTCCTTTCTGCCAAGACACTGGTACGGCCATCATCCACGGTGAAAAGGGACAACAAGTATGGACTGGCTTCGAAGATGAAGAGGCTTTGTCTAAGGGTGTCTTCAACACATTCACGCAAGACAACCTCCGTTACTCCCAAAACGCTCCGTTGAACATGTACGACGAGGTGAACACACGTTGTAACTTGCCTGCTCAAATCGACATCGAGGCAGTGGAAGGTGCAGAATACCGTTTCATCATGGTTGCAAAAGGTGGAGGTTCCGCCAACAAGACCTACTTCTACCCAATGACCAAGGCAACCATCCAAAACGAGGGCACATTGCTTCCTTTCCTTGTAGAGAAGATGAAGAGCCTCGGAACAGCCGCTTGTCCTCCTTACCATATTGCATTCGTCATCGGTGGTACTTCTGCCGAGAAAAACTTGCTCACGGTTAAGTTGGCTTCCATCAAATACTACGACAACTTGCCAACGACAGGCGACGAGACAGGCCGCGCATTCCGCGACATCGACTTGGAGAACAAGCTACTCAAAGAGGCGCACAAGATTGGTTTGGGTGCACAATTCGGCGGAAAGGCTTTGGCCCACGACATCCGCGTCATCCGTTTGCCTCGCCACGGCGCATCTTGCCCTATCGGCATGGGTGTCAGCTGCTCGGCAGACCGTAACATCAAGGCAAAAATCAACAAGGACGGTATCTGGATCGAGAAGATGGATTCTAACCCAAGCGAGTTGATTCCTGCTGAATATTGCAAAGCTGGAGAAGGCAGCAACAGCGTTGTCATCGACCTTGACAAGGGCATCGACGCTGTACGCAAAGAGTTGACCAAATATCCTGTCAGCACACGCATCAACCTCAAAGGAACCATCATCGTGGCACGTGACATCGCACATGCTAAGTTGAAAGCCCGCTTGGACGCTGGCGAGGACATGCCTGAATACTTCAAGAAATACCCTGTGCTCTACGCTGGTCCAGCAAAGACGCCAGAAGGCTACCCTTGCGGTTCTATGGGTCCTACCACAGCCAACCGTATGGATCCATACGTTGACGAGTTCCAATCAAAGGGTGCATCATTAGTCATGATCGCCAAAGGAAACCGCTCCGACGTGGTTACGGAAGCCTGCAAGAAGCACGGTGGTTTCTACCTCGGTACCATCGGAGGTGTTGCCGCTGTTCTCTCACAAAGCTCCATCAAGAGCATCGAATGCGTGGAATACCCAGAATTGGGCATGGAGGCTATTTGGAAGATCTCCGTGGAGGACTTCCCTGCATTCATCCTCGTAGACGATAAGGGCAACGACTTCTTCAAGCAATTGAAGCCTTGGTGCCCAAGCTGCAAGAAATAATCACAGAACTATAAAATCCAAGCGATGTGCCTTAGGACGTCGCTTGGATTTTCTTCATTTTCAACTGAAGAAAACTCGAACTGAAATTTATAACCGACTGAAAACAAAGACTCAAAACAAACTAAATAGTAATCAAGACAAAAGCTAATTGCTTTTCTAAAACGAACAATCATGACCAAAACTTTACGGAACTCACTTTGTGGACTCTTGGGACTTTTCTCCATAGGGTCAAGCCTTGCCGCCGAGAAATATGAAGCGGAAGAGGCAATACTGGACAACTGCGCCAAAGCGACAGCGACGTCCGCATCAGGCGGGGCGTATGTCAAGATGCAATCGGGAAACATGACGTTCAATGTCAAGGCCGAAGAGGCCGGCACCTACGACGTCACCTTCTTCTATTCCCAGACCTATGGCGACACAAAGACACAAAACATAGTCGTCAACGGCACCTCAGCAGGAAGCGTAACCTTCCCGAAGACCGAGGCTGCCACAGAATTCATCGGCTTATCAGGCACTTTCAAACTTCAGCCAGGCGACAACGAATTCAGCATCACCAACTCTTGGGGATGGGTTGACATTGACTACATCACGGTCGAGAAGCATCAATTCTCAGCCTTCGAAATCGACAAAACATTGGTGACCCCCAACCCTATCGAGTCGGCAGTGGAACTCTATCAATTCCTTTCCGACAACTTCGGCAAGAAGACCATCAGCGGTGTCATGACAAACGCCATCGTCGGTGTCAATAAATTGGAAGACCAAGAGGAGATTAAATTCATCACCGACGCTTCAGGCAAAGCACCTGCGCTCATCGGCTTCGACTTTCTACACTCCACAGGCAAAAGTTCAGACACCAACTCATGGCACCAGAGCTACTCGTCCAACACCCTCACGTTAGGCGCACAACTTTGGAAGAAGGGCGGTATACCAGCCTACTGTTGGCACTGGAAAGACCCTCGCAAAAACGACGAGGCTTTCTACAACCCAGGCAGTGGTACTCCTTCGACAGACTTCGACTTCACACAAGGCTTCAAGGCTGGAACAACAGAATGGGACACGACAAGCAGCACCTACGCTGCCCTCATCAACGACATCGACATTGTCTCCCTACAACTAAAGACCTTGCAATGCAAAGGCACCGCCGTGCTTTGGAGACCACTCCACGAGGCTAGTGGTGGCTGGTTCTGGTGGGGTTCGAAAGGAGCCAAGAGCTATCTGGCTCTCTATAAACTCGTCTTCGACCGAATGGTTAAGGTGAACGGAGTACGGAACGCCATATGGGTATGGAACACAGACGGTAGCGACAAAGATTGGTATCCGGGTGACGAATATGTGGACATCATCGCCAGAGACTTCTACTACTACCCAAGAGAGACGAACCACGCCTCCCTCATCGGTGAATTCGAGAAGTTGAAGAACGCTTTCGGAAACAAGAAGATCATCACTTTGGCAGAGAACGGTTCCACACCTTACCCTTCCGAGATGTTCGCCGACGGAGCACCTTGGTCCTACTCCATGGCTTGGTATGGTGACTATGCCATGCCAAGTGGAGGTTATGACGACAATACGGCTGAGGCTTGGGACAAAATCATGAACAGCGAATACAACCTTTCCCTAAGCGAAATGCCAGGGTGGAAATCGGCCGCACCTGAAGATTGCGGCATACCCGATCCCTGCAAAAGCGACGGTTCCATCTATGAGGCCGAATGCGCCGACGATGTAAACGCAAGCATCGAGAAGGTTAAGTGTCGGTCAGGAAACGGTGTCAACCTCCAAAACAACACCGACTACATCAAATTCAACATTGAGAAGAGTGAAGGCACCTACCGACTTTTCGTAGGCTATGCCCTCAACTACTCGGGAGGGAAAGTCGTAACCTGTGCAGTCAACGGCGAGAAGAAAGACATCGCCTTGGGTACAGAAGATGACGAAGTAGGCTCTTGCGGAGAGGTGGAAGTAGGAACATTCACACTGAAAAACGGAGAAAACCTCATCGAGATCACCCCTAACTGGACGTGGGCCGTCATCGACTACATACACCTAGTAGAGACCGGCAACACTGCAACGGAAGCGATCCAAGCAGAGGAGATCTCCATTCATGGAGCTACCGGAAGCGAGGACATCATCCTCCAAGGAGCGGCAGGCAAAAAGGTCTCCATCGTAGAGGCAACTGGTCGCATCATCGATGAATTTGTGGCAGAAGAAGAGAGCGTTCTCTCCACAAAAAACTGGAGCAAAGGCATCTATCTCATCAAGGTGGAGAATCAGGTGTTCAAAATCATCCGATAAAAAATTGGCATCACATAGGGAGAGATTAAAAACTCTCCCTATCTTTGTCTATAGATAACCTTCTATACAGAGATCATGAGCAAAAGAAAAATAGGCATATTACTACTGCTGACTGCCGCTTGCATGTTCAACACATACGGCGGATCAAAAAAATCCAAGAAGAGTAAAGTTCAGGAGGAAGTTCCTACCGTGGTCGAAGCTGCCGATTCCATCAGCAAACCGTTCGACTATATCCTCGTCGACCGAAGAGGCGGTGGCGACAAACTTTTCGCCCTTACCCCTAACGGCAACGATAGTTTGGATGCGGAATTTGCACGTTACAGATTCCGGGACACCACCTTCACCATCAACCTGAGCAAGAGTGAATTAGGCGACACCTTAAGCAACCTTTTGAGCGGCATCCTCTCTGGAGAACAAAACATCATCAAAAGAGACAGCGTATACGATGCAAAGGGCTTTATGGTAGGCACTTGGATGAAATGCCACGCTGTAAAAGACACGGTTAAGACCCTCATCACCGAGGAGAAAGCCAAAGAGGCCATCACGGAAGTTGAACGCTTCATCGAAACCAAAATAGAAGCTAACAAATGATCGAGCTATCATACAAAAAGATCAAACTGACCATCCTGCCGGATGTCGGAGGAAGAATCGTCTCCCTTCAATATGACGGCAGCGAGAACCTGTTGGAGAGCGACGCCAACCAATGGGACGAGAAAGAACGTCCCCAAGCCTCCCCCTTCAACTTGGATTTCAAGGCTTACAATGGACATGAAGTCTGGATTGGTCCGCAAAGCCAATGGTGGAAGCACCAAGACTTGAACCTGGAGAAAAAAGTGTCCGACCTCTTTTGGCCACCAGACCCATACATCAGCTACGGCAACTTCACGGTCGAACGTCCTCAAGAGAACCAACTGATCCTGACAGGACCAGAGAGCCCGATTAGTGGTATTCGTTTTACGAAAACCATCACCATTACCGAGCAAGAGGAGGTCCTGATCGAGGCCAAGGCAACCAATATCCGGAAAGAACCCGTGGCTTGGGATCTCTGGATGGTGACACGCGTCAACGGACACAACCTCAATTTCGTACCAGCCGAGGCAAACAAGGTGGAGGTTTCCGAACCCACCCACCCTTACCAAGGATATGCGACTTACAAGATCGAGAATGGCTACTTCTCCTTCACCCCTTTGTTGAAAGACAAAGAGCATGAAGAGTGTACAGCTAAAGCCTTCATCACCCCGAGTCGCCCCTTCATGGCTTCCCTATCAGGCAAGCACTTGTTGACCATTCGATTTGCCCACCACGACCCGGCAAGCATCCATCCCGAGCAAAGAGAGGTGGAGGTTTACAGCTTCGCGACAGACAAAAAAGAGACCTCACTCTTGGAGATGGAATACCACGCTCCTTATGAGACCATTCCGCCAGGAGGCTCCATCCAAACATCAGAGACTTGGAACATCCACCGTTTCGAAAGAGAGGTGACGAAGAAGGAGGTCATAGACTATCTCGAAAAGGAAGAGAAGTAGTAGGCGAAATGACAGCTTGTCATTCCCAGATTGTGCAACGAGAATCAGTCACAAAACACAATAGAGACTTAACCGTTTCCCCACGCCAAAGCAAGGGGCCATTCGTTGTGCCGTTCATTCAAGACGGGAAAGGCAAGAAGAAAAGAGCGCTCAATAGGGAATGGAATTAAAATTAAACAGTCTCTACAGGTGAATTTACAAAGCGCACCTACATTTTTAGTAAAAAAGAACTACTTTTGTATAAAACATAAAAAACAAAAAACGTCTACAAAGGACAAGGCAATGGCACACAAGTTCACCGTACTTTTTTCAATGTTTCTTTTGGTTCTATGCAACAGCATGGAAGCCAAAAACATTTGGGTGACAGGTGACGTCATCGACCCTCAGGGTTCCCCCATGGAATTCGTGACTGTGATTGCCGTCGGGACAACCAACGGAGCCAACTCCGATAGCAACGGGAAATTCAAATTCCAAACCACAACCGACCGAGACAGCATCACCCTGAAATTCTCCTATGTAGGATACATTACCAAAGAGGTATCAATACCGGCCAACAAAGACACCCTGCACATCCGCCAGAGGATGACGGAAGACAGCCAAGTAATGGAAGGCATCGAAGTCGTCGAGTTTGTCAAGCAAAAGAACTCTGTACAGACGTTGGATGTGGAAGGGCTAAAAGTGATGCCGAACGCCTCCGGTTCCGCCATCGAGGCTCTAATCACCAGTCTACCGGGAGTCAGTTCCAACAATGAGCTCAGTTCACAATACTCCGTCAGAGGAGGAAACTACGACGAGAACATCGTCTACGTCAATGACATTGAGGTGTATCGCCCCATGCTCATCCGTGCCGGACAACAAGAGGGACTCAGTTTCGTCAATCCAGACATGGTGGACGAGGTGAAATTCTCCTCGGGTGGATTCAGTGCCCAATACGGAGACAAAATGTCGTCCGTACTTGACATCCGCTACAAGAAGCCAACCCAATTCGAAGGGTCCGTAGCCGCCAGCCTCTTAGGAGCCTCCGCCTACATCGGTTCCTCCAGCAAGAAGTTCACGCAAGTCCACGGCATACGATACAAGACTTCCGCCTATCTCTTAGGCTCATTGGAGACAGAAGGCGAGTACGATCCGAATTTCTTCGACTACCAAACGTACATGACCTACGCCTTTACGCCTAAAGTCGAACTCTCTTTCCTCGGAAACTTCTCACGGAACGACTATCAGTTCCAACCAAGCAGCCGAGAGACCTCTTTCGGAACCATGACCAACATGAAATCGTTCGTCGTCTATTTCGACGGTCAGGAGAAAGACCTTTTCCAAACGCTTTTCGGTGCGTTGACACTCAATTATAGTCCTTCCAAAAACACCACGTTGGGCTTGATGGCCGCCTCCTTCAACACTTCGGAAAAGGAGACCTACGACATTGCCGGAGAGTACCGACTCGGCGACGTGGACGGAAGCAACACAACCACCACCAACCTCAGCGACGGCATCGGCAAATACCAAGAACACGCCAGAAACTATCTGGATGCCACCGTGACAAGCCTAACGCAGTTGGGAAGCTACAAATTCCTCTCCAACACCCTCAAATGGGGATTGACCTACCAACAGGAGGTCTTGAACGAGAAAGTGAACGAGTGGGAAATGCGAGATTCGGCAGGCTACTCCATCCCTACCCACGCAGACTATTTAGCACTCTACTACAACACCAACGCAGAGAACGACCTGACAACCAACCGGTTCTTAGGCTATCTGCAAAACACCTACGAGAAAAAGACCTCCATCGGAAAGATTTCTCTCACAGGAGGTGTACGGGCCAACTACTGGGACTTCAACGAAGAGTTGCTGATCAGTCCACGTGCCTCCATCGCTTGGTTCCCGAACTGGGAGAAGAATTTCGGATTTCGATTGGCCACGGGACTCTATTACCAAGCCCCATTCTACAAAGAGATCCGAGACACCGTGACGAGCGAGAACGGCAACACAGAGGTCAGGCTGAACAAGAACATAAAAGCACAACGCTCCTTCCAAATCCTGTTAGGAAGCGACTACTACTTCCGTTCGTGGAACAGGCCGTTCAAATTCACCGCCGAGGTCTACTACAAATATCTGGACAGAATCAACCCTTATAGCGTAGACAACGTGAGAATCGTCTACGTCGGAGATAACTGTGCCGACGGTTACGCGGCCGGCATCGACATGAAGCTATTCGGAGAGTTCGTGCCCGGCACCGATTCCTGGATATCCCTCTCCCTCATGCAAACAGAGGAAGACATCTATGGAGACGGGAAAGGGAAGATCGCCCGTCCGACCGACCAACGCTACAACATCTCCTTCTTCTTCCAGGACTATATCCCCGGCTACTCAAGGTTGAAATTCAACCTGAAATTAGCGTGGGCAGACGGCCTTCCATTCGCACCGCCACACAGCCAACGTGCGGACTACGAATTCAGGACGCCCGACTATCGACGGGTGGACATCGGAGCCATCTACTCCTTGGAGAAAAACAAGGACAAACTGTTCGAGAAGAGAGTTCTCTCTTGGGCAGAAAGGATCTCATTCAACGCCGAAGTGTTCAACCTCCTCGACATACGGAACGTCAACTCCTACTATTGGGTGACCGACGTCTCCAACATGCAGTATGCCGTACCGAACTATCTGACAGGAAGAAGGTTGAACTTCAAGATACAGATCGATTTTTAAGAAGAAAAGTTTAAAAGACACAATATGGAAGAAAGCAAAAAAGGGAACTATTTAGTTCCATTGGCCACACTGACCACCTTATTTTTCATGTGGGGATTCATCACCTGCATGAACGACATTCTTATTCCCTACCTGAAAGGAGTTTTTCAACTAACCCATTTCCAATCTAACTTGGTGCAGTTCGCCTTCTTCGCGGCCTACTTCATCATATCCCTAATCTATTTCTGCATCTCCGCAACCATAGGAGACCCTATACGGAAGATTGGGCACAAGAACATGATTGGTAGCGGTCTGCTCATCTCGGCAACGGCCTGCTTCCTCTTCTTCGTAGAGGCAAAATCGGAAGAACCGACGTTCATCGTCTTTCTCTTCGCCCTCTTCCTCTTAGGTACGGGCTTCACCTTTCTGCAAATAGCGGCCAACCCCTTAGTGGCTCAGTTAGGAACGGCAGAGACCTCTTCCAGCCGTCTCAACCTCTCCCAAGCATTCAACTCGTTGGGAACCACCTTGGCCCCTGTCATCGGAGGTTACTTCGTCTTCAAATATTTCGACGACGGTAGTCAAAGCGCCTCGGCAGTACAGATACCTTACCTGCTCTTGGCCAGCCTGCTATTCATCTTGGCAGGTATCATCTTCTTCGCAGAGATCCCGAACATAGAGACCGACGAAGAGGAGAAAGAGAATGATCCTATCGGAGCATTGAAACACCCCAACCTTGTATTCGGAATGATCGGCATCTTCTGCTACGTCGGAGGCGAGGTGACAATCGGAAGCAACTTGGTTTCCCTCATGAAGGAAGTACACGGAATCGCAGAACTACAAGCGAGCAAACTGCTCTCCTTCTATTGGGGCGGTGCCATGATTGGACGTTTCATGGGTTCCATATCCATGAGTAAGCTAGACAACAATCTCAAATATTTGTTGATGTTTTTGGCCGGAATAGGAGCCTACGGACTTATCTATTTCATCACCGGCATCAAATACGAGGAGACATTATACTTCCTGCTCTTCTTAGGACTCAACTTCCTCGTCTTCATCTTCGCGAAATCCGCTCCATCAAGGACGTTGGGACTATTTGCCATCGTAAACATGGCCCTCATCCTCATCATGCTCAACACACAAGGAATGGCCTCCCTTTGGACCATTCTCTCCGTGGGACTCTTCAACTCCATCATGTTCTCCAACGTCTTCACGTTGGGAATCCGCAACTTGGGGAAATACACCTCCCAAGGTTCGTCCCTATTGGTGATGATGATTTTGGGTGGAGCCGTCGTGCCACCATTGCAAGGCTTGTTGGCTGACATTTTCAACCCACAATTGGCATTCGCCGTTCCTTTGGCATGCTACGCATATTTGGCATGGTACGGCTTCGTCGGATGCAAGCCCAAGAAAACAGTAGAGAATCAATAATTATCAAAAAATATAGAGTTTATGAAGAATGAAATGAAACCCAATGTAGTAGGTATCGACATTGGCGGAACGAACACCGTATTTGGAATCGTCGACCAGAAAGGAACGGTATTGGCATCCAACTCCATCAAGACACAGGCATACCCTGAGTTGGAGAACTACATGAACACCTTGTGCGAAGGCATCGCAAAACTCGTTGCCGACACATGCGGAATGGACAAGATTCAAGGAATCGGTGTCGGTGCACCAAACGCCAACTTCTACACAGGCAACATCGAACACGCAGCCAACCTCCCTTGGAAAGGCATCATTCCTTTTGCAAAAATGATGTCGGAGAAACTAGGCGTACCAGTTGCCTTGACCAACGATGCCAACGCTGCAGCCATCGGCGAGATGAAGTATGGTGTAGCCAAAGGCATGAAGGATTTCATCATGATCACCCTAGGAACTGGCGTAGGTAGCGGCGTCGTTGCCAACGGACAACTCATCTACGGACATGACGGATTCGCAGGAGAGTTGGGTCACGTCATCGTTGAGCGCAACGGACGACCTTGCGGTTGTGGAAACAAAGGATGCTTGGAGACCTACACATCAGCAACCGGCGTAGCTCGCACGGCTAGAGAATTTTTGGAGAAGAGAGCCAACGAAGACTCTTTGTTGCGCAAAATCCCAGCAGACCAAATCACCTCAAAAGATGTATTTGACGCAGCCAAGGCAGGTGACGCCATCGCAAAGGACATCTTCGCATTCACAGGCGAAGTCTTGGGTTCGGCTTTGGCAGACTTCATCAAGTTCAGTAGCCCAGAAGCCATCGTATTGTTCGGTGGTTTAGCAAAATCAGGCGACCTTCTTCTCGTACCTTTGAAGAAAGCGATGGAAGACAACTTGATGCCTATCTTCAAGAACAAAGTCAAGGTTCTATTCTCAGGCATGAAAGATGCAGACGCAGCCGTTTTGGGCGCATCAGCATTGGGATGGGATGCGAAATAAGACAAACGACTAAATTCAGGATAAGGTACGTGCAGAGTGTGCGTACCTTATTTTTTTGTTTCATTTCCTAGTGCACCGATTTCCATTGCAGGCCTTGAGAGAAGGCCTCCTTAGCACGACGGTTTCAGCCTTTCGTAAACTCAATGCAAAAAATATAGTCCCATTTGAGATTTATTATTTACCTTTGCAAAAGATATGTTAGCCATCGTGCGAACCTATCCGTTTCATAAAATTAGGGAAAAACTAATTAATCATAAATATGATTCTATTCTTCAAAAAAGAGGATGCAGGCATAATCGCAGTCGATTCAAAGTCTGCACTTAACACTCAAGACATCGAGAAGTTGACTTGGTTGTTCAGCGGAGCTAAATACACCAAGGAGACAGAGATCAATGGATGGTTTATCGGCCCACGCCGTGAGATGATAACCCCATGGAGTACGAATGCAGTCGAAATCACCCAAAACATGGGATTGAACGGGTTGCAAAGAATCGAGGAATACTTTGCTGCTCAAGGTGCCGACTCCGAACATGACCCGATGCTCCAACGCATCTATCCGAAACTGGACCAGAACATCTTCACGATAGACAAGCAACCCGATGCCATCGTCCACATTGACGACATTGAAGAATACAACAAAAAGGAGGGATTGGCACTCAATCCTGACGAAATTGCCTATCTGAACAGCATCAGCGAAAAGATCGGCAGAAAGCTTACGGACAGCGAGGTCTTCGGATTCTCACAAGTAAACTCAGAGCACTGCCGCCACAAAATATTCAACGGACTTTATGTCATCGACGGAAAAGAGATGGAGAGCTCCCTCTTCAAACTCATCAAGAAGACATCAGAGACCAACCCTAACAAATTGGTTTCCGCCTACAAAGACAATGTAGCTTTCAACGAAGGTCCAGAAATCGAGCAATTCGCTCCTGCCAGCGGTGACAAGCCAGACTTTTTCGAAGTGAAAAAGATCAAATCCGTCATCTCACTCAAAGCAGAGACCCACAACTTCCCTACTACTGTTGAGCCTTTCAACGGAGCAGCCACAGGTTCAGGTGGTGAGATCCGCGACCGTCTCGGCGGAGGAAAGGCCAGCTTGCCTATGGCAGGTACAGCCGTATACATGACCTCCTACCCTCGCACAGAGAAAGGAAGAGCATGGGAGAACAGCATGGACGAGCGCAAATGGCTCTACCAAACTCCAGAACAAATCTTGATCAAGGCTTCCAACGGAGCCAGCGATTTCGGAAACAAATATGGACAACCGCTCATCTGCGGTTCCCTCCTCACCTTCGAGCACGCAGAGAACTACAAGAAGTTCGCTTACGACAAAGTTATCATGTTGGCCGGAGGTATCGGCTTCGCCAAGATGAAAGACAGTCTGAAAGGCGAGCCTGTTCCAGGTCAGAAGGTCATCGTCATGGGTGGTGACAACTACCGCATCGGTATGGGTGGTGGTGCCGTTTCATCCGTAGACACAGGACAATACAACAACGCAATCGAGTTGAACGCCGTTCAACGTGCCAACCCTGAGATGCAAAAACGTGTATCCAACGTCATAAGAACACTCGCAGAGTCAGACAACAATCCTATCGTATCCATCCACGACCACGGAGCAGGAGGTCACTTGAACTGCCTCTCTGAGTTGGTGGAAAGCACCGGTGGAAAAATCGACATGGACAAATTGCCAGTCGGTGACCCTACCCTCTCCGCAAAAGAGATCATCGGAAACGAGAGCCAAGAGCGTATGGGATGCTTGGTCAACGAGAAGGACATTGAACTCATCAAACGAATTGCCGACCGTGAGCGCGCTCCAATGTATGTCGTGGGAGAAACCACAGGCGACATGCGCTTCGTCTTCGAAAAGGAGAATGGCGAGAAGCCTATCGACCTCCGTCTCGACTACATGATCGGTAAGCCACCTCGCACTGTCATCAAAGACAAGACCGTGGTGGAGAAATACGAAGATATCAAGACCGACCCAAGCAAGCTAAAAGAGTACTTGAACAACGTACTCCAACTCGAATCGGTTGCCTGCAAGGATTGGTTGACCAACAAAGTAGACCGTTCCATCACAGGAAAAATCGCAAGACAACAATGTGCAGGAGAGATTCAATTGCCATTGAACGACTTGGGTGCAGTTGCCTTGGACTACAGATACAAAGCAGGTATTGCGACTTCCATCGGACATGCGCCAATGGCAGCCATGATCAACCCTGCTACAGGTTCCGTGCTCTCTATCGCAGAGGCCTTGACCAACATCGTTTGGGCACCTTTGAAAGACGGAATCAGCAGCGTATCGTTGAGTGCCAACTGGATGTGGCCTTGCAAGAACGAAGGAGAAGACGCTCGCCTCTACAAAGCTGTCGAGGCTTGTAGCAAATTCGCCTGCGCTTTGGGTGTAAACATCCCGACAGGAAAAGACTCCCTCTCCATGACCCAGAAATATGGAGAAGACAAAGTATACTCACCAGGTACGGTCATCATCTCCGCAGGAGCAGAGGTATCCGACGTACGGAAGATTGTAGGCCCTGTTATCGAGAAGAGAGAGGGCACCAGCATTTATCACATAGACTTCTCATTCGATGAGTTACAACTCGGTGGTTCCGCATTGGCACAGACCCTCAACAAAATTGGAGCCAAAGCGCCAACTGTCAAGAACACAGAATATTTCGTCGATGCCTTCGAAGCCATCCAAACCATGGTTGACAAGGGACTCATCCTCGCAGGACATGACATCTCCGCAGGTGGTATGATTACCGCCCTCCTTGAGATGTGTTTTGCAAACAAAGAATACGGTCTACAAGTCAATTTGGATGAGATTCCAGAGAAGAACTTGATCAAAGTGCTCTTCAGCGAGAACCCAGGTGTCCTCATCCAAGTGGAGAAAGAGGCCGAAGTAGAGAAGATCTTGAAGAAGGAAGGCATTGGATTCGCCAAGATTGCGACGGTCATCAAAGAGCGGAAAATCGAGCTTGAGAAAGACGGCAAGAAAGAGTTGTTCGACATTGATGCATTACGTGACACATGGTTCCGTTCCTCTTATTTGCTCGACCGGAAACAAAGCGGAGAGCAATGCGCAAAAGAGCGTTTCGAGAACTACAAGAGCCAACCGCTCGTATATGACTTCAAGAATTTTGCAGGCAAACTCTCTAAATTGGGCGTATCGGCAGACCGTAAAGAGAAGAGCGGCATCAAGGCAGCCATCATCCGAGACAAAGGAACGAACGGCGACCGTGAGATGGCTTACTCCTTGTGGTTGGCTGGATTCGATGTGAAAGACGTCCACATGACCGACTTGGCAACAGGAAGGGAGACGTTGGAAGATGTCAACATGATTGTCTTCTGCGGTGGATTCTCCAACTCCGATGTTTTGGGCTCTGCCAAAGGATGGGCAGGAGGATTCCTCTACAACGAAAAGGCAAAACAAGCCCTCGACAAGTTCTATGCTCGTAAGGACACGCTTAGCTTAGGTGTCTGCAACGGTTGCCAAGTTATGGCTGAGTTGGGTCTTGTCTATCCAGAGCACGAGAAGAAGCACAAGATGTTGCACAACAACTCGCATAAGTTCGAGTCCAGCTTCGTAGGTTTGGACATTCCAGCCAACAACTCCGTCATGTTCGGTTCACTATCGGGCACGAAATTGGGTATTTGGGTAGCCCACGGAGAAGGAAAGTTCGACTTCCCTTACCAAGAGAGCGAGTACAACATCATTGCAAAATATAGCTACGATGGCTATCCAGCTAACCCTAACGGCTCACAATTCAGCGTAGCCGGCGTTTGTTCAAAGGATGGTCGTCACTTGGCCATGATGCCTCACTTGGAGAGAGCCATCTTCCCTTGGCAATGGGCTTACTACCCATCCGACCGAATCCAAAGCGACGAGGTAACTCCTTGGTTGGAGGCCTTCGTCAACGCTCGGAAATGGATTGAGAAAAACAAATAAGAAATAGATTCAGAAGATTAGAAAGGTCGGGGACTTGGAGGTCTCCGACCTTTTTATTGGGCTATCGTTTAGGACAGACAATGGCAAAAATGATGCAACATGAAACAACAGAGACGATGCAACATGAAAGAGCAGAGACGATGTGCACATCGTCTCTACAGGGGGTCTCATTTTTCTATGAATTTTATCATTGTCCGAACTGGTGAATTTTTCAGTAGGGCAGGTTCCCAATTCCCCATATTCTTTACCAAACGGATAGCCTCCTGGTCAAGAGACTCATCCACAGAACGCTGTACCCGTATATTAGAAAGAGAACCATCCTTATTGACAACAAAACCAACCAACACGACACCTTGCATACCTTCTTCCCTCGCCTTTGCTGGATAAAACAAATTTTTTGAGAGATAGTGTTGCAAATTCCGAATGGACTTCAAAAACTCGCACTTTCTTTTGCCGTAATACATAAGCAATACATTTTTAGATTTTTACAATCACCACACAAAGTTATAATTTTCGATAAATTATTCCCGACAAGAGTCTCCTTTTCATCGGGGAGAAACCGAAAAGGAGATTCACGCGACACCCTCTTAACGTTGCAAAACAAAAAACAATAATTTAAATCAATTTTTTGTTTTTTTAATAACTATGATTAACTTTGGGGGCTTGTAATGGAAAAGTACGTTTCTTTATACATGCAAGTTATAAAATGTTCCGAGGAACCGAATTGTCATACGAAGGTAGTTACTCACCATTACTGCTTTTTCAAACGATGACAAATATCGTCAAAAGGACTAAATAATAGACGAAGTCTAACGACTTGAAAAACATTAAATTCTAAATACTGAAATGAGAAACAGGCATTATCTCAGTTCGATTCATTTGTCTAAAGGGCAAAAGAGAGCGAAGAAAAGTTTCGCAACGTTGTTCATCACAGCATTGATGTCAATTTTCTACACGGGAATGCAGGCTCAAACCGTTTCCGTCCTAAAAAACAATAAGGTCACCATCTCGACAAAAAGCATCGACGAGTGTTCTTCCATCCTTGAGGTGTCTCTATCCTCTTTCGAAGACGAATACTACTTCGACTTTTACATCACAGAAGATGGGGAAAAATTGACATCCTCCGACATTCGATTCGAAGGGGAGGCCACAGTATTCCAATTCAACGAGCACAACAACATCAAATTCGAGTCGGGCTCCTATAACGGACGTCCAACGACTTACTATTTGAACACTCGAAACGGGAAACCATATACGTTCTCGTCCGAAAAGCCGTCAATGGACGACGCTTATGTGCGAATCAACGGAAAAACAACTATCAATGAGGGCGAAAATGTGAGCTTCACAAGCCTCGTATGCCCTTCTGCCGACGACTGCACATACCAATGGTACGAAGACGGAACAGCCATAGAGGGAGCTACTTCCTCATCACTTTCCGACCATACTCCAAAAACGGCGAAAAGCACTTACAAACTGGAAGTCAGCAAAAACGGCAGCCTTTTCAAGAGTGCCACGGTTTCCATCCGAACTTTAGGCAAAAACAAACGATTCGAGATTACGCCTTGGTGGGGTATCTCTTCTTCTAAATTCACGGAAATTGCAGGATATTGCAACTCGCTCTACATGGTAGAGATGACATTCAACGGCAACGAGCCTCAATTCGCCCTCTCAAGCGATGGTGAGATAGTCAGCGAACTCGGTTCCGAATCTTCAATAAAAGTCGAGAAGAAGATGGGAGACGATGGAACAGCTGGTTGGAAAATCACCAACAGCGACATGGACGGCAAGTCCCTCACGTTCTATATCGACGCAAGGACTACCCCTATGAAGCTGACCGACAAGATTGAAGAGAAAGAATTCTTCGTGCCTTCCATCCAAATAACCAAAGGAAGCCATAAGGTGGAACGTGGAGAAGCCATCTCCTTCGGTTCAGACATCTGTAAGAGTTCATCAAGCGAATTGACCTACCAATGGCAATACAGCACGAACAATGGTACATCATGGACAGCCATCGATGGAGGAACGAGCAGCGAACTAACCGATTATGTTGTTCCAGCAGACGGAACACAAGTTCGTCTAGTCGTTTCTAACGGCAGTTTCTCAAATGCCTCTGACCCAATCACCATTATTTACGCTCCATCCGAAATTGCTATCGAGATTGAGCCAGCAGAGAAAATCAACGAGACGGAATTTGAAGTGCCAGTACACGAAATCGTCAACATGAAGGTTATCGCAGAACGAATGAGCGATGCCGTCATCAGCGTAAAGGTTAAGGATTTCTCTTCCAACACATGGAAAGACACCACGTTTGGCACAGGCGATGTTTGGACTTTCGTGCCTAAAGAAAACTTGGTTTACAAAATCACAGCAGATGGTACACTCAACAATACAAATGAGAAAGGTTCTATCACACGTGAATTCATCCTTCGTATCATTTACAAGTGCGACAAGAATGCCGCAACTGACGTATTGTGGCACGATGACTTCGGAAGCTTTACCGACGCAAGCACTTACGTAACGAAGGATGTTGACGAAGTTGAGCAAACACACTCAGGTAGCGTCACAGACGAGAACGGTAATGTATGCAACATCAGCAACTACATGTCCGCTGATCCGAACTTCTTCGTAAAGCAACACAATTTTGCAGGATTGGATCCACTCTTCGGCCCTTACAGCTCTGACAACTGTGCTTCTGACGGTTATCAGCACTATGCATGTTGGGAAGATTGTAACGGTATCCGTGTAGAGGACGGCTACTACGCCATCCTATCCAACCCGAATACTAGTAACTGTGGTAGAGAAGACCGTGACTATTGGGACGGTGGCGACCACACCGGCAACACGAACGGAGGTATGCTTTTCGTGAACTGTAGTAACGACAGTAAAGGAGCCATCATCTACGAACGAGAATTGACCCTCAGCAACGAATGTGACAACGTTCAACTTTTGTTCTCTGCCTTCATCAGCAACGCTGCCGTTAAGGAAGGACAAAAGCCAGTGAATGTCCGTCTTGACATTCTCGACGAGAACAAGACTCTTGTCCACTCCGTTGCATCTGGCGATGTCATGCCACGTACGACAGGAGAGAAATGGTCAAACATGACATTCCAGTTCAAATCAACAGGAAAGAAGAAATACATCATCCAATTGACGAACAACAATCCAGGTGGTGCAGCCAACTACGGTAACGATATTTTGTTGGACGACATCTCCATCACCATCTGCTACCCTAACGTCAAACTGATTGCAGACCTTGCAGACAAGACCAAGGACGTTATCGAGACTTGTCAATTGGACACGACCATCAAATTGTATGCCTTCAACGAAATAGGCATCAAGAACTACATTGATGAGCCAGTATACCTTTTCCAATACAAGAAAGCTGACAAACCAGATTCGCCATGGCAAGACATCGAAACAGCAGGAGAAGGCATCCACATGACTGACATCGACAACATCGCAATAAAGTTGGATCGTGACGACGCACGCTTCTTCGGAACAACCAAGTTCAGAGCCATCGTAGCTTCCAGCAAAGAGGTTTTGACACAAATCATCGAAGAAGAAGACACGACAGGCAAGATTACGATGACAGTCGACTGCGACCACGTATATGCGATAGACTCGGCGTTCACCGTCATCTTCCACTACAGCGGTCCAATGGGTCCAGACATCGATACAGCAGGCTGTATCAAAGAGGTCATGACCATCATCGGTGGATCCTCTGATAAACCTATGTTCAAATGGTTAAATGCAGAGGACAGCACACTTATTTCCGAAGGAGAGAAATCTTTGACTTTCGATATCGATGGAACCAAAGACGATTACTACTACTTCTTCGTCGGAACCGAGGAATTAGGCTGTACAGACACTCAAAAAGTACACGTAAGGAAGAAAGAGAATGTTTGGTTCGACGCACCTAAGGAATTCGTAGTCTGCGAATTCGACTCGGCCGTGACCTTGACAGACATTGTCCTCAAAAACGGAGCTGCAGGTCTAAAGCCTACTTTCACTTGGGAACTTAACGGAGAGGTCGATGCCACTCAAACAGGAAGCAAATTCAAGATTCCTGAGACGGCTCCATTGGAAGGAGACATCAAGGTAACAGGATCTGCAGAAGGCTTCTGTGACTCAACAAGAACGATTAAGTATACCATCCACAAAAAGTACGAATTGAAACTTGACACGGATGTGGAAGACGATCGTTTGTGTTTCAACACAACCAACAACACAGTCAAATTGACCGCAACATTCAAGCCTGAGACTGCACGTCCAAACAAATTCTATTGGTATAACAATGGGGTATTTGTCGGAGAGAGTGACGGGCCTGAATACCAAATCAGCATCACGGAAAATGGCAAATACAAATTCACGGTGAAATCGACGGACGACATCTGCTACAAAGACACAGCAGATTCAAAAACGCCGGTCCAAGTAGACTCCATTTCCGCAAGCCGTTCCATGGACATGGAAGTCAAGACCGTTCCAGAGAACGCAATTATCTGTGAAGGCGAATCCATCCAATTCAACCTAAAAATAGGAAATGCGTTGGATGACAAAGATGCGACTTGGGAGTGTGACGATTTCGAGGGTGGAAAGAAAGAGACCAAGACAGAAAACTTCTTGAGCAGCGTAACCATCACGCCAACCAAGACTAATGATTTCACAGAGAATCGAATAATGAGTGTCAAAATCTATGATGAGATCTGTGGTAAAGACATCAAGGTGAAGACCGAGTATGAGGTTCACAACAAAATCAAGCTTAGCATCGACCCTATCGACACCTATTGCTTAAGCGCAGGCGATAAGATCGACTTGACGGCTACTGTGATTTCTGGTGTTCCAACAAAGTATGTATGGTTGGAAGGAGAGACAAGACTCGACTCAACAGCGGACAACCAAGCGAAAATCACCATCAAGGAGGGTTCAAACAACTACTCCGTGATTGCAAGTGATGACGTATGTGAAAGCAAGACATCCGATGTCATGACGACGGAAGCCCGTCAACCAATCACAATTGACATCATGCCAAAGGATACCGTCTTCTGTGAAGGAACGACAATCACTTTCCGTGCTACCATCGAAAATGCGTTGGACAAAGTGAACGTACCAGTTATCTGGTCTGGCGATGACCTCGCAAAAGACTCAACCATCAAGGGTGAGCGATGCACATTGACCCTCACGCCAGCCAAGAGCAACGTAAAGACTGAACAACGTAGCATCACCATCAGCACGGCCGATGAGGTCTGTGGTCAAGGTGGATTTGTGAAATCAGAAACGACCTACTCCATCCACAACAAGATGGACATTGCCATCGAGGCAGACCGTACCGACGGACTCTTCTGTTTGACAGACAAAGGTGGCAACGACCAAATCAATTTGAAGGTCAACGTGAAAGCAGGAGAGCCAACTCTTTACAATTGGTATAAAGACGAGCAAGCCCTAGGTTCTGCTCTCAAAGGCGACACGGCCTTGACGATTGGCGAAGGCTCCAACCAATACAAAGTCGTCGCAAGTGACGGCATTTGTAACGACACAAGTTCAGTCGTCTTCCCTATCAAGGCAAGACATCAATTGGGATTGGATTTGAATCCGAAGAATGCCAGCATCTGTGAAGGCGAAGAGATTAAATTGACGGCTACCCTTACCGATGTCTTAAACGACGACATCACCGTATCTTGGGAAGGTGACGACATTGCCGAAGGTTCAACAACCTCAGGCAACCCATCCTCTTACACGGTGACTACGACCAAGACAGACAACAAGAAACAAGTCGGAAAAGCAACCATTAAAGCAACAGACGCTGTCTGCCTCCGCGACACCGTGGTAAGCGTTGAATACAACGTCTTCATGAAGGTTGACATTCAATTAGTCTCTGACATTGCAGGCGGCCGAATCTGTAAAAAAGATCCGAACAGCAGCAAGGCAACCCTTACCATCAAGGTCAAGAAGGGAGATCCAAACAGCTTCATCTGGAATGACGGAAAGATTTGCGCTGGCAACGACACCATAAGAACGATCGAATTGACAGAAGGAACCAACACCTTCTCTGTCAGTGCAACCGACGATGTCTGCAACAAGAAAGATGTATCGGAAGCAATCGCCAACAACTCAATTGAGACACGCGAGCCAATCGAGGTCGATTTGTTCTTGGACAACAGTTTGGTCTGCATCGGAAACCAAATCAAGGCTACGGCATCCATCAAGAACAGCCACGAAGGAGCAACCTCCGTCATCAAGTGGTCTGACGGTCAGACAGTCAGCAACGCTTCAAACGGAGAGCATTCCGAGTCATTCACGCCAAGCGTAGGTTCTCAAAGCATCAACGTCAGCGTAGTAGATGCAAAATCCGACATCTGTCCTGCGACAGTAAAGGGTGCTGTCATCTCTGCTCAAGACTCACTCCGCTTGTTCATCACTCCTAGTCAAGAGACACTCTGTCAAAGGGCAGACACTACCCAATACATCAAGTTGACGGTAGGAATCAAGACAGGATGGCCAAGCAACGTGGTATGGTCTACTGGAGATACGACAAGAATCGACACAACAAACACGACTCACATTCTCGTAGGTCCTAACACGAACACCGTTTATTGGGCATACGGAACTGACAACATCTGTAAGAACTCGGATAAGATTTACACAAAAGAGATCCAAGTTTCCAACAAACTCCAAGTGGAAGTGGAGATCGAGAAGCCAGAATTCCAAATGGGCGAAGAGGTCAACTTGATCGCAAACCTCTCTAACGACGAATACAACACCATCAAATGGTACAACACGGAGACAGGCGAGTTCTTAGGCGAGACCAGCGACAATCGATTCACCTACCAACTCAAGGATGACGCTTACGGAATATTCAAATTCGGCGTAGTAGTCGACAACATGTATTGTGGCGACATCACTTCAGGAAAGAGGAAGATTACCGTGGCTGACTACACTGAAGTTCCTAACATCATCACTCCATACAACAGCAATGGAAAGAACGATGTGTTCATGGGACCAAAAGATGGCAAGCCTGGTTACAAGGTAGAGATTTACAACCGTTACCAACAACTGATCTTCGAAGGTGACGAAGGTTGGGACGGCATCTACAGAGGCTATATGGCAGAGCCAGGAACCTATTTCTATAGAGTTCACATGAAAGATGGTCGCGTTTTCAAAGGAACGCTTGAAGTCGCTAAATTCTAAAAAAAGAATAAGGAATCCATGTAAATAAAAGAAACATGAGAAAATTAATTTATATCGTGATGATGATTGCGTTGATTCATAACATCAACGCCTCTGAAGACAAGTTCAGCGAGGGAAAATTTGAATTCATCTCGTCTAACAAGAACACGAGAGCAGAAGAATGTCCAATGTCCCCTTACCGCAAAGGATCCATCGTATTCTTCAGAAACGACACCGCATATATGTTCTATCCAAGAATGGACTTGGAATTGGATACCCCTATCGTATGCACCGAACTGATGGGATTGGACATCCAAGGAACTTTTGCTTACGACAAGAACGCCAACAAACTCTACTTCTCCAAAAACGACGGAGCAGGGAATTATGAATTGTACGAGGCAAGTTATTCCGGCAACAGATGGATTGACGTGAAGAAACTGAAGATCAAAGGTGTGATGCCAAGCAAAATGGTCATCAAAGGTTCCTCCCTCGCCGCAGGACGTTGGAACCACACGGTAAGAGGTACGACAGGATTCTTTAACCCTTCTATCGGAAGAGGTGGAAAGCGACTCTACTTCTCGGGAACCTTCTTGGCAGGAAAAGGAAATAGAGACCTTTGGTATATTGATGCCGAAAGCGACGGACTTTGGAGCCGTCCGAAGAGTCTCGGAGACTCCATCAACACGGAAGCGAAAGAGGACTTCGCCTATGTTGTCGGAGATACGGCTCTCTACTTTGCATCCACGAAAGAGGGTGGTTTCGGTGACATGGATATCTACGTATCCCACAAAAGCCGTAAAGACACCGTATGGGGTGCTCCTGAAAACTTAGGAGACCACATCAACTCCTCCGCTTCCGACTACAACGTAGCATTCAACAAAGTTTCCGCCTACTTCATCTCCAACAGAGCAAGCGGCAAAGGAAGGGCCGACATCTATCGCCCTATCTGGATCCACCCTGCCAGAGAGAAAGAGTTGGTTGCGAACATGACCATAGAGGAGCCTAAGGGATTCAATTGGGTACTCTTCTTCTTCGACTTCAACATGACCTCCATGAAACCAGAATATGAGGCCCAAGTAGACGAGTTGGTCTCTGCCATGAAGGAGTTCCCTGGAGGAAGATTTGAGATCAGCGGACACACCGACTCACGTGGTTCTGAAGACTACAACAAGAAACTCTCCCAGAAACGTGCCGAATACATCAAAGACATGTTGTCGAAGAGAGGCATCCCATTCGAGAATTTGATTGCGGTGGGACGAGGCATGAGCGAGCCTGTCATTCCTGATGCAAAAGAGGAGGCAGAGCACGAGCAGAACAGACGTGTAGACATCAAGATTATTAACGAATAACAAGAGGAGACTGCATAATGAAAAGAATACTGGCACTTATTTGCCTTATGATGATGGGAGTTGCCACACAAGCGCAACAAGATTTGCTTTTGTCTCAACAATTCTATTCCCGTATCAACAAGAACCCTGCGGGAACAGGTAACGTGCCCGATTACGACTTTTTCCTATTGGGGCATTACCAATACATTGACGTAAAAGATGCGCCAAAGTCACTCGTATTCAACTTCCAATCATTCATGGAACAATACAATTCCGGTATCGGCTTCTCCCTCTCCTACGACAATATGGGTGTGGCAAAGAGCACGACCAACGCAAAAGCCGTATATGCTTATAGCTTGAAATTAAACGAGACCGCACTTCTCTCCTTCGGTCTGTCAGCAGGTATTCAATACGGCTATTTCAATGCAGCGGAATACACCTATGAAGATTACTCCGAGGTGACGGACGGTGAGGCTCCAAACGAGAAGATGACCAAGCTGAATCCTGACTTCGACTTCGGTTTCGAGTTCTCTACGCCAAGATTCCTATTCGGTGCATCTGTCACCCACTTGAATAACAACGAATCAACTACGCTCACAGCAGGCCGGCACTTCTATGCCTACACCCGCTATATGTTCACGTTGAACGACACTTGGGATGTTGCACCAGCACTCGTCTATATGCACAAAGATTTGATTGACGTGACGGAGTTGAGTGCGACAGCCTTCTACAACAGATTCATCTGGGGAGGCTTGACCTACCATCCAGACATCAATTCCAGTTTTGAGTCCAACCCTGTGGCCGTATCCTTGGGCGTTGAATACCGTTCTTTCCGTCTAGGCTATGTATTTGACTATGCATTCGGAAAAGTATCGAGACTCTCTGGAACTTCTCACGAACTGATGTTCTCCTACTCTTTGGAGAACAAGCGCAAATCAGTTGTTTACGAGAAATTCGAATAAGCACAACTTACAAGAAAATCATAAAGGTGGTAAATGGAGCTTCATTTACCACCTTTTCTTTTTTAACGTCCCTTTCAATGAACATTTCCCTGAACATTTGCGGAAAGAGGAGAAATGCGAATACATTCCCTCGGAATGTGTAACGAGACAGGCACCGAGGTGCTACCTTTGTATCAAAGAAAGGACAACGGCTAACGTTGTTGGTCACTATCAAGTATAAATGTTTACAATTGCCTTTAATCGTCTATCTGAGAAGAAGAGTAAGGGGGGAGACAAAGTCCGAAAGGAACGTCTCCCTTTCTTATTTTTGAGTGAAGCCAACGAATAATGAGCCATATAAAATCCCCAAAAACGACAGAGCGAGAAATCACCCATTTTACAAGCGAAATCACCCCACAATAAGAGCAAAAAAACAAGTGAACAAGTCATTTTTCTCCTTCACACGAATGTTTTTCTCCTTTTAGTCCCCAATGCGGCAAAATGCCCATTTCATCGAAAAAAGAGATTTCATTCAACCGAAAACCAAGCAGAAAAAAAGATTAACATTCCACTTAACAATAGAGGAAAAAAGGAAGATGTTAAGCATTTAAATCAACTTGTGAATCCCAACAAGAGAAAGCCCAATACATTTGCAATGAAAGAAGGACGATAGCAATCGTCATTCGGTCACTATTCAAATATAAGTGTTTTATGGTTCAAACATCTATCGGAAATCGATCTAATTAACCCAAACCGACAAAATCTACTCAAAGGGGACCATTGGGTTCCCTTTTTTTATTGTTTTGAAAAAATCTTCCTTATATTTGTAACGAAAACATAGAATAGGGAAATGTCCAAAAAGAAAATACTATATATAATATTAATCCTTCTTCCGGTTATCCTATTTACCATACTATATACTCTCATCAGGAAACCAACCATCAACGTCTTGGAGGATGAGAACTTCCGTCTCGAGATGTGGGAGGAACCTATGGCAAAAGGATTGGCTACGACAGGACTCATTTGGCACAAAGAGGGCGTGAAATTTCAGTTCACCCTCTCCGACTCTTTGCCCTACCCCTATGCAGGACTTAGCGTCATGGACAAGCGGGATTCACTCTTCTCCTTGACCGATTACGAACTTCAGATCAAGGTAAAAAGCAAGGAGAACATTCCTCTAATCGTCCGAATCAACAAATTCATTGAGAACTATACGGACAAGAATAAATGGGACACCTATCTTCTCTGTTCCAAGACCAAAAGCCTAAGTAAAGGAGAGAACGAGATCCAACTGAAGGTGAAAGATATTGACGAGACCCCTAACTGGTGGTACTCCATCAACAAGGCTTGGGCCATGAAAGGTTTCCAGACCGACAAAGCGGAAATCGGAGAACTGACCTTGGTCTTCGAGAACGGCGTTCCGGTCGGAAGAGAGATTGAGTTGGACTTCGAAGAGTTCAAGATAGTCTATGACCAAAGCGGACTCCTTCCTTACGTCATCTTCATATTCCTCTACTACATTGCTTTGACCATTCTCTATTTCGTAAAGAAATCCAAAGTCAACGGAGAGGTGAAATATGTCGTCGTGCCTATCAAAGAGACGGAGACAAAGGGAGAGAAAGATTCTCAAAAAGATGTAGAGATCGTCTCCTACATCGGGGAGAACTATCCGAATCCCGATTTCAAAATCAGCGACGTGGCCAACCACTTCAACTTGACGGAAAACGAGGTTGCCGACCTACTAAAAGAGTATTGTGACAAGACATTCCGACAATACCTCAACCAAATAAGAATGGAAGAGGCTAAACGACTTTTGAAAGAGAGCAAGCAACAAATTTCAAGCATTGCCTTCTCCGTCGGCTACAACAACGTCCAACATTTCAACCGCGTATTCAAAGAATACACAGGCGTCTCTCCTACGATCTTCAAAAGCGGCAAAGAGGAAGAAAAGGAGGAATGACGGAGGAATCAAATTGACATCTCTATTGGCAAGAAACCTCGGTTTTGCAGAGAGTGCAGACTGTCTGTCTATTCGTCAATGCGAAAACAATATCTCACTCCAACTTGCGAATTCTAAATACTTCTAAGAAAGCATATAATGGTTTGGACAAGCCTCTATTCTTCTTTTCCATAGCATAGTAGCATATTCTCCAAAAAATCGTATCTTTGCCAACGTTTCGTTAAAAGATGGGATGCCGATGTGGTCTAACACGAAAAGAGGATGGACAGGAATTTTCCTACTGGCAATATACTTGATATTATTGTCAGCAAGCTCTTTGCACACCCACCAGCACGAAAAGCACGACTTTTCTTGCCAAGACTGCATCAGCCACGTAAAGCATAACGGTCATATCAGCACTGCCTCTCCGACTGTGGGAGAGTGTCTCCTCTGCGACTTTTCGACAACGCCTTACCTCTCCATCCCGCTTCTTGCCCTACCAGTTCTACTCTTGGGCTCTTGTTGCCACGCCATCAAGTCGATTCAAAATACAAACTTCCGTAAGAGCCTGGTTCTCTCGCTCCGTGCCCCACCCTGTCTTTAATAACATACTGGAAAACATTCCTAGTGGACCACAACAAAAGGCCCACTCTATTAGCATGTTTATTAATTATTAAAGACAAAAAATCATGAAAGCAGTAAGGATTTTCGTCCTATTGCTCTGTCCTGCTCTATGCGCCCACGCACAGATGAGCGAACCAACGACAGAACTTGACACGTGTGACCATTTGGACGAAGTGGTCGTGACAGGAGTCACCGGCAACACACGCATTAGAGAGATAGCAACCCCAGTCAGCATCATATCCAACGTGGCACTAAGCAGCCACCCATCAACCAACATCATCGATGCCATCAGTCGCCAACCGGGTGTCAACCAAGTAACGACAGGTAGCGGCATTTCCAAGCCCGTCATACGAGGACTCAGCTACAACCGCATTCTCGTGGTCAACAACGGCATTCGACAGGAAGGACAACAATGGGGAGACGAGCATGGCATCGAGATAGACGGCAACTCCGTCAACTCAGTCGAAATCTTAAAAGGCCCAGCCTCCCTCATGTACGGTTCTGATGCCATGGCTGGTGTCATCATCATGCACGAGGCTCCCGTAATGTCTCCAGGAGAGATGTATGCCGAGGCTGGTTCCGAATACCAAACCAACAACGGACTATTCGGCTATACGCTCAACTACAAAGGAAACCAACAGGGCTTCACATGGGATTGGCGTTGGAGCCAGAAGTTGGCTCACGACTACCATGCGCCAGAAGACGGCTATGTACCCAACAGCGCCTTCCGTGAACAAGCCTTGAACGGTTCCCTCGGGGTAATCAAAAATTGGGGCTACTCCCGCCTCAACGTCAGTTACTATCACCTAACCCCGGGCATGGTCGAAGTAGAAGATGAATATGAGGAGGGCGGCAGAGACTACAAAATCGAAGCCCCATTCCAAGAAGTTAAGCACTACAAGGCAGTCCTCAACAACTATGTCAGTCTCGGAGAGGGCTACCTAAAAGCCATTGCGGGCTACCAACAGAACCGCCGACAAGAGTTTGAAGAGGAGGACGAATGCGGACTCGATTTCCGTCTGCACAGCATCAACTACGACGTCCGCTATGTATTGCCGGAATGGCACAAGTTCAACACCAACCTGGGAATCGGCGGAATGTACCAAAAGTCGGAGAACTTAGGAGAAGAGTTCCTGATTCCTGCCTACAATCTTTTCGACATCGGTGTGTTCGCTACGGCCTCACGCTCCTTCTATGATCGGTTGCATCTCAGTGGTGGCCTACGCTACGACCACCGCAAACTTCACAGCCTCGCCTTAGAAGAGGAGGGCGAAGAACGCTTCTCCGATTTTCGACGGAATTTCGGTGACTTCTCAGGAAGCTTAGGTGCCATCTACAACATCAACCAACGTTTCGACCTGAAGGTCAACCTCTCACACGGATTCCGCGCCCCTAACATGAGTGAACTGGGCAGCAACGGCGAACACGAAGGAACGTTCCGCTATGAGTTGGGCAACCAGGATTTGGACCCTGAGCATAGTTGGCAATTCGACCTTGGGTTAGACTACGCCAGCCGTATTCTCTCCTATAGCCTAGCCCTCTTCGCCAACCGAATCAACGACTACATCTACATCCAACGGACGGGAGAAGAGATGGACGGAACTCCATTGTATCAATTCACATCGGGCGACGCACGCATCTTGGGCGGAGAGGCTCGAGTCATCCTCCACCTGCTCCACCATCTACACTTCGAGAACTGCTTCTCCTATGTGGATGCGCAACAACTCCACGCAGAGAAGGATGCCAAATATTTGCCGTTCACACCCGCCCCTCGCTGGCTCTCTACCCTACACTACGACATTCCGCTCCGTTCCCGCATCATTCGGGGAGCCTATGCCGAGGTGGAAAGCGACATGAACTTCAAACAGACGCACATCATGGAGGCGAACGACATGGAGACTCCGACATCCGGCTACACACTGTTCAACTTAGGCATTGGAACCAACATCCATCTTGCCAACGGTCGAAAGCTCTGTTCCATCGGGCTCTCAGCCTCCAATCTGTTCGATAAAGCCTACCAATCACATTTGAGTCGATTGAAATATGCCGAAACCTACCCTATCACAGGCCACAACGGCATCAATAACATGGGCAGAAACATCGGCATCAAAATATTGTTCCCTATCGAGATGATGGGCGAAAATTAAAACAAAGCAGACAAAAGCACCCCAAGGCCATCAGCGGTTCTTCCGTTGATGGCTTTTTTGTCATAAATTGGAGAATCCAGGCCTATTTTCAACCATTCGATAAAAAAGTCTGAATATCACACAGAAATCACAAATATTCGTATATTTGCAAACCTTACACTTGTAAAGTGATATACGTATAAATGTTTTAATGTTGATATTCATGATTAACACAATTCAAATATGGTAAAATTAAAGTATTCTGTATTGGGTTCCTTGGTCAGTGTTTTCTGTTGCAACACATTCGCTCAAAATGAGCCTGCATTCGACAAGGAACAGTATCAAAAGGCGTTGTGGATGACCACACGTTTCTATGGTGCCCAGCGTATGGGCGAAGGCGTCAATTGGCTCGTCGAGACACACGAGGCCAACAACGTATCCGCTAACATCAATTTCGACCGAAGCAAATTCGTGCAAGGGAAATCCTTTCTGAAGGATTATGACGGAGACTACGACCTGCGCGGAGGATGGGCTGATTGTGGAGACTTTGTGCTCTTCGGACAAACATTCTTCTACTCTGCTTACATGTTGGTGCTAGGTTATAACGCCTTCCCCGAGGGTTATCCAGACTTCTACTCGGAAGACTACCACGGATATGTCAACTCAGACGATTACACTTGGGAAGGAAAACAAGGTGTGCCAGACGGCATTCCTGACATCTTGAACGAGGTGAAATATGCCACAGACTTCATCTTGAAGGCTGTTCGTGACAATCGTACCTTCTACTACCAAAAGGGAGATGGAGACGTGGACCACAAGGTGTGGTGCACCTCAACGGTCAAATCAGCTCTCCCAAAAAGTTTGGGAGGAGAAGCGGACGGTTCCCGTATGATCTTGAAAGCGACAGGAAATGCCACTGCCATGGCTTCACAAGCTGCATCCGCACTTGCCGCAATGGCGCGCGCATACGCTAAATACGATGCGGATTACGCTGCCGCCTGCATAGAGAAGGCTAAGGTGGCCTGCGAATTCGTGGAAAACACCCAAAAGGGAACCACCAAGGCTGCATATTATCCAGTAGAAGACCGCTACATTCACGACATGGTCTCCATGTACGTGGAACTCTACAAGACGACTAAAGATCCTGAGTACTTAAAAAAGGCAGAGGAGAATTGTTCCTGGATGGATAATGAGAAGTCGTACAACTACAACTATAGTCTTTGCTACGACCATAGAGAAGACCTCGCAGCCTACAATATGGCATCCCTTGGCGATGAATCATCTTACGGGGGAAAAGCGCTCGATGTCTTGAAATTCTACGCGACCACCATGTACATTCCTAATTCCGGCTACTTCTTGAACAAACTACCAGGAAAGAGTTGGGGTGGCGAGCCATGGGGCGTGCTCCGTTTCCCATGTAATCAAGCTTTTGTCCGCGCACTATACGACAAACTAACAGGCGAGGAAACTATCAGCCCGTACATCACAACCACTATAGACTATATGATGGGCCACAACGGAAAGAACTTCTCTTACATTGTGGGATTCGGAGACAAATATCCAGCCTACGCCCATCACAGAAACCTATACAGAACCGATATCAATGATTTGGAGAAAGAGACGGACAAATTGCCGAAGATAGACAACAATTACAAGTTCGCCCAATTGGGTTACCTAGTCGGAGGTTCTCGAAACGACGGAGATTACAATGACGATATCAACAATTACTCAGGTACAGAAGGTGGTATCGACTACAATGCAGGATTGGTCGGCGCCTTGGGCTACATCAACTCCAAGATGAACCCAGTTCCAGAGACAGAAACTTCAGTGGAAACGGTCACAAAAGAGGAGATGGCCTGCGTTTTGGGTCCAAACCCAGCAGAAGACCACCTGAACATCTACTTCGGCGGAAAACCTGAGGGAAAGACGACGATAGAAGTAATCGACATGATGGGAAGCCTCTGCATAAGCAATGCAGTTTCGGGCAAATCCATCCACACCATCAATTTGGAAGGTCTCAACAAAGGCATATACCTTGTACGAATCATCTCAGGCAACGAGACCATCACAAAACAGTTCATCAAGAAATAAGGCTTATTGTCTAATAAATGACAAGGGAGGCATTGGAAAATGTCTCCCTTGCTTTTTTATGACTTCGACGATGCGTCACCCCAGTCATGCGAACATATGTTAGTTTGTTTTGAATCAGGAATCTGCACCTCCTTGGCTGAAAGCCAACCCCATTAGTAACCGGGTACGGAGTGCCCGGTAGGCATGGTAGGCGACCACGTGGCTGGAAGCCACCCCTAATACAGGTAGGATACGAAGGCTTCCAGCCTTTTTCCTCGTCTTAGCCACCTACCGACAGCACCTATCGGTGCAATCGGTTACTAATAGGAAAGGCTTCCAGCCTATAAGAAATCGAAATTCTTTTCAATCTCTGCATCTCTCTAAATTGATTTGGGTGACGAATGATGGGGTCAATAAACAATTCGGCAGAGGCAAGCCTAAGCCTCCCCCGCCGAACCATTTTGAAATGAAATTCAAATAACAAATTACTTCACTGCCTCCTCATAAGAGGGCACCATCACCATGTTGCGCATTATCTCACTTGGAGGGTATGGAACTTTGGCATCCAAAAGTCGGATGTCGTCACCAGAAAGATGGTAAATCTGTTTGAATTGACAAGAATGTTCCAACTCTTCCCATGTTTTTCCTTCATACTCTTCCTTGTCCAATATAAAAAGGGATAGCGTGTCAACAGAAGACCAATAAGCATTAGGTCCCTCATCTGATGAAATATGAAGGCAATACTCATTTGTGTTAGAAAGTATTTTTGTCACTTTAACATAATAAAAAGAAGAGTCCTCTGTCAAATGCAATTGATTCTGACGATTGTACTCAGAATGAGAATCATACTCATATAAAACATACACATCCGAAGGAGAAAGATTATTCAGCATCACTCCATTTTCCTCATCATCACCTAACCACTTATGACAAGAAGGCAAAGTCACGACAAAAGCACCAAAGGCCAACAATAGCAATAAATTTCTTATTTTTTTCATAACTTTCATTTTGATGTAGGATAATTCATTTCTATATCATTTGTCCATACCTGATCCCCATATTTTGGGGTAAAGTGCCTCTTACCATAAAACACACCCTCGTTCAATGAATGAAAGGCCAAAACAAGATCTCAAACACACCCTCCCAAACATCCTCCCAAACATCGGAAAGACGGTCAGAAAACCGAGTAAGAAAGCTATCGCCAAAAGCATCCCGATCCACCTTCACTTTCCTACCTATGGCTAGTTTCTGTTTGTCCAACTTAGGGCATCCATCAAAAGCATTGGCCTCGATAAATTTCAAAGATGAAGGAAGGTGAACTCGCTCCAGCGATGAACAGTTTTCAAACATTCCTTCTTCGATCGTCTCCAGCGAATCCGGCATTGTGACACTGACAAGATTTTCACAACATCTGAAAGCTCTCGCCCTCACATGCGTCACAGAAGCAGGAATATCAATAGTTTTCAGACTCACACACTCCTCAAAAGCCACATATCCAATGTATTCCAGCGCACTCGGAAAGGTGACACGTTCCAAGGCTTTACATCGTGAAAACGCACCATATTTTATCGAAGAGAGCGAATCAGGAAAAGTCACTTCCTTCAAAGAGACACACGACTCGAACGCCTCCCTCGCAATAGAATTCAACCCCTTTGAAAGTTGCACACGCTTCAACTCCAAACACTTCGAGAAAGCGCACTCACCCAAATATCTTACCGAATTGGGCATTACGACCTCCTCAATTCTCGAATTAGCAAAAGCATACTCACCAATAGAGTCTAACCCCTCCGAAAAGAGCACCTCTTTCAATGAGCTACAGTCACGAAAGGTATAATTGTCAATTTTCCGCAAAGAAGAAGGAAAGGTTACTTTCTTTATAGAATGTTTATCCAAGCCCCAAAAATCCAAAGATTCGAACTCCGTCACCCCCTCTTGGATCATCAAGGTGGAGTCTTTCAAAACATACTTGAGTTCGTCAGCCTGGACAGTAGTGATAACAAACCATAGGAAGGCAAGGAGCAAAGAAACGACGACTGGAATTCTGTTGAACTGCATAGGCATATAAATGAATAAATGAAAGAAGAGGGGCGTAATCAAATCTGATGCACCCCCTCTATTCAAAAATCGACAAAGTAATTATTCATATTACGCAAGCAAAGACTTCACCTTCTCAGAGATAGCCTTTCCATCGGCACGGCCTGCCAATTTCTTGGAAGCGACACCCATGACTTTACCCATCTCCTTGGCGGAAGTCGCACCTACCTCTGCAATGATGGCTTTCACCTCTGCCGTCAACTCCTCGTCCGTCATCTGCTTAGGCAAATACTTCTCGATGACAGCCAACTCAGCCAACTCATTCTCGGCCAAGTCTGGACGATTTTGTTGCGTAAAAATATCTGCGGAGTCCTTACGTTGCTTCACCATCTTTTGGATGATTTTCACAGCTTGCTCATCCGACAATTCACCGTCATTACCCTTCGCTGTCTTGGCCTCAAGAAACTCCTTCTTGACACCACGCAAAGCCTCCAATCTCACTTTATCCTTAGCAAGCATAGCTTGCTTAATATCCTCACTGATTTGATCAAACAATGCCATAATATTCTAAATTATTTAAGTTCTGGTGAGTTTTTTGAACACACCCTATATCAATCTACGTTATTATGAAGATAACTGTTCGTATCCTTTATTTCGACCGAATCGCCGTCATTACTCAAAGAGAAGTTGGAAATATCTCCATCAAGGTATGACTTACTAGCCACATTCGCTTTTTTTCGAATGTAGGCAGGTTGTGATTCGATTGTATCATACAATTCATCAGAGCCATCCAACGTGACAGTGACAGTTGTTTTTTGCTGTTGTGTCTTCACTTCTGGAACAGTAGGGGTCTCCACTGGGGCATGAACCGGCTCTTGCTTAGTTTTTCTCACATTATCGCCATAATAGATACTCATGTCGACAGGCGCAGGCTTCTCCTCCTTTACAGGTTCTGGCTTCGGAATAAATCTTGCAGCGGTCTCCTCCCCATAACGTTCCTCACTTGTCAGGTCAAAGCCCGTAGCAACAATCGTCACATTCACAGCATCACCCAACGTATCATCAATGGTGTAACCCCAAATCGTTTCCGTTTCATCCCTATCGATCTGATCGTCGATGAAATCCGTAATGGCCTGCAACTCGTTCACCAAAAGAGGATGCTCGTTGCTATAGGCAATATTCAGAAGTATATTTCTTGCGCCCTCCAGATTCGTCCTTTGAAGAAGTGGAGAATGCAACGCAGACTCTATCGCCTCGACAGCACGGTGGTCGCCTGTGCAACGAGCAGAACCCATCACAGCATCGCCACTATCCTTCATAACCGTCTTCACATCCTCCAAGTCGACGTTGACCGTTCCATGGACAGTAATCAACTCGGCAATACCCTTGGCAGCAATGGTCAAGACATCGTCGGCTTTTCCGAAGGCCGTCTCCAAGCTGATGTCGGAATACAAACTATTGATACGCTCCGTATTGACCACCAAAATGGCATCGACATGCTTACGCATCTCCTCGACACCAGCGATGGCTTGTTGAACACGTCTTTTTCCCTCGAACAAGAACGGAATGGTCACGATGGCAATCGTCAAGATACCCATATCTTTGGCAGCCTGGGCAATAATCGGAGCAGCTCCGGTACCCGTACCACCTCCCATACCAGCCGTAATAAACACCATCTCTGTCGACGCAGACAAGATTTCTTGAATCTTAGGCAACGACTCAATGGCTGCAGCCGCACCATTTTGAGGTTTGTTTCCTGCACCAAGGCCCTTCTCTCCCAACTGAACCTTGATAGGAACCGGAGACTTGTCCAATGCCATCTTATCCGTGTTACAGATGACGAAATCCACGTCACAGATACCTTGATTGAACATGTGGTTCACTGCGTTACCACCGCCTCCACCGACACCAATCACCTTGATGATTGGGGTATTCTCCGAGAGGTTCCCAAAATCGATTTTAACTTCTTCCATAAGCCTATATCTTTCTATTTTTATTTTCCTTTTTCCCTAAGAGAGGCATCCGACTCAAGCCCCTCAATCCTACCATTGGAGCCTATTTTTTATTCTCCTCGTCGTAATAAACGCTATCGGCTATTCCCACAATCGTACTCTTTATACGGTCGAATAGTCCTTTTTGCTTGGGTTGCTCCGTCTTGCTGACTGGTTTCTTTACCTGCCTCCGAACAGTATCTGTCATCTCCTCCATAGAGACATGCGTGACATCCTGCACACAAGAGCCACCGGCCATCTCCAACAAGCCCAACACTTGAGCAAACTCAGGATTGGAAGCAAAAGATTTGAATGAATCGTCCTCCAATAGCACATGTCCATAATTAGGCTTTCCGATTCGGACATCCACACCCGTGCTCAAAACAATCTTCTCCTGCAGATTCTTAAGCTTGGAGGCGCTACCTGTCAATACGATTTCATTGATATGGCACAAAGCATGGGTCGACTCCAAATATTGCCAAATGGAATCAAATATCTCATCCATACGAGATTCAATGATCTCAGACAAGAAACGGGAATTCACCGTAATATTGCCGACAACATAATCGACATCATCCGTCTTATCCGGCAAAGTGGAACCATACAACACCTTCAAGCGCTCAGCCATCCCCTCCGGCATTTTCAGCGAGGCGATATCACTGGTGATGACATTTCCGCCAAACGGAGCCACCAACAAATTACGGAGTACGCCCCTGCTATAGACAGCAACCGAAGTCGTACCTCCACCAAAATCGAAAATGGCACATCCAGCGTTCTTCTCTTCTTGAGACAAGACAGAGGCCGCCGAAGCCTCAATAGAGAGCGGCGACTCCATCAACTCATACCCTGCGCGCTTGACACAAGCCTCCAAATTCTTACGCAAGGAGACATCGCCTGAAACGATTTTATAACGGCCTGATATTCTGTTTGCAAGACATCCAATCGGGTTGAGTTCGTCTTCATCGTCAATGGAGAATTCCTGAGGGACGATCTTCAAAATTTCGGAATCAACCATCTTTATTCCCTTCGCCTCTTCGTAAAGGGACTCCATCAACTCCATCGTCACCTCCTTCTGCTCGGAACCCAAACTACGAAGGACTTGGTTCTCCGTAGTCTTAATGGACTTACCATTCAAGCCGACACAGACTTTCCGAATCTTGAGTTTGATTCTGCTATCCGCCTCACGCTCCTCGTTAAATAGCTTATTCAATTGGTTTTCCAATTTCACGAGAAGATTCTTTATCACGAAAGCCGAAGTCTCCAAATTATAGACACGACCGCGTTTCACGCCTTGGGAGGAATCCGAAATATAGCACAATAGTTCTACACAATCTCTGCCCTCTTCATCTTTGCAACGAACACCGGCTGCCGCCCTGAATTTGGACGAACCCAAATCCAACACCACGACCAGGTCTTCAACTGAAATGTCATTCAAATCCGTCATATATATCAATCTTTTTATTTTCTTCTCTACCTTTTGACACAAACCACTTGGTTGTCGAATTTCAAATTAATTGTCCTGTACTTGTTCCACCCCGTCCGACTGAAACCGTTTTTATATACAGAATACAACTTCTCCAACTTATATTCGTAGTTCTCCAATGAACCCAAGAGGATAACATGGTCGCCGACCCGCGGAACCAACTCTATCTCCTCATTGCCATCCACATAGATTTGCTCCACTTGAGCATTCCAAAACTTGTGTTTCCGGAGAAACATGGCAAAATCGTACAAACCGTTTTTCGCCAAATTCACCGATATGGACCCCGTCGCTATCGGGACATAGGCCGTATACTCATTGGAGACTGGCATAATCTCCCCATCGCTATCTATGTAAAAGCCCTGTCCCCCTGTCATCACCCGCAAGACAGGCTCACGCTGCATAATCACGATACCTATCTTTCCGTTCGGGGTCTTAAAACATTCCGCACGCTTTATGCGGGGCTGCTTCCTAAGCAAAGATTCCAAACCATCCAAACGGATATTTTTCATCGTACTCCCCACCGGATTCAGGTTCTCCCGGTCCAAAAGACGAATGATTTCCCGCTCGGAAATAAAACGAAGTGAGGCGCTATCACTAATTTCCACAAAGACGCCTCTGCACACTTGTTCATGCGACCTATACGTAAATGCAAAGATCGAAAAAATCAAGTAACCCAAGATGACTACCGACACAATTATTTTAGTCCATCTCTCACGCATTCGCCTTATCTAAAAGAACCTGTTTCAACTCTGGAATCATCAAGTCAATATCGCCTGCCCCAATGGTCAAGAAAACCTCCTGCCTATGATTGCGAAGATACTCAACAAGTCCACTTTTTGTACATATTCGCTTTTGGGGTATAGTTATTTTATCTAGCAACAATTGCGAAGTCACCCCTTCTATCGGAAGCTCACGAGCAGGATAGATATCCAGCAAGATCACCTCGTCGAGCAGGGAGAGGCTACGGGCAAAGTCATCCGCGAAATCACGGGTACGCGTATACAAGTGGGGTTGGAAAACCGCACAGATATGCTTATCCGCATACAAAGCCCGAACCGACTCAATGCACGACTTCAACTCCATCGGATGGTGCGCATAATCGTCGATAAAGACAAGATCATCGCGCTTGATATGAAAGTCGAAACGACGCTTCACGCCTGCAAAAGAGGCCATCGCCGCACGCATCTCATCGGCAGTCACACCATTCAAATGGGCCATCGCCATCGCTGCCACCGCATTCTCCACATTGATCATGACAGGGACACCCAACTTCACATCGCGAACAACGGCATCGGGTGCGACAAAGTCGAAGACCAAATCACCCTGTCCTACACGGATATTCTCCGCATGGAAATCACCCTCCGAAGAAGAATAGGAGAAGACCCGAACAGAAGGAACGGACTGTGGCTTTATCGGCAAGCCCTTCTTAATCAACAAGACACCGTCTTCACGCACCAAGGAAGTGAACGACTCGAACCCTGCCCTATACTCCTTTTCCGTGCCGTAAATATCCAAATGGTCGGCATCCACTGCCGTAACGACCGCCATATAAGGGGAGAGCGTCAAGAAGGAACGATCATATTCATCCGCCTCTATCACGACCAAATCACTTTTATCCGACAAGAGCAAATTCTGCTTGAAATTCTTAGAGATACCCCCCAAGAAGGCATTGCAATCCAGATGGGAATTCCGCAAGAGATGAGCCGTCATCGTCGATGTCGTGGTCTTTCCGTGGGTTCCAGAGATACAAATACCCCGCTGCATCTTCGTGATTTCACCCAAGACCTGAGAACGCTTCATCAAGGTAAAGCCTTGCGTCTTGAAATATTGGAGTTCCGTATTGGTCTGAGGAATGGCTGGCGTAATGACAACCAGAGTCGCCTCCTTCTCCTTGAAAGGAGCCGGAATCAATGAGCAATCATCCTCATAATGGATGGAGATACCCTCCGACTGCAAATCCTTCGTCAAAGCGGAAGCCGTACGGTCATAGCCGGCCACACGGAAACCTTTGGCATTAAAATAACGGGCCAAAGCACTCATTCCGATGCCACCAATACCGATAAAATATATGTTCTTTCTTTCCATTCGCTAATCCATTATCTAACTAAAGACAAAATCTCCGACGCTATACGGTCGGCCGAATCCAACTGCGCCATGTCATGCGAATTCTTCGAGATGGCAGCCAACCTTTCGTCATCGAAAATCAACGACAAGACCGCATCAATCATCTTCTCGGGAGCCTCCGCATCCGAAATCATGACCGCCGCATTCCGGCTAGCCAAGGCCATAGCATTCTTCGTCTGGTGGTCTTCCGCCACATTCGGAGAAGGCACCAAAACGGCAGGCTTACCTAAGAGGCACAATTCAGAGATGGAGCTGGCTCCTGCCCTCGACACCACCAAATCGGCCATCGAATAGGCATAATCCATACGCTTGACAAAATCCGTCACCAAAAGTGAATCCGACGCAAAGGCCTCAGATTGCTTCTTCATCTCCTCATAATAGAATTTACCCGTTTGCCACAAGACTTGAATGCCGGCGTCGCTCAATTTCTGCAAGCCCAGCAACATACTCTTGTTCAACGTACGCGCACCAAGGCTACCGCCGATAATCAACAACGTACGCTTTTCGGGTGAGAAGCCGAAGAACTTGTAAGCCTCCTCCGACTTAGGAGCCACCTCCAAGAAATCTTGGCGGACAGGATTTCCCGTCAACAAAATGACATCCTTGGGGAAGAACTTCTCCATTCCTTCATAGGCAACACATATTTTG
Source organism: Paludibacteraceae bacterium (assembly GCA_017553575.1). Lineage (GTDB taxonomy): Bacteria > Bacteroidota > Bacteroidia > Bacteroidales > Paludibacteraceae > RGIG10190. The sequence goes on from JAFZKQ010000015.1 coordinate 41,616, forward strand.
GCAGCCTTCTTTGCCAAGAGTTTATTCGTAACGCCCGCATAGGAGTTCTGCTCCTGCAAAACAGTCGGGATGCCTAACGAATTGGCAGCATAGAGCGTAGGACCACTCGCATATCCACCGACACCGACCACCACATTCGGCTGAAACTCCTTGACAATACGCTTCGCCTGAAACAAACTCTTAACTAAACAGAACAACACCTTAATGTTCTTCAGCATATTTTTTCTGTCGAATCCGAATACAGGAAGTCCCTTTATCTGGTAGCCCGCAGCTGGAACTTTTTCCATCTCCATCCTGCCCTCCGCTCCGACAAAAAGGAACTCCGCATCAGGGACGCGCCTCTTCAACGCATTCGCTATTGATATGGCTGGGAAGATATGTCCCCCAGTTCCACCTCCACTGATTATGAATTTCAACTTACTCATTTTTATCCTTGTTTTCTTTTTTTACCTTTTTCTCCTTTTGTTCAACCGCCTCCTTCTGTAGCATGGATTCTCGGCTAACACCCAACATCAATCCGAAGTAGGCACTCGTAATGATGATGGAAGTACCACCCCTACTGATGAGCGGAAGAGGCTGTCCCGTAACGGGGAACAACCCGACAGCGACCGCCATATTTATGAATGCCTGGAAAACAATCATCGTCGAAAGTCCCATGACCAGAATGGCGGAATAGATACTGTCGCACTCCTTGGCAATCATGGCCGCTCGATACATAAGAATCAAATACAACAGCAGCACCAAGCAAGCCCCGCCTATGCCCATCTCCTCAATGATGATGGCAAAGATGAAATCCGAAAAGGCCTGCGGCAAGAAGTCACGCTCTATGCTATTGCCGACACCCTTGCCCGTATACTTACTGTTCGAGATGGCGATCTTCGCATGGGCCACCTGATAATTCTTGTCGTCCACCTTAAACTTCGCATCCTCATCCGTAGGGGCTGTGAAATTCTTCAGACGATTAACCCAAACGCTCGTACGGTGGGTAACCGCATTCTCCGGCAAAACCTGGGCCACAGAGAAGAAGAGGACGACGAATAAGAGCAGACACCCTATCGTCTTGGCCATCCATTTCAACGGAACCTTCGCATAGAACATCATGGTAAACGTGACAAGTCCACACAAAAGAGCCGTGGAAAAGTTCTCCGGGAAGATCAAGAGACAGACCACACCCGCCGCAGCCAACGCAACCCAATAAGAGACCTTCTTCGAGAAGAAGCGCTCCTGCGTGAAGAGTTGCAAGATGATGGAGAGATTGACCACCAAAGCCAACTTCGCAAATTCAGAAGGTTGGAAGCGCACACCCATCAAATTGGCCCATCGAGCCGCCTCGTTGACCGACACACCAGAAATAAGCACCCATACCAACGTGACTATCGAAAAGAGATATAAAAGAGGTGCACACAGCATGACGACCTTCGGTGAGAGCAAGTGCAAGAGGAATGCGAACAAGAAGCCCCCACAAAGGAATGTGATGTGACCCCACACCGGCATGAAGTAGCTCGCCTGTTTATAGGCAAGCGAACTGGATGCGCTATACATCTCCAATGCGGAAAGAGACAAGAACAGTCCGAATATAATCCATAGGATCTTATCTCCCTTAAACGTATTACTCAAAAACTCTTTCATAGACCACAGCAGGAATGAGAAAACCGTTCCGGACAGCGATTATAGATTCCTTACTTGCTCCTTAAATTGACGACCTCTATCCTCATAACTTTGGAAAAGGTCAAAGCTTGCGCAACAAGGAGAGAGCAACACCGTGTCACCCTTCTGCGCATAAGCGAAACACTTATCTACCGCCTCCTTCATGGAGAGGGCATCCGAAATGGCAGGCACCTTGCCATCGAAAAAGGCATGCAACTTAGCATTGTCGACACCCAAGCAAACGATAGCGCGAACCTTCTCCTTCACCAAATCCTCGATTTCAGTATAGTCGTTACCCTTGTCAGTTCCGCCCAAGATCAAGACCACCGGTGTCTTCATACATTGCAAAGCATACCAGCAAGAGTTCACATTCGTCGCCTTAGAATCGTTCACGAACAAGACATTACGTACTTTTGCCACTGGCTCAAGACGATGCTCAACTCCGCGGAAATCGCTAAACGACTCACGGATGCTCTCCTTCTTGATTCCCGAAATACAAGATGTAATACCAGCAGCCATTGAGTTATACACATTATGCTGTCCCTTCAACGATAATTTATTCAATTCCATATCAAACTCGCTATCTTTTACTTTTATTTTCAACAATTCATTCTCTACATAAGCAACCAAGCCCTCTTTCTTCTCCAAAGCGAAAGGACATTTCGTGGCACGAATATCTCTCTTGGCCAACTCCTTTTGAATCACAGGATCGTCATTCCAATAGATGAAATAGTCGTTCTCCGTCATGTTTTGGACGATGCGGAACTTAGAATCAATATAATTTTGGAATTTATATTCATACCTATCCAAATGGTCTGGCGTGATATTCAGCAAGATGGCAATATCTGCCTTGAAGTCATACATACCGTCCAATTGGAAACTACTCAACTCAATGACATAGTAGTCGTGTGGATCAATCGCCACCTGCCTTGCCAAACTGAAACCGACATTGCCGGCCAAACTAGCATCCAAACCCGCCTTTGTCAAGACATGGTGAATCAAGGTCGTCGTGGTGGTCTTTCCGTTGCTACCCGTGATACAAATCATCTTAGAATGGGAATAGCGTCCAGCGAACTCAATCTCAGAAATGATAGGGGTTCCCTTCTCCCTCAAAAGCTTGATGATAGGAGCCTTTTCCGGAATGCCTGGACTTTTGATCACCTCGTCCGCAGCAAGGATACGAGACTCCGTATGCTGTTTTTCCTCCCACTCGATTGAGTAGTCGTTCAATTCTTTCTTGTATTTCTCCTTTATCTCAGACTTATCGGAGACAAAGACCTCAAAACCTTTTACCTTCGCAAGAATGGCGGATCCGACACCGCTCTCACCTGCTCCCAATACAACTATTTTCATATTATTGAACTTATTTCCAATCAATTAACGCATCTTCAATGTCACAATCGTCAGCATGGCCAAAAGGATGCCCACAATCCAAAAGCGGGAAACAATCTTCGCCTCAGGCAAGCCCAACTTCTGGAAATGGTGGTGAAGCGGTGCCATACGGAAAATACGCCTTCCCTCACCATATTTCTTCTTCGTATACTTGAAGTAATAGACCTGAATCATGACAGAGAGATTCTCGACCAAGAAGATTCCGCACAAAATCGGAATCAACAACTCCTTATGGATAATTACGGCAAAGACAGCTATCACACCACCCAACGTCAAACTACCCGTATCGCCCATGAAGACTTGAGCCGGATAGGAGTTATACCACAAGAAACCGATGGTGGCTCCCACGAAAGCACAGATGAAAATAACCATCTCCTCCGAATAAGGGATATACATGATATTCAAATAGCTGGCATACTCCACGTGGCTTGACAAGTAGGCCAGCACACCCAGCGTAGTTCCTATGATGGCCGATGTTCCCGTGGCCAAGCCATCCAAGCCATCCGTCAGGTTAGCACCATTGGAGACTGCCGTCACAATGAAGATGGTCACCAACACGAACAAGATCCAACCACAAGTCTGTGCCTTGTCGCCCATGAAGGTGAAGAGGTCGGCATAATCCAAGTTGTTGTCCTTAACGACAGGGATAGTCGTCTTCGTCGATTTCTCGCAAGAAGCAGCATATTGAACCACCTCCTCCGTCTTAACCACCGTCACCGTATTCTCACGCATCATGACATCATCACTGAGATAGAGGGTCAAACCGACAATCAATCCCAAGCCGACTTGGCCGACAATCTTGAAACGTCCGTGCAATCCCTCCTTGTCTTTCTTGAAAACCTTGATGTAATCGTCCAAAAAGCCGATGCAGCCCAACCATACCGTAGAGACCATCAAGAGAATCATGTAGACATTGTCCAATTTTCCCAACAAGAGGCACGGAATCAAGATGGAGATGATAATGATGATACCACCCATCGTAGGCGTACCACGCTTACTCATCTGACCCTCCAAATCCAGGTCACGGATGATTTCTCCAATCTGATGTTTTTGCAACTTGTGAATGATTTTCTTACCTATGATCGTCGCGATAAGCAACGATAAGATAAACGCCAAAGCCGAACGGAAGGAGACGTACCGGAACATTCCCGCTCCCGACACGTTCAGTTCTGACAAATAGTGGAAAAACTGGTATAACATATCTTTATTAAATTTTTTACATTACCTCTGCAAGCACCTCTTTATCGTCGAAATGATGCTTGACTCCTTTTATCTCCTGATAATTCTCATGGCCCTTTCCAGCCACCAAGATGACATCGTCTGGCTGCGCCAACATGCACGCCGTCTTGATTGCTTGGTAACGGTCCACCACCACCAAAACCCGACGCTTGTCAGCCACGTCAACGCCTTCCATCATATCATCGAGAATCGCCTGAGGATCTTCGCTCCGCGGATTGTCGGAAGTCAGGATCACCTGGTCGCTGCCAGCCAAAGCCTCCTTCGCCATCATCGGACGTTTACCCTTGTCACGGTCGCCACCACAACCGACCACCGTAATCAAGCGACCCTTGCCGCAACGAATCTCGTTGATCGTATTGATCACGTTCATCAAAGCATCCGGCGTATGCGCATAATCGACAATGGCACGGTAGCCATCCTTCGACTTGACCACCTCGAAACGTCCTGATACAGAGCGTAAAGCACTCAAATGAACCAAGACCTCCTCTTCGGGCTTACCCAAGAGAACCGCCGCACCAAAGACCGCCAACAAGTTGGAGGCATTGAAACGGCCAATAAACGGAACTACCACCTCACGACCATTCATCTCCAGGAGCATTCCGTCGAAATTGTCTTCCAAAACCTTCGCTTTGAAATTCGCCATCGAACGAGTCGAATAGGTGTATTTGGATGCAGGTGTGTTTTGCAACATCACCATGCCGTTCTTGTCATCAATATTCGTCAAGGCAAAAGCCTCAGCCGGCAATTCGTCGAAGAAACGCTTCTTCACAGCCAGATAGTTGGCGAACGTCTTATGGTAGTCCAAATGGTCACGCGTAATATTGGTGAAGAGTCCACCGACAAAAGAGAGACCCGCTATACGGCGTTGGTCAATCGAATGGGAACTCACCTCCATGAAAGCATACTCGCAGCCAGCCGCCACCATATCCGCCAACAAAGCGTTCAGAGAGAGCGGATCTGGAGTTGTGTGAGTGGAAGGACGAGCCTCGCCTGCCACATAGTTGCAGACCGTCGAGAGCAAGCCGCAACGATGACCGAATCGGCCAAACAATTGATACAGAAGAGTTGCCGTCGTCGTCTTTCCGTTCGTACCCGTCACACCTACCAAACGCAAGTGAGAAGAAGGATAGTCATACCACGCAGAGGCCAAACGACCCAACGCTTCGTTCGCATCCGCCACCTGCACGAAAACCGCTTTATCATCCACGTTTTCAGGCAATTTCTCGCAGACAACCACAGAAGCCCCCTTCTCAATAACAGAAGGGATGAAATCATGTCCATCCACCTTCGTACCGACAGTAGCGACAAACAAGTCGCCCTTCTCCACCTTTCGGGAGTCAGCACGGACACCCGACACTTCCACTTCCGTGGAGCCGATGCACTTCAGTACATCCAATGTGCGTAGTATATCTTTTAATATCTTCATTTTCAAACCAATAAAATTCTATTTTAATTCAATTACCACCGTCTCGTTGGATTCTATCCTATCCCCGGGATTCTTCGATTGGGCGGCCACACGGCCTTTACCCGATAGAGAGACCCGCAAGCCCTTGTTCTCCAAGAGGAAAATAGCATCCTTAGCTCCCATTCCTCGCACATCCGGCATATAATTGCCCGAAACCTTGTGAGGTTTCAGAAGGACTTCTTTGCTTTGCACCTCCGAGAAGACCCATTGGCAAGGATGCTTCTTGTTGGCATCTTGGTCCACGTAAGGGATCTTCAGATTGTCCATCACCAACTTCAGACTGGCCACATCACCATCCTTCGTAATCGGAATCTTGCAATTGTCCTCATCCGAAGAGAAAGGGTCCGTATGGATGAGCGGACTTTGGGCATAGACCCGCTCCGCTATAGTCTTGAAGACAGATCCCGAAATGGCACCCGCCGAAGGGTAACCCTTCTTCGGACTCCAAACGACGACAATCATGGAGTATTTCGGATCGTCAGCTGGGAAAAAACCGCAGAACGTAAGTTGGTGCGACTTTCTAACCCCTCGCTTACCGTAATCCACTTGGGCCGTACCCGTCTTTCCCGCAATCTTGAAATGCTCGGACTTCACATTCCTCGCCGTTCCGAACTCGACCACCCCGACCAACATATCCTTCACCTTCGCCAAAGTCTTTTGGCTACAGATAGCATGGTTTATGACACTTGTCGAGAACTTTTTCTTCTCCACACCATCCTTGCAGATGGACTTCACGAAATATGGTTTTATCATTCTTCCGTTGTTGGCAATCGCGTTATAGAATGTCAACATATAGATGGGCGGAATCTGCGTTTCGTAACCGAAGGACATCCACGCCAAGGAGGTACCCGACCAATTGGGTGAAGAAGTATATTTTATCTTCGGCTTTCCCGCTCCTGGGATTTCCAGATCCATCGGTTCATTGAGTTTCATTTCGTACAAACGATCAACAAACCGGCTCGGATTATTTCCGTAATAGTTATCAATCACCTTCGCCACTCCGATATTCGAAGAGTAGGCAATTGCCTGATTCAGAGAGATGACATGGTAACCACCCTTGTTCCAGTTATGGTCTTTTACGTTGACCCCTTTATAGTTCCAGATACCATTCTCCGTGTCCACCTTATAGGAGGTATCGACCACACCATCTTCGAGAGCCACCATGACAGAAGCGACCTTGAACGTGGAGCCCGGCTCCGTCTCGCTACTCACCGCAAAATTTTGGCGTTCGACATATCGGCCGTCCTCCCTACGCTGCAAGTTGCTGATGGCCTTCACCTCGCCAGACTGCGTCTCCATCACCACGGCACATCCCCTATCCGCCTCAACCTCCATGAGTTTCGCAAGCAATGCCGACTCGGTGATATCCTGGATGTTGACATCAATCGTCGTCTTCACATCAAAGCCGTCCTCCGGATCAATCAAGTTGATGGAACGGAAACGGCCCGCGATCTTCTGCTTCGTAATGACTCCGCTCTTTCCACGTAAATAGGAGTCGTACTTCATCTCCAAGCCACAGCTTCCACCCTTGTCCGATTCCGCATAGATGTCGCCGATCGTACGGGAAGCCAAAGAACCCAACGGCTTTTTCCTCGAAACCTGCTCATAGAAAGCATAACCGCTCTTGTTAGGTCCCATCCGGAAGAAGGGAAACTGCTGCACCTCCTTCTTTTCGTTGTAGGTCAACTTCTTATTGTTCACCTTATACCAACGAGACTGAGATTTGAAGCCCTTCAAAATATGGTTCTTCAACTCGGCAGGCGACTTGTCCGTATAGACACGGGACAAACAGATGGACAAAGAGTCGATATACTTATACAGCGTATCTTTCACCATTCCGTCTGCACGGAAATCCATATACAACGTATAGGAAGGGATGGTACTTGCCAACAACTTTCCGTCGCACGCCAATATATTTCCCCGATTCGGACTAATCTCCAAACTGTCGCGCTTATAGGTGGAGCCTACCTGTCGCCAACGCTCGCCATCACGGGCGATAGTCATCACCGCAGAGCCCACGATACAGAACGCCATCAGAAAAGCCAATGCGTAGACGATGAAAAAGCGAACCAATATACCCTTCTTAACAGACACGACAGCGACCTCCTTACTATTCAATTCGGAACGGAGGCGTAGTCGACTCGGTCAAATCCACGCCATGGTTCTTTATTATCTTCTTGACCTGCGACTGGCGGCTTATCAACATCAAATCGGAAGTACGCGTCAACGCATCCAACTTCACGTCAAGCAACTCCTTCTGCAAGCGGTCAATCTCCATTATCTTCTGTTGGCACACATAGCGGTTGCCCACATAGCAAAAAAGCATCGCCAAAATCATCAAGAAAAGCCACCCCTGACGCAAGAAGAACTCTTTCTTGAAAAAGTTGCCAGCAATGACGTTTCTTGCGGAACTCCCCGTCAAATCGGAGAACTCCTTCACGTTTCCCAATGCTTTTTTAGTCCAACCGAACATACACTCTCCTATTTAATAAGTTCCGCCGCGCGCAACTTGGCACTTCTCGACCTCGGATTACGAGCAATCTCTTCATCGTCGGGCACAATCACCTTATTGTTTACCAAGCGGAACGGAGTCAATCTATTACCAAAAAAATCCTGCTCTACACGACCCTCGAAATTACCGGCACGGAAGAAATTCTTCACCAGACGGTCTTCCAAGGAGTGGTAGGTCAAAATAACGATGCGGCCTCCCGGTTTCAGGACAGCCTGAGCTTGCGTCAAAAAGCGTTTCAACACATCCATCTCGTGATTCACCTCGATACGAATGGCTTGAAATACTTTTGCCATATCCTTCTTCTGCTTATCCTTGGAGAAGAAAGGATCCAAGACGGCCAACAGATCCGAGATACGCTCGATCCTTTTTGAGGAACGGGCCTTTACGATGGCAGCCGCCAGCTTGCGAGCATTGGAGAGTTCACCATAGAGATAAAACACGTCGGACAACTGTTCTTCAGAATAGTTCTCAATCAGATCAGCCGCCGTGATGGAGGCCTTTTGATTCATCCTCATATCCAATTTACCGTCGAAACGGAAGGAGAATCCCCTCTCTGGGTCATCGAAATGGTGGAAAGAGACGCCCAAATCGGCCAAGATTCCATCCACCTGCTCCACACCATAATATTTCAAGAAATTGGAAAGATAGCAGAAGTTGCCACGGACAAAGGTGAAGCGACTGTCGTCCAATGCATTTTGCAACGCATCCTCATCTTGGTCAAAGCCCAAGAGACGACCCTTCTTCCCCAAGCGTCTCATAATCTCACGCGAATGACCTCCACCGCCAAACGTCACATCCACATAAACGCCATCCGGCTTAATGTCCAAGGCATCCATGCAGGGCTGTAAAAGGGCAGGAACGTGATATACAACTTTCTCTTCTTCCATATTAATTATAATGCAGGACCTTTATTCCCCATTTTACTTTGCATGGCAGCGGAGAAGTCCTCCACTCCATATAGACTCGCTTCAAAATTATCTTTGTTCCAGATCTCGAAGTAATTGCCGATTCCGACAAACAAAGCATCCGTCTCCACCCCGATCAGATCCAAATATCTTTTCGCGATCAAGACACGGCCACTGCTGTCCAACTCGATGGGCTCCACGCTTGCTGTGAACTGACGATAGAGCGCCAAATCCTTCTGATCCCACAAATTCAAATTGGCAGTAAACTCGGCATCCATCTTCTCCCAAATCGACTCGGGATAAAGTTTCACGCACTTGTTGATAGGGTCCACTTTCATAATGAGGGATGCTTCGCCAGACTTCTCCAGCGACTTCCGGTAGAGTGCAGGAACGAACAAGCGTCCTTTGCTATCTGCCTTAGCTTCAATATTTCCCAAAAACTTAAGCATACCCATTTCATGCCAATATTCAAATGTCAAAGATAGCGATTAATTTATTCCCCCACTATCCCCCACTATCATTTTTTTTCACAGCACTTCAACTTATTATTAACAAGTTATTAACAAAAACCATTCCATTCCGCTCTCCATCGGCATTCTTTAACTGCATAGAAATCTTACATTTAAGGAATTTTTCCCTAAAAATGGGGCAAAGTGGAGCAAAGAATCAGGCAAAATGAGGATTTGAGGCTTCCCAAGCTACCCATTCAGGGCGTTTTTTTCATGGATGAAAGAGAAAACAAGCCTCGATTCCAGAGCAAACCGAAGGGGAAAAGTTCCTCACAAAAGAGAGAAGAGCAGACAAAAGTCGTCCAATCGGTCCTCCCTAAAATCAAGAAAGAGAGAGCCATCACCATTTTATCGCAAGAAAAAGTAACTTGATTGACAAAAAAGATATAAATTTGAACTCTTATTTGATTATAGGAAACTAAATCATAAATGTCGCACAAGATGACGAACACCGACAAGAAGAAGGTTGACATAGACGCGATCCTCGAGAATAAAGCACCCGGGTTGAAGAAGCGGTTACCCAACTTCATCGTCTCCTACTTGAAGAAGACGATCCACCAAGACGACCTGAATGAGATTTTCAGCGCAGACAAGGATAAGATGGGGAATGAATTCACGGGGTCGAACATGATCCGATTCAATTGGAAATTGAACATCGAAGGGGAAGAGAACCTTCCCAAAGACGGACGTGTCATATTCGCATCCAACCATCCCTTGGGAGGTGCAGACGGCGTTGTCCTGCTAGACTTTCTGAGCCGGAGATACCAAGAGGTGAAAGCCCCCGTCAACGATCTCCTCATGCATGTCGAGAACATGCAGAATTTCTTCATCCCCATCAACAAATTCGGTGGACAGGCCAAAGAGACGACCGTAGAGATCAACAAGACCTACGAATCGGATGCCACCATCCTCTACTTCCCAGCAGGAATGGTCTCCCGTCGTCAACCCAATGGGGAAATCAAGGATTTGGAATGGAAAAAGACCTTCATCGTCAAATCCGTCCAATACCAACGGGACATCGTTCCCCTCCACTTCATCGGACACAACTCCAAGTTTTTCTATAACCTCGCCTACTATCGCACCAAATTGGGCATCAAGGCAAATATAGAAATGCTCTACTTGGTCGACGAGCTATTCAAAAACAAGAATGCCGTCTTCACAGCCAAGATAGGGAAGCCAATTCCTTGGCAAACATTCACAAAAGAGAAGACGCCTCTACAATGGGCGGCTCAAATCAAAGAAATCGTTTACAACTTATAACGGATAAGGACAAATGGAGAACATTATAAATCCAATCGACGAAAGATTGCTTGAGTCTGAATTGACACCTGAACGCCTTCTCAGGAAGACGAACAAGGGCAACAACGAGATTTATGTGGTCAACCACCACAACGCACCCAACGTAATCAGAGAGATTGGCCGATTGAGAGAGATCTCTTTCCGAAACTCGGGAGGTGGCTCCGGCTTGGCTTGCGACATCGACATTTATGACACGATGGACGTTCCCTACGAACAACTTATCGTTTGGAATCCTGAAGAGAAGGAGATTATCGGCGGCTACCGCTACATCCACGGCTCCAACGTCACCTTCGACAACAACGGGAAACCCATGCTCACCTCTTCCCACTTGTTCGACTATTCCGAAAAGTTCATCAAGGAATACCTCCCTTATACGATTGAATTGGGTCGGTCGTTCGTCCGCCCTGAATATCAATCCACCAAGATGGGAGCCAAGAGCCTCTTTGCCCTAGACAACATCTGGGACGGACTCGGTGCCCTAATGGTCACCATCCCTGCCACCAACTACTTCTTCGGCAAGGCCACCATGTACCCGACCTTCGGCGTCGAGGCAAGAAACATGATCCTCTATTTCATGAAGAAATATTTCCCTGACCGGGATCACCTCGTCTATCCTTACAAGCCAATGCCTGTAAACTACGACGAGAAAGAGATGGAAACGCTCTTCTGCGGAAGCACCTACAAAGAGGACTACGCTACGTTGAAAGAGCAGGTCCGCAAATTCGGAAGGAACATTCCGCCTCTAATCAACGCCTACATGTCCCTCTCCCCTTCCATGAAGACCTTCGGCACTTGCATCAACGACGAATTCGGTGATGTGGAAGAGACTGGCCTCATGATCACCATCCAAGAGATTTTCGAGGAGAAACGCATCCGCCACGTACAAAGCTATTTGGAAGAGTGCGTCACCAAAGGGAAAGACGAAACGGGATACGGCAAGATCTGCTAACCATTCAAAATCAGATAGAAACAGGAGGGAAATTTCGGACAGAAGTTTCCCTCTTTTTTTCTTAAAAAATCCAAGAAACACGAACAATGGGGATTTTTTTCGTATCATTGCATGACAATTACCAATAACCAAAAATTCACAAAATGAAACAGCTAATTCTGTTTGGTGCTACGCTAGCACTATTCCTATTCGGAGGATGCTCTTCCGAGGAGAAACAAACCACCAGCAACTCACCCTCTTTCGATGAGGTCTTCTTGTCACGCAGAAGCATACGCAACTATGACGCTTCAAAGAAGATTTCAGAGGCGGAAGTACGCGAACTACTCAAAGCCACCCAAGAGGCTCCATCGTGGGCAAACCAACAACCGACAAAGTACTACGTTGCCATCAGCCCCGAAAAGTTGACGGCCGTTCAAGATATGGTCGGAGCGAACAAAGAGAGAATCGCCAATGCACCAGTCCTTATCGTTTCCACGTTTGAACGCGGGAAATCCGGTTTCTTCCAAGGCAACCAAACCAACGAGATTGGCGACGGATGGGGAGCCTACGACAACGGACTCAGCAACTGCTACTTGATCTTGAAAGCACGCGCCATGGGCTTTGACACACTCATCATGGGAATGCGCGATTCTGACAAGCTCCGCCAACTATTCGGCATACCAGAGAACGAGACCGTCATGGCTGTCATCGCTTTGGGATACAGGGCATCAGAGCCCAACTATCCGAGCAAAAGAGATTTGGATGAAATCGTAACGTTCTTCTAAGTTTTCGCGAAAAGCGAACAGACAAGTCATCAAACAAGACCAACCAATTGAAAAACAAAATGATAAAAAGAATTTTATTGTTCATCTCCGTGCTTTTCGCAACCACAATTTGTGCGAATTCACAGAACAAGAACCTAAAATCTAATCAAATGGGCAAAAAGACTTTAGTAGCTTACTTCTCGGCTTCGGGCGTAACGGAGAAGGTTGCCAAAGATTTGGCGGAAGTGGCCAGTGCGGACCTTCACGAAATCAAACCTGCCCAACGCTACACCGATGCCGACTTGGATTGGCACGACAAGAATTCACGTTCGTCAGTGGAGATGGCCGACAAGAAATCCCGTCCTGCCATCACAGACAAACTATCGAACATGGCAGACTACCAGACAGTTTATGTGGGCTTCCCCATCTGGTGGTACACCTGCCCGACCATCATCAACACCTTCCTGGAGAGCTATGACTTCTCGGGCAAAACCGTCATTCCTTTTGCCACATCGGGCGGCAGCACCATCGACAAGGCTTACCATGATTTGAAAGCGACCTATCCAAAAATCAACTTCAAATCAGCCAAACTGCTCAACCGTGCGACAAAGAAAGATTTAGAGGCGTTCTGCGGGAAATAGGAGGAAGCATTCCCCTCGGATTCAAATATAGGGCTGTCCCAACAAGGCAGCCCTATTGTATAACTGACGAAGAGAAGAAAAAACAAGATGTCCTACATTACAGACTACAGAACGCCCGTCCCTTTCGACGACATACGCCTAATTTCCGACGGAGAGTTCCTTACGGGTCTCTATTTCATCGGCTCACCGAATGCGGAAAAACATTCGCACGGGTGTCAAGTGGCCGACCTGCCCATTTTTCAAGAGACACATCGCTGGCTCGACTGCTATTTTTCGGGCAGGCAACCCGATTTCACGCCCCGCTACAAATTGGAGGGAGTAACCCCTTTCCGTAGCGAAGTGACGGAGATCCTATGCACGATTCCTTTCGGGGAAACACGGACCTACGGAGAGATTGCGGCACAAATCGCCCAAAGGCACGGAGTGGAGAAGCTATCGGCACAGGCCGTAGGCGGTGCTGTGGGTTGGAACCCCATTTGCCTAATCATCCCCTGCCATAGGGTGCTGGGAGCAGGCGGAAAACTCACAGGCTACAGTGGAGGACTCAACAACAAAATAGCCCTGCTGAGGCAGGAAGGAATCTTGGTAAAATAGGAGGTTTTAGAATGATACTATTAATCACCGGGGCATCCCATACAGGTAAAACACTTCTGGCACAAAGGCTGCTTGAGAAGTTCAAACTGCCCTACCTTTCAATCGACCATCTGAAGATGGGACTTATCAGAAGCGGACAAACGGACCTAACGCCCCTAAGCGAGACAGATGCCCTCACCCGCTATCTGTGGCCGATCGTCCGTGAAATGATAAAGACTGCCATTGAGAACAACCAAAACCTAATGGTAGAGGGTTGCTACATTCCTTCCGACTGGCAACACGATTTCGACGAGCACTATTTACCCGCCATCCGCTTCGTCTGCCTTGCCATGAGCGACAACTATATCGACTCGCACTTTGAAGAGATTAAATCCCACGCATTCGACATCGAGTCGCGACTTGACGACGACTGTACGATAGAAAGCCTGAAAGAGGACAACCAAGAAGTAATCAGCAAACACAGAGAAACCATCACCCTGATCGACACTGATTATGGAGAAACTATAAACAGGCTAGAAAAAGAACTCGAAAAAGCTTTGAAATAAGTAAAAAACAAGCCCCAAGACCAAAAAATGGAACTAAAAGAGGACGAAATAACCTTCAGGGCAATGCCACTACACCGTACCCTCGGGGCTTGCTTATAGGAGAATAATAGATACGCTCTATTCCGTAAACGAACCTATCTCTATCAGGTTACCGTCAGGATCGGCCACATAGCAAGTGCGCTGTCCCCAAGGCTCTGTCGTAGGAACAAGCACAGACATCGCACCATGATCGAGCGCATTCTGGTATTCCTTATCCACATCAGCAAAAGTAGGCACATCAAAAGCCAACTCGACCGTGCCGTTGAAACCCTCAGGATAATTGAACTTCCGTGAGACCATTCCCTCAAAAGCCTCCCGAGGGAAGAGGATGATACGCATATTGCCCAATGTCATCTCCACGTGGGGACTAACACCATCCCAATCTGTAACAAAACCGAAAGTCTTGGTATAGAAATCAACCGTAGCCTTATTGTCTCTTGTAAAAAGACCAATGGTATTAAAGTTAAAACGAGTTTTTCCCATTATCTACTAATTATATTTTATCGAAGCCTATTCTTTTATCTTTTCCATGTATACCCATGTCAACCCGTGGCCGATCTCCTCGCTCTTGAAGACTTTGAAGCCTTCGCGAAGATAGAATTGATAAGGAGCAGGAACTTGCGGACAAGTGCAGAGCCATGCACGAGTATGGGGATGACGTTCTTGCAATTCACGGAACAAAAACTTGCCGATGCCTTGTCCCCAATATTCAGGCAATACCATCAAGCGAGCCATCCACAACGAACCCTCTGTCACATTTCCGCGGATAGAGCCTACTATTCTGCCATCAGGGCCCTCCACCTTATACGTAGTGTAACTTTTGAACTCTTCATAGGCCTGCTCCAAAGTTTCCGTCATAGGAAGAGCATCCATGAAGTCCAACTCCCGGCATTGGGGGCCGAATGCCTTGCGCTGCAAATCCAGCAACGCTGGAACATCCTCTAGGGTAGCCACCTTAATCTCCATACTATTTTTTCTTTATCGTCATTTGCTTTTCCATTGTCATTTTCTCGGCAAAGGCCTCCTCGCCATGCTCGCGGATATAACGGATGCAGGCCATCCTATCACTTTTGAAGAGGAACGCAAAGATCTTGCCGACGAAGTTGTTGAGAGTCTTACACTCCTTCACATCCTTGTCACACGCCGCACAAGTATGGATGCCCTTCTCTTGGCAACACTTGCGGATTTTACACCACGACGCCTTTTCGTTCTTCTCGCATCCTGGACATTTTCCAGCAAGGAACTTCTTACAGGCACCGCAATAAAGGCCACAAGCGGCAATCTGCTGGGGATTCTTTGTAATTGTCTCCATTTCTTAGTTTTATTGGGGGAATAATCAGAACGGCAGAAACCGACCCGTGCGACGACAATAGGCCTCGTACTCCTCACCGAAGTCACGTCGAAGACGATTCTCCTCCGTACGAACTTGGACCAGCATTATCACCACAAAAATGACAAAGACAGCCACTGCCTGCCACGTCCACAACCAAAGGCAAATGCCTATCAAGTAAAGGAAGGTTCCCGTAAGCATTGGATTACGGCTCAAACGGTAAGGTCCGTCAGTCATCAGATGTTGAGTACGAGGTGCCACCTCGTGACCGAAGGCATCCATCGGATTGCCGTTGCCCTTGTTACGCATATGAACGATAGACCACACACTCAATGCCAGTCCAAACAATGCAAAAACAGCCCCTGCCACAAGCCTCAACACTTCCGATGGAATCAACGCAGGCCTGCCCGACACAATCCACATGATGGATGGAATCAAAGCCACAAACAAGATACCACCCAAGAGATAACCGAATATTTCTTTTACTATTTTCATAATTTTTTACTTCACCCAAATGATTTTCTTTCCGTTCCGCACATAGACCGTTGAAGCTCGTTGGTCCACCACCTTGCGCCCGAACAAGTCATAGAGGGCATTCTCCTCTGAGGTCTCAGAGCTATCACTCAACGGTTGTTGAACGTGTGTCGGTACACTGAAATCATAATCATCCAAATCGCCTACGATAGTTTCGTATTTCGCCCAATCAGAGGCCTCATAGTCAGCAAGCGACTCGGCATAGACATGAATGACTGGCTCTGACGAGAAGAGGTAGTTGCCTATGGCAGGAGGCGTTTTGGCCTTCACATAGACATGCTTCACCTCTGAGTTATAAAAGACACCCTGATCCAACCGCTTGACATTGGAGCCTATCTCCACGATCGACAGTTGACCGCAATAGGCAAATGCATCCATTCCTATGCCCGAAACACTCTCCGGAATCTGAACCTTCATCAAGCCTGATTGCGCAAAGGCATTGGTACCAATATAGGTAGCCGTCTGTGGCAAAGCGATCGACACAAGTCCGAGATGGTTGTAGAAGGAGTAAGCCCCCATATCGTCATCACTCGTTTTGTAGGATTCATAATAGGCATCCCCACCGCTCACGATAGTCGCCTCCGAGAGATCGATAGACTGCAAGCCTCCTTCCATGACAAGTTGGCGGAGGTACTTGATATCAGTACCGTTGATAGGCCCGCTGATTGTGGCTTTTATGGCTTGAGCGGAAAGAACCTCAGAGAGGGTTCCAGCCTCCGTCAAATGAACGACCTCGGCTCCCGTTCCCTGCTTCGTCACCTCATGCATCGTTCCATCCAAATCAACCGAATAGAGGGTAAACTCCTCGTCGACACAAGAAGGGATGCAGAAGCGCAAAGCGTTAGCAGCATAAACCATTTTACCCTCACTATTGAGAGCCACGAAGCCGATACCGCCCGTACCAGACAAGGCATAAAGGGAATCGGCATTAGCATACGTATATTCCGAAGGCTGAGAGACACCCGAAAGGAAGTCGGTGAACTGTCCCAAGTTTCCGCACTGACCAATCTGATCCCAGCCTACCCGTCTTCCGTCGGAAGTGACAAGGAAATCTCCTGCCGGTATCTCCTCGATACGATCTTCGATGAATAGAATTTCCCTATTCTTCTTCGGGTATTTGGAAATCTCCTCCAATGTCTTGTCGATGTCAGCCTGCGTCACAGTGAGGTCATAAGTTCCGTAGTCATCGATCGTCAAATGGCAAGGCTCAAAGAAGCCCCAAGCCATGAAGAAGTCGGTCAAGTCCTCCTGAGCCACCTCGCAGACCTTTCTAACAAACTTCAACGAGCTATTGTAGGTATTTGACCACAACTCCAACGGATCGTTGCGCAACTCTTGGAAAAGAGTCGGATAGAACGCCGTATTTTTTCCAGCCTGATGATAGTAGAGATAGAGTTGATAATACATTCTCATCTTGCTCGTGACATGTCTTGAGAAGAATGGCACATGGTGAGCATAATCGTTCATCGTGGTTGAGAGTGGGTAGCCCTTGGTGGTAGTTGCGCCATCGAGGAAACAGATGACATTAGAGAAGAGGTTGTTGGAGACCTCCGTGCAACTCTCCAAGTTGATCGCTTGTTGGTTATTATGGCCACACTCATGAGCCGCGCACCAGTCGTCCTGCCCTGCCTGCACGACAAAAGAGTTGCGTATGCAGTCCACCGAATTGTAGGAGGTACGATAAGGCGACGAGTTGGCATATCCATCATCCGACGCCTTGCCCTCTATGGCGAAGTTAGGGTTGTTGTAATAGATCGGGAAGATAGCTTCACCACCCGTCAGACGATAAGGAGCTGCTGCCCGCTGTCCCAAGGCCACCGACTCGCAGAATCCCATCAACTCCTTTTCCCAAACGGTAAGGCTATCAAACCAAATGACACTCTTGTCGATAGTAGAAGGGAAAACCGTCTTATAGGTGGAGGTCTTGAAATTGAGTATCGTCTCAGAGCCTTTGACGGTAAACAAATCGTGTGTAGCCTGGTTCAAGAGTTCCACATAGTCACTATCACTATGGCGCGCCACATCGTAGTAGCCATTCACCACACCACCCTCAATATGGATTTTGATCTTCGGCCACTCGTCGAGTTTCTTTGTTTTTGAACGAGTGTCAGCCGTATAGAGGACATAATACAACGCATCCTTCATTCCATCAACGACATTCAAGCCCTTGGTCAATTTCTGACCCAATTTGGCATTCCCGATAAGGTCGTTGTTGAGGCAACCGGCAAAATAGAGCGTCGCATCAGAAGGGATGTCCTGATCGACAAAGACGTAGATCGGACTGTTGTCTGAGGCATAAATTCCCGTCGGATTTCCCATATAGGAACCACCCGTAGCCATCAGGACTTGGTTCCAATAATTTGCATCACTATAAGCCTTGTATTCATGGACACGGAAATCCTTCTCGTAAGCCGCCCAATTGTCATTTCGGATCTTCAGAATCATGCTGACGATCTCCTTCGGAAGTCCGTCACCTTCCAAGTTATGGCATAAGGCATCTATGTGCATAGAGAGATACTCACTCTTTAGTTGCGTACAAGCCTTATCCTCAAAATAGTTGTCGAGCAACGACTGCAAAAGTTTCGAACTCTCATCCTGCGGATAAAAATCCTCCAGACTTCCGACAATCGTTCCAAAATCATTCCAATCCGAATCGGCGAAATCCTCTTTCATCTCCGAATAGACACAGATCGTAGGGTTGGAGGAGAAGAGATAGTAACTTACGGCAGGCAACGAAGAGGTCCGTACATAAACCATCTTGACAGAGGAGCCATAGAAGGCACCCTGTTCCAAGCGACTAACCTTCCTACCCAACACAACCGTATCCAAAGAGCCACAATAGGCAAACGCATCGAAACCCAGCGTCATCACCTTATCGGGAATCTCAATTTTCTTAAGGCCAGAGTTGGAGAAAGCATTGGTGGAGACCTCCGTGATGCTATTCGGCAAACTAATATATTTCAAGTTTTTACACTGAGTGAACATATAGTCACCGATGACATCGTCTTTTGTTTGATACTCTTCGTAATAAGCATCGCCGCCACTCACAATCGCGACGTCAGACAAATCCAACGAAGTTACGTCCCCGTTGTTTATCCGTTCACGAAGATACTTGACATCCGAGCCGTTGATAGAACCCGTGATTTTAACCTCCTTCTCCATCGTTGTCAACAGGGAGGAGAGGCTTCCTGATTGTTGCACATGGACAATTGTTTCCGCCCATACGGGAGAAACACCAGACATGACGAAAGCAAATACAATCGTCAGGATCCCTATAGTAATACGCTTTGTTCCCATGAGTCCACCTTTTAATCGATCTTTAGAGATACGCAAATTAGCCATTTTTTCATAAGAATCCAAAGAAACACAGATAGGATTACAAACAGCCGCTCTAAAAAATAGTCTATTAATTTTCAAGCGAAAATAGTAATTTTATACAAAAAGAGTTATCTTTACATAAGTGGCTTCTCTTTTACGAAGTTACACAAACACCAAATTATAAATTTTAAACACACTACCATATGAAAAAAATTTTACTTTCATTATTGTTGCCTGCTACCTTCATACAAGTCAGCGCAACCGATTTCGACTCTTCGGACAAAGAAGACCTTGGACAAATTAAGTTTGCCCCAGAATCAATAGAGCAAGATGAGTACGAGAGCATCATATATGTGCCAGGAGACAACCCTATACCCGTCTATTTCACGAGTAAAGAGAGACTTCAAGAGTTTCTCATGGGAGAAAACAGAATTGTAGAATTCGAGGAAGAGGTTCCAGAGGATTGGGCAGAATTGGACAATGTGATTGTCAACGGTGTGGCCAACCGAATCATCTTGTCCAACAAAGCCGAGTATGGATACAACGGCAAGGGATTTACGGCGAAAAAGGTCGAATTCACCTACTACTTCGAGACGAAGGCAGATAAGAACGGTGGTTGGAACTCCCTAGTCATCCCTTTCACAGGGGAACCTGAGATTGTGCCTCTCACGGAAGCGACCAAGAAGAGCGGCAAGTATTGGGCAAAAAAATACGTTGGATCCACAGCGACAGACCTCATCTTCAAAAACTTAGATGAACCTATCTTCGAAGCGAACCAAGCCTATCTTCTCGCCTTCCCAGGCGAAAGCTATGGCAGCAACGAATACCCAGGGAACGCCCTAACGATTTCGGCAGAAAATGCGGAACTGCATTCCAATTACCAAAAGCCAATCTACAACGGCATGTACGCCATGGCACCCAACTACCAAAGTAAAAGTTCGTTCTGCTACATTCTCAACTCTCAAGAGAACAAATTCATTTACCACAAGGAGTCAACAGATTGCACACCTTTCTCTGCCAAGGTTTACCACAAGACCAAGAGTGCCGCTGCTCCTCGTTCCTTGGGCATCCTCGACGAAGAGCAGAACCTGACAAAGGCAATGTCCATCGAAGCCAACAGCAGTGTTGCCGTCTATTCCGAAGAGGGAGCCATCGTCATCCGTGCAGAAAAAAGTGGTGTGACCTCCATCTACAATTTGAATGGTGCAATCGTCAAGAGAAACCTCAAATATGACGAAGGAGAGACTCGCATTACAAGCTTGAGCGCAGGTGCCTACATTGTAGCTGGTCAGGTGGTGATTTTGAGATAAGGGGAGAAAACAGTAGTCCTCCTTCAAAAATTAGAGGAGCATGTCACAACGGCATGTTCCTCTTTTTATTTATTTGAGTTTGAACTTATTCGGCAACGACAGCCCGGATAATTTGTCCTTGGGGCCAACTAATTCCACATACCCCCATTGCATTTCATAGAACCCATAATTTCAACCTTACAAAGGCAGTTCATTCCGCTCACACCTCACCACCATTTTATACTATGCAACATATTTAACAAAAGGCAAACCCATCAAAATCAAAGAAGGGGCACACCCAACGGCATGCCCCTTCTCGTATATATCTCCTATTCCAATCAATACTCTTGCCAAGTCTTGATTTGGATGTCAGAAAGGTTCTTCGCACACAAAGCACGGATGTAGGCGCTTGCCAATCGTGCGTTGGTCATCAACGGAATATTATGGTCGATAGCCGAACGACGGATACGATAGCCGTTGGTCAACTCCCTACGCGTGTGATTCTTCGGCAAGTTGATCACCAAATCAATCTCATGCTTCGACATCAACTCCGCAATGTTAGCGTTGCCCTTCACCTCTTCGTCTGGCCAAGAAACGGTTGTTGCCTCAACGCCATGTTCGCCCAAGAACTTCTGAGTTCCCTCTGTGGCAAAGATCTTATAGCCTTTTCCGTAAAGCAACTTGCAAGCATCCAACAACTCTACCTTACCATGGACATCTCCTGAAGAGACCAAAACGCCCTTGCTAGGGATTGGGTATCCTACCGAAATCATGGAGGTCAACAACGCCTCGTCAAAGTCAGCTCCGATACAACCCACCTCACCGGTTGAGGACATATCCACGCCCAAAACTGGGTCTGCCTTGTGTAGACGGGCGAATGAGAATTGTGAAGCCTTAACACCTACATAGTCAATATCGAATGTAGAAGAATCTGGCTTTTCAACAGGCACATCCAACATGATCTTCGTTGCCGTCTCGATGAAGTTACGCTTCAAAACCTTAGAGACGAATGGGAAGCTTCGTGAAGCACGCAAGTTACACTCGATTACCTTCACGTCGTTGTGCTTAGCCAAGAATTGGATGTTGAAAGGTCCACTGATATTGAGTTCTTGTGCAATCTTCTTACTGATCTTCTTGATACGGCGAGCCGTCTCCAAATAGATCTTTTGTGCTGGGAAGACCAACGTAGCGTCACCTGAATGGACACCCGCGAACTCCACATGCTCAGAAATTGCATATTCGATGATCTCTCCGTGCTTAGCCACCGCATCGAACTCGATTTCCTTAGCCTCCTGCATGAAGACAGAAACCACAACTGGATACTCCTTGGAAACATTTGCAGCAGCCTTCAAGAAGACGTGCATCTGCTCCTTGTTGTAGCAAACGTTCATGGCCGCACCTGAGAGCACGTAGGATGGACGAATCAAGACAGGGAAGCCCACCTCATCGATAAAGCTGTCGATTTCATCGAAGCTTGTCAACTCCTTCCAACGTGGTTGGTCGATACCCAATTGGTCGAGCATAGCCGAGAACTTGTGACGGTTCTCTGCACGGTCGATAGAGACTGGGGAAGTTCCAAGTACAGGGACATTCTGACGATACAACTTCATCGCCAAATTGTTCGGAATCTGACCACCCACAGAGACGATAACACCCTTTGGATTCTCCAAATCGAGGACATCCAACACACGCTCGAAGCTCAACTCGTCGAAGTAGAGTCGGTCGCACATGTCATAGTCCGTAGAGACTGTTTCAGGGTTATAGTTGATCATGATGGACTTGTAGCCCAACTTTCTTGCTGTTTGGACAGCGTTCACGGAACACCAGTCGAACTCAACCGACGAACCGATACGGTAAGCACCAGAACCCAAGACAACGATAGACTTGTCGTTCTTGTATTCGTAGCTGATAGCGTGCTCTTGAAGACCGTAGGTCATGTAGAGGTAGTTCGTCAACTCAGGGTGCTCGGAAGCCACCGTGTTGATTCTTCTAACAGCAGGGAGGATGCCTTGCTTCTTACGCAACGCACGAACACGAAGAATCTCCTTTTCCAAGTTTCCGTCAGGATCTTCGCAATAACGAGCGATTTGGAAATCCGAGAATCCAAGGCGTTTTGCCTCACGCATAACATCAGCAGGAATATCCTCAATTTTCTTATATTGTGCAATTACCTTCGTGTAATCAACGATGTTCTTCAACTTATTCAAGAACCATACGTCGATCTTGGTCAATTGCTCGATTCTTTCTACCGTGTAGCCATTCTCCAAAGCCTTGGCGATGGCAAAGATACGGAGGTCTGTAGGATGGGAAAGTTCCTTGTCAAGGTCGCCGAACTCCAAGTCTTTGTTTCCGACAAATCCGTGCATGCCTTGGCCAATCATACGGAGACCCTTTTGGATAATCTCCTCGAACGACTTACCGATAGACATGATTTCACCGACAGACTTCATGGAAGAACCAATTTCACGGTCCACACCCACGAACTTAGTCAAGTCCCAACGAGGGATCTTCACAATCATATAATCGACAGAAGGAGCTACGTAGGCAGAATTAGGCGTGCCCATCTCTCCGATTTGGTCAAGAGAATAGCCCAAAGCCAACTTAGCCGCAACGAAGGCCAACGGATAACCAGAAGCCTTGGAAGCCAACGCAGAAGAGCGGCTCAAACGAGCATTGATCTCGATGATACGGTAATCGTTCGTCTCTGCGTTGAACGCATATTGGATATTACACTCACCTACGATACCGATGTGGCGAACCACCTGCTTTGCGATCTCTTGCAAAAGGTTGATCTGCTCTTGGCTCAAAGAGATGATTGGTGCCACCACGATACTCTCACCCGTATGGATGCCTAGTGGGTCGAAATTCTCCATAGGAACAACAGGGAAGCAGTGGTCATTCTTATCACGGATCACCTCAAACTCGATCTCTTTCCAGCCCTTCAAAGACTCCTCGACCAAGATTTGCTTGGAGTGCGCCAAAGCGCTTTCACAAAGTTCACGGAACTCAGCCTCGTTCTCGCAAACGCCAGAACCTAGACCGCCCAACGCATAAGCAGAACGAACCATCACAGGGAATCCGATTCGGTTAGCCACCTTAACGGCATCTTCCATCGTCTCAACAGCTTGAGAAACAGGAGTCTTTACCTCAATCTCGTTCAATTTCTTCACGAACAAGTCACGGTCTTCCGTAATCATGATGGCATCCACGGAGGTACCCAACACCTTCACGCCGTATTTCTCGAAAACGCCTGTCGTATACAACTCCGTACCGCAGTTCAAAGCCGTTTGGCCACCGAAAGCAAGCAAGATGCCGTCTGGCTTCTCCTTCTTGATTACCTCTTCCACGAAATAAGGGGTGATAGGCAAGAAATAGACCTTGTCAGCCACACCAGCCGACGTTTGGATCGTCGCGATGTTCGGATTGATCAACACCGTACTGATACCCTCTTCGCGCATCGCCTTCAAGGCCTGCGAACCTGAATAGTCGAACTCACCTGCTTGTCCGATCTTCAAAGCTCCAGAACCAAGCAAAACGACCTTTTTAATTCCTTCTAACATACTCTTTATTAGTTTTATTTTACTCTCTCTATGTTTTTTCTTTGTTGTTGCGTGAAGACAAAAAAAATGCGTCGGAAAAACAACCAACGCAATTTATAGAAATAGGAATAGAGATAAACAACGAGTGGCGGAATTGCCTTCCGAAGTAATGAATCCTCTATGTACCAAATCTATTGTCATAAGTATTCTTTCTATTGGAACCGTACAAATTTAGGCAAAAAAATATGATTACCCAAAATTTAGGCAAAAAGAGTTTTGAGAAGAGAGGTGACACACCACTTCTTCGAAGAGAGAGGCGGCATGCCACATCACTTCCATAGTCGACCTGCACCGACATGGAGGCAATATCATACGACGATTCATGCGACATGAATCATAAACAACAATGCATTTTGAAACACGACAGGGCGATGGTGAGCAAAGAAAACCGTTCCCTCGGCAGCCGACTTGACATCACTAAGGACTTGACCATTATAGGGGTCAATGATATGGGCAAGAGATTCGCCAGCAGCGACACGACTCCCCGCATCCACCAAACGACAGAAGATGCCCGCATGATGCGCCTTGATGTGCAGGAGGTCCGCCTCGTCTATGAGAATCGAATCATAGGCCACACCCAAAGAGCCCTGATGGATGATTCCCGTCCGCTTCATCATGCGAAATATGGCATCGAGGGTTTCATTGCCGGTGTTTCTATCGATCCGATCGGTCTTCCCTGCGTAAACGGAGAATGCCTTGGTGTCCCACAACTGCCAGTTATAGTTCAACAACGCAGTGTCAAAGGGGCGAGGTTGACAAATCGTGACATATTTCATACCAAAGAGACGAGCCGTCTCCACATCCTCGTAGCCCGTCTTCAGCATACGCACATGAGGGACAAAATCGCCCGGCACGTAGTAACTGGCCATCTGGATACCGTATTCGAAACCATTGATTGCCGAAAAGACAGCCGCAGCGATACGTTGCGTGGTTTCTCCCTGGTCATAGCCAGGGAACATACGGTTGATATCCGTATTGTCCATTGCCCAAAAACGACGACTGACGTTCATCGAAAAAGGATTGCACGAGGGGATTACCAGAATGCTCTTCCCTCTGACTATCTCCCCACGCTGCTCCATCATCGTCAAACGGTTCACCAACTGCGAACAGATATACTGCTGCTGCACCTCATCTCCCCGCATGGCACCTACTATGGCCAAGGTCTTTTCTCCCTCTCCAAATCTATAGCCCTGAATACGGAAATTGTCCCTGCAGGGCGATGTCATCTCAAATATCGTCTCTATTCTCATAATTCATCACTATTTACGATGTGATCCACAAATTCACCGTTTAACATGGAAGATTAAAAATCCGCGCCATCAATGAGCCTTCGTAGACTATCGGATAGGCACGTATGGTGAACAGATAGCCATCCACAGGCGAACTGACCGTACTCAGCACACGTCCACAAAGAGGATCGACAATCTGTCCGATGGTCTGCCCTTTACTGACATTGACACCACATTTCAACTCTGTCAAGAAAACGCCGGAGGTCTCGGCATTGAGGAAGGTCACATGGTCACCCTTACAAATGAGCGGATTAGGCAATTCGTCGATAGAACTATCCTTCCACATGCCCATGGTCTGCATCAGGTGCAGAATGCCCCTCACGAGCCGTCGGCACATCTTGTGGTTGATCCGTTGCCCTACCCCCATCTCCACCACCAAGCAAGGGGTACCTGTCGAATTGAGCGAGTGAGCCAAAGTCGCTTCCAACACGGTGGCCGCATCATGAACCCAGACGAAGTCCATGCCCAACCGTTCGGCAAAAGGCACCAGCCATTCGGAGTTCTGCACATTGATACGCACCTGCGGAGTTTCCCGCAAATAAAGGTTGCTGGAATGGATGTCTATCACCAAGTCCGCCCCTTTGATGTCCTCAATGATAGCATGAGCCGTCTGCTCCGCCATAGTACCCTGAGGGTCGCCAGGAAATATGCGGTTCATATCAAGGTCGAAGTTCGGGATGCCCCGTTGAATCGTGTCAATCCCCAATGGATTGAGGGCGGGGTAAATCTCAAGGGTACCATCAAGCAGGTCGATACGCTCCGTGGCAATACGAGCCAACTCATAACATACCATCTGCCCCTCCAACTCGTCACCGTGAGTACCTGTCACCACACAAAAGCGGAGGCCATCCTTTCTTCCATGCTGAATGACATTCTTACGGATACGGAACTGTTCGTCAATGGGAAGTTCCGTGGAAACAATTGTCTTTATCATATCTCTTGCAGTGTAACGTGAATTGTGGTTTGTTGTGTGGCCTGTCCCGTATAGAGTCCACGGCTGACGGAACAGTCGCGGACGTCTCGTCCATGAGCCAGTTTGACATAGCCATCGCTGATGCGGCGGGCGTGAGTAGGGTCGAAGCCCAGCCAACTGTACCCATCGAAGACCTCCACCCAAGCATGGGTCTCCCCCTCCCCGACAATGAAACCATTGACATAACGGGCTGGGATTCCTCGTTGCCGGCAGAGCGCTATCATAAGGTGGGCAAAGTCCTGACAGACGCCTCTTTTCCGCTCCAACACCTCAGAAGCAGTAGTCTCCACCGTGGTACATTGAGGCTGATAGACGATGTTATCGCTCAGCCAATCACAGATGGCAGAAGCTGCCCCTAAGACATTGTCAGGCGTCGCCAAAAGCGGTTCCTGAATAGCGGTCAGCGTCGTCGGTTGCTTGTACATGAACAAGTTTTCTCCCGCATACTTAATCTGATAGACATCTGTCGTCACGATGCCCGTACTGACGTAAGCGAAAGAGCCATGAGGCTCGGTGGAGCCACCATAAAGGATGCGATTGCCAAAAGCATCGCACCCAGCCTGCAACCAATAGTCGGGAGAGACCACCAAATGCTCTTGCTCCACCGTTTGGCAAGCATTGCCGGCAGGCTGGCAACGCAACATGACCGCATGGAACGGCACAGCCTCCGAAAAGTCGACAATGGTCTGGTAGTTGTACAAATATCGCTTCATAACTTCACCAACTGGTTTATCAATTTAAGCAACCCGTTTTTATACTCCACATCACCGAGGTCGAAACGCTCTTGAACAAGCAAGCCGTCAAGTTGCTCCTCCACCTGTTCATCGACGATATTGGGCATCTGTCGAAAATAGTGCTTCACAGAATCGTATGCCAACGCTATGCGCTCAAAGTCATAGTCGAAACGCAGCAACATATCCAAATTCTCGATGTTACGCCCCATCATCATGAGATAGAGCGCCTTATGGTTTTTCAACCGTTGTTCCGCAGAACCCCAAAACGCCAACGACCAATCGATGACAGGCTGCATGCAGATGACATTCTTTTCCTGTTTGCCACGGCACTCCTTCATGAGAGCCAAACTCATCTCCAGATAACTGAGCGTCTCCGACAAGATATCCTCCCGAAGGAGAATAGCATTGTCCATAGCCCTTGTTTGTGCCGCTATCACCGTGTCGGGATTGGAATCATCATACATGATGCCGAGAGTAAACTCCTCGTTCGTCTTATAACGACCGGCCACATCCAATCTCTGCCTAATCGGCCAATAGTCATCAAAATCACCGTCGATCATCTTGTCATAGCACTTTCGAAGAAGATGCAGGGTGACATAAACTCGCTCCTCATATCTACCCAACCAATAGAGACTGTTGGCCTTCGCAGCCGATATTATCGTATTTTTAACCATAAAATATTCCTTTTTAGAAGATGTTAAATTCACAAAATTGTTTTCTTGAAGCCTGAGCCACTCGTGTCACTCCTCCATAACCCAAGTGTCCTTGAAACCTCCGCCTTGAGAAGAATTGACCACAAACGAATCAGGATTTCGGGAGAAGCGTGTCAAGCCGCTTGACCAGACATGGGTCTCCTTTCCGCTGACCACGAAGGCTCTCAGGTCAGCCTTGCGCTCCACCAGCTTATCCTCTTCCAGAATCTCAAGATCCTTGAAATCGATGACTTCTTGCGCAATCCAACGTCGTGGTTGGTCGATAATCAAATTCCGAAGTTCCTCCAATTGCTCTTTCGACAAATCCTTGCCGAAGACAACACCATAGCCGCCCGCCTCGCTGACATCCTTGATGACTAAACGCTGGATGTTTTCCAACACATAGTCGTAGTCTTTCTTGAAGTAGGGCAAATAGGTGGGAGCATTTTGCAGGATGGGCTTCTCGCCGAGATAATATTCCACCATCTTCGGCACGAAGTAATAGATGCCCTTGTCATCGGCCACGCCATTGCCTATCGCGTTGATGAGAGCCACATTGCCAGCTTTGTAGGCCTGCATCACATTCGGGATGCCCAGCAACGAAGAGGCCTCAAACAACAACGGATCCATATATTCATCGCTCACACGGCGGTATATGCAGCCCACACGGGTCTTCTCTTTGTAGATACCCGCATAGTAAACCTTGTTATCCTCGACGAAAAGGTCACCAGGGTAAGCCAACGTTGCGCCCGTCTTCTCCGCAAAATAGCTATGCTCGAAATACGCGGAGTTGTAGCGTCCTGGGGTCAGGATGACCGAGATTCCCCTTCCGTCATTCATCTCATCCATCATTGTGGAAAGCAACTTGGAATAGTTGCGGTTTTCCGTCACGGCATTTTGCGTGAAAGTCTGAGGTGAGACCTTACGAGTGATTTCACGGGCTATCATCGGATAGCTGGCACCAGAAGGGATGCGCAAATTGTCCTCCAAGACATACCACTGTCCGTCCTTGCCCTCCACGAGGTCAATCCCCGCGATGTGGGCATAGACTCCGCCCGTAGGGTTGATGCCCTCACACTCGGGCATATACCCCTTTGAAGAGTAGACGAACTCCTCGGGCACAATTCCATCCTTGATGATGCGCTTGTCGTGATACACATCCCAAAGGAACTTGTTCAGGGCTGTCACACGTTGCTTGAGTCCCTTCTCCAGATAAGCCCAATCACTATGCGAAATAATTCGGGGAATTGAGTCAAATGGGAAAAGTTGCTCATTGAAAACGCCATGTTTGTATACACCAAACCTTACCCCAAAGCGTTCCATCCATTTGTTGACAGTATCGCGACTATCTATAAGTTCGTTTATTCTGATGTTCATACTTCTTTTTTTAATGTTTAATGACTGATGTGATCTCTTTATACCGGTATTGTGCATCCATCGCCACAACGTAAAGTTACATCATTTTGAAATAAAACAAGAAATTTTGCTACCAAAATGCAATGTATTTAACATTTATTATATACATCAAGAAAGTAAATATAGATTTTTCATAACAAAACGGAAATAAAATAACGCAAAACGCTTTCAATTTGTCGCAGCCCCCTTCCCTGTGGCAAGCGCAGATTCCAATTTCAGGCAAGAGACAAAACAAAACGGCTGGCACCATAGGCACCAGCCGCAATAGTTGATACTTAACCTGAGGAAATAACACAAGGTATCATTATCTTCTTTTATCCCTTCTACCGTGGAATCTGAGAAGAGATTTATTTCCAAAAGGCTCCGATTTCCTCAAAAAAAATGAAGGCACCATTGCCGACAAACGCAGCAACGGTGCCCTCGCACTACTATTTAACATCTGTTTGGTTATCTCGTCACATAGCCATCCGTCTGTTCAGAGAAGTCGACGAAGAACTTCGTTCCATCCACGAAGAAACGATATCTCTGAGCCAATACGTTTATCAATTTCGTGGTGACATCATAAGAGCACATGCATTTGCATAGTTCCCCACTTTGAGCTGACACGATATAGATCGACGTAGTTCTTTCTTCCTGTTCAAACGTTGTGTTTGATGAAATCACTCCACAGCAATTGAGTTCCACATTGTGTGATATGATGAGGCACTCGCCAGTCGATGGGTCATAGTGATAGGAAACCAACGTGTCCGTACCCGCAGTTCGAGAAGGAATAAAAGTATAAGTATCCTCTACGTTCTTATCCACTACAGCTGGCTCCGTTGGCACATCTGCATCCTTTTGCTTTTTGCAATCACTGCTCTCCAAGAATTCGCCTCTCAATTCTCTCAACATAGCACCTTTGTAACCACCTTCATCATCAAATCCAAGATCAAATTCCACTCCATCCACAATGAAGTGGGCATTTTCAAGATCGCCAACGAATATTTTCGTAGTGACATCATAAAAACACCAACATCTACAGAAATTGCCGCCTTCCGTTGTAGTAATGGTAATCGTATCCATACTTATGCTCACAACAGAACCTATGGTAGCACAACAATGCTTCTTCTGATCGTGGGAAACAATGGTGAGTTCCTTTGTTTTTGGATCATATTCGTAGGAAACAATCGGGTCGGAGATCACCGCTCTTGAAGGGAAGTTGTCGGGATCCACCTCTTCGTCCCAGATAAAATCTTCATCCCCAGGATCAGCCTTGCAAGGGCTACTCTCCACGAACACACCTCTTGCTCCCTTAAAAATAACTCCGTTTCGGATGGTGTCACCGAGTTGTCCGTTGGTCTCCTCTGCCAAATTAACAGAGAACTCCGTGCCATCCACGAAGAAGTGGTACCACTTCCGCTCAAGACCCGTCAACTGCGTGGTAATATCGTATGTGCACATACAATCACACATGACGTAGATGCTATCATCAACAACTTGGTAAGTCTCCACCGTATTAATCGTAATGGAATCATTAGAGACGCTCACCTTAGAGCCTCTTTCCGAGCAACAATTCAACATACGATTCAGGGAAGTAATGGTACCCGTACCTTTCAGCACATCGAATTGATAAGAGACCAACATATTGGAATCATCGAGTTTTGGAGCTTCCGTTAGCGTATCTGAAGCAAGTTGAGGGAGGCTGTCCGCCAAGCCGTCGCGTTCAATCTGGTCAGGCAACTTACAGTCGCTGCTTCTCAAGAAAGCACCTCTTGGACCAACCTTAACAGCACCTTCCGCAATGCCCGCTGGAGAGAGGTCCACATCAAACTCTGCCCCGTCCACTATAAAGTGGTATTTTTGAGCACTCAATTTCTTCAAAGTTGTAGTGACATCGTAAGTACAGATGCAATCACAAGCGGGGAGTGAGTCTTCAACCGCCTCTATGGACAAGATGGAAATTGTGTCATTTTTCACCTGCAAAAGCGAAGAGATTTCCGCACAGCAGTTCAACAGTATATCACGAGAAATGATAGTTCCCGTTCCTGCGTTTCCATCGAATTTGTAGTAGACCAACGTATCGGATTCATTAAGGGCCCTGTTCCAACCCGTGTTTGATGCCAAAGAAGAATACGGGACAAAAGCATCCTGCCCTACCAACTCCTTTTTACAAGAGCTACTCTTTACGGAATCAATAGCCGGCAAACAACAAGTGAGTTGTTGCTGCACAAAAGCCACACCTGAGATAGCTTTGGAAAGATCAACCTCGAATGATTGATCATCAACATGGAAATTATACGAGCGAGACTCAACATCAGTCAACAAGAAAGTTACGTCATATCGGCAGACACAGTTACACATACGATCGCCCAATTCAATAGGTACAAGGCGAACCTCACTAGATGAATAGACCTCCATATAAGCGGCCCACCCAGTTCCACAGCAAGTTCCATGTACACCATGAAGGGTAACCTCCATCGTCTTTGCCGTTGAATCATATTGGTAGGTTGCCAACGTATCCGTATATTTCCAAGAGTCGCCTACACATTCGCTGACAGAAATTATAGATCCATCAATACCTTGATAGCCTGAAAAATAGACCTTATCAATAATATTGTAATCTCTCAAAAAATAGAAATCTTTGGTTTTATAAGAACTCTTGCAAACCTCAACCATAGAAGTTGTATCTTTCGGCTGATGAACAACAGAATCCACGAGAGCAGCATCATAGATGCGGGTCACATAAGGTTTTTCGCAAGATTTGCACCCCGTGTACATATCAATATACATTTTTTGTATGGCCGAAGCGGAGAAGATGCCCGCCAATGCCATAAGACCAGTAAGTATATA
The DNA here is from genome assembly GCA_017553575.1 of Paludibacteraceae bacterium. Taxonomy (GTDB): domain Bacteria; phylum Bacteroidota; class Bacteroidia; order Bacteroidales; family Paludibacteraceae; genus RGIG10190. The sequence continues at coordinate 74,098 of JAFZKQ010000015.1, forward strand.
TTTCTTCATGGCTTTACTCTTTTATTAGTTTAATCGTTTGTTCGTTAACTCTCAGCACATAAACGCCTTTCGCGTCGGGCAAAACCAATTGCACGGGATCACCTGCCGACGACGTTTTTTGTTCAAGTTTCTGTCCGAGGATAGAGAACAAGCCCACTTGCGAGCCCGCAGTCAAACCCTCTACCAAAACATTACGATTGTCGATGTAGGAAACACGTACTTCATTAGATGCCACCGGCTGGATGCCAGAAGAGCCACCATCAAAATAATACTTGCGGACTTCCTCGAATGGATAAGATGTCGAGGCCGCTCCAGTTACCACTATACTATCATTCCTATACTGGAAGACAGGAGACTCCGTCAGAAGAGAAAACGTCTTCTTCGTCGAATCCTTAAACTCAATTGTTACGAGTGCAGGATCTACTGCATATGCAGTCCCCAAAAATCCCATTGCACCCAACAATAGACATAGACTTCGGTTTCTCATAAACAATTCCTTTTTAATTAATAATAAAATATACTAAATCACTCCACAAATATAAAGCACTAGAAAATACGATGATAAATATTTAACATAAATTTTTTACGGGAAATTATTTTTGGGGCGTTTTTGAGAATTGAGGGATAATACATAATTTCGCAAAAAATTATAGTCCATCATCAAAACAGACAAAATGAGCAAGAGAAACATCAAAATAGCAATCCCCCTCATTCTAATTATAGGTTTAGGAATCCTGACGTTCATACGTTGGAATGCATGGTTCGGAAATCCAGAGGAACCCGCCTACACCACAGGCAAGAAAATCAACCGTTTAACTCTCACCTTAGGAAACAATGGAGAATACTCCAGAGCCTTCAGTTGGGTCTTCGGTGAAGAAGTAGGCGAGGGAATCCTTGAAATAACAGAGATGGGAAGTTCCGACACCACCAGCATACCTGCCACCAGTGAGGTTTGCATCTCCCGTTCGGGGAAAAGTGCCTATTACAGGGCCTTTGTGGACCAACTCTCCCACGGAAGCACCTACAGCTATCGCGTAAAAAATGGAGAATTCGTCTCCGAATGGCACCAATTCAGCACATTGGCAGACTCCGCAAAGAATGAGTTCTCCTTCCTCTACTTCGGCGACATCCAAGACTCCGACAGCAGCGAACTCACAAGGAAACTCATGAACGAAATCTACGATCAAAACAAAGGAACTCAATTCGTTCTTTTGGGCGGCGACTTTATCGAACGCCCTATGGACCAATACTATAACATGGCTTATGAAGGCTTGGGAGTGATGGCGACAGAAGTACCCATCCTTGCCGTAACGGGAAACCACGAATATCTGAAAGGCATCACCAGGAAGATTGACTCCCGATATGCCCATGCCTTTCCATATTACCTCCAATCGAAAGTAGGAGACAACCATCTATTCACCTTCACCTACGGGAACGCCCAATTTTTCCTTCTCGACTCCAACCGTGAATTTTGGAACTTGTCCACGCAACGGGATTGGCTGAAAAAGAAACTTAGCGAATCGAAGGCGAAATGGAAGATCGTCGTCCTCCACCACCCTATCTACTCGCTCAGGGGCGATTTCAACAACTTGTTCGTCAAACACTACTTCCGCCCCGTCATCGAGGAGGCGAAGGTAGACCTCGTCTTGCAAGCACACGAACATGGCTATGCCCGCAAGACCTCCTTTAACGAGAATGGGGAAGCCTGCACGCCCCTCTACACTGTCTCGTACTTCTCCGAGAAGGCCTACTTCCAAGATTTCTGCGGAGATTACCAACGTTGGGGAACCGCCAACCGATACTACCAAAAGATCAGTATCGACAACGACACGCTAGTGTTCCGCACCTATACCGACCAGCACAAGCTCTACGACGAAGTGCGCCTCCAAAAGGAGGGGAATTCCACCTTGGCCTTCGACCTAGCCACCGACATTCCGGAGGAGGTCATCGTGCCTGAATGGTTCCGTAACGTGAAGGGCGAGAAAAAGACGAAGAAATACGAGAAATCCATCCAGGAATGGAAGGAACGGAAAAAGGCAAAATAAAATCCACGCAATTCGGCAGGCATCGCCTCCATGTTTTCATCCATAAAATCGCCATTTTTCCGACAAAAAGATTAATTTTGCAGTTTTCAAGGGGAAACAATGTGGACCACGGGCAACGTTCGGCGCGTCCACAATGCATTTCGACACCGAACATCTCTAAAACAAATAAGATATGGATTTGAACGCATTGACAGCAATATCGCCCATCGACGGTCGGTACAGAAGCAAAAGCGAAGATTTGGCTTCCTACTTTTCAGAGTACGCACTCATTCGCTATCGCGTGTTAGTTGAGGTTGAATACTTCATCGCTTTGTGCGAAATACCTTTACAGAACTTGTCTTCCATAGACAAGAACATCTATGGTTCATTACGTAACATATACAAGGATTTCACTACTGAGGATGCCCAAAGAATCAAGGACATCGAGAAGGTTACCAACCACGACGTGAAGGCTGTCGAATACTTCTTGAAGGAGAAGTTCGATGCGCTCAACTTACAAGCATACAAAGAGTTCATCCATTTCGGACTCACCTCCCAAGACATCAACAACACCTCTGTACCTCTATCCATCAAGGAGGCTTTGAAGAATGTTGTCATTCCTCAAATCGAGGCTCTTATTGCCGACTTGGCAAGCAAAGCAGAGGAGTGGAAAGATATCGCCATGTTGGCCAAGACCCATGGACAACCAGCCTCCCCTACCCGCTTGGGCAAGGAGATCATGGTATTCGTCAGCCGTCTCCAGACGCAACTCGACCAATTGAAGTCGCTCCCATGCTCCGCAAAATTCGGTGGTGCCACAGGAAACTTCAACGCACACCATGTGGCATTCCCAGACAGGGATTGGAAGGCATTCGGAAACCACTTCGTAAACGACATCTTGGGTCTTCAACGTGAACAATGGACTACCCAAATCTCCAACTACGACAATTTGGGTGCCATCTTCGATTGCTTGAAGCGCATCAACACCATCATGATCGACATGAACCGTGACTTCTGGATGTACATCTCCATGGAGTACTTCAAGCAAAAGATCAAGGCTGGAGAGGTCGGCTCTTCTGCTATGCCTCACAAGGTGAACCCTATCGACTACGAGAACGCCGAGGGTAACTTGGGCATCGCCAACGCCATCTTGGAGCACTTGTCTTCCAAGCTTCCTGTATCAAGGTTGCAACGCGACTTGACCGACTCCACCGTTCTCCGCAACGTGGGTGTTCCTTTCGGACACATGGTCATCGCCATCCAAAGTTCACTCAAAGGTTTAGGCAAACTGATTCTTAACGAGAAAGCCCTCTACAACGACTTGGACAACTGCTGGGCCGTCGTGGCTGAAGGTATCCAAACTATTCTCCGAAGAGAAGGCTATCCAAACCCATACGAGACATTGAAGGCTCTCACGCGTACCAACTCGACCATCACGGCCGACTCCATCCGCGAATTCATCGAGACACTCAATGTCAGCGAATCGGTCAAAGCCGAGTTGCGCGCCATCACGCCGCACAACTACACAGGTATGTAATCCGAAAACAACAACAAGAACTACGACGGGGAACCTTAGGCTCCCCGTCATTCTTCTAAATGCCCCGGTTCGAAGCCAGGGACCATGATAGATTACCCATAACAGACCCTATTCATGAAACCACAATTTTACACTCTTCTGAAACGTTTTGTAGGAGCCTACAAGGGCTATGTCATCTTGAACATTGCCTGCAACATCATCTCCACCGTTTTCAGCATCTTTTCGTTCGCCCTCATCATCCCGATTCTTGAAATCCTATTCAAGACCTCGCAAGCCACCTATACCTACCAACCTTTCGCTTGGGACGTCAACGTCATTAAGAACAACGCTTACTGGTGGGTCTCCAACTACATCGAACAAAACGGTGGCGTACAGACCTTGATGATTTTAGGCATCCTGCTCGTGGTGATGACTTTCCTGAAGACAAGCGTCGCCTATTTGGCCAGCTTCTTCATCATCCCGATGAGGACAGGCATTGTTCGCGATATGCGTAACCAGATGTACAAGAAAGTGGTAGACCTCAACTTGGGCTTCTATCATGACAAGCAGAAAGGTGACATCATCGCCCGCATGACGGGAGACGTGAACGAGGTGGAAGTCTCCATCATGAGTTCCATCGAGTTGCTCTCGAAGAATCCGATCATGATCATCGTCTACTTAAGCATCATGCTGATGCTGAGTTGGCAACTGACCCTCTTCGTGCTCGTCGTTCTTCCCATAGCAGGCGTCATCATGGGTAAGATCGGTAAATCACTCAAACGCTCCTCCAAGATTGCCCAAACACAGTTAGGACGACTCCTCTCGCAGATCGAAGAGACCTTGGGAGGTTTGCGCGTCATCAAGGCATTTAATGCGGAGAAAGCCGTGGCCATTCGTTTCGGCGAGATGAACCAAGATTTGACAGACACCAACACCCATGTGAACCGACGCTACGTCATGGCGCACCCTATGAGCGAGTTTCTCGGCACCACCACCATCGCCATCGTGCTCTTCTTCGGAGGAATGCTGATCTTGGGCGAATCGGAAGGCGGACTCTTGCCTATCACCTCCTCCCTATCGGCAGCCGAATTCATCTACTACCTCGTCATCTTCTACAGCATCATCAACCCTGCAAAGGATTTGACGAAGGCCCTCTACAGCATCGAGAAGGGTAAAGCCTCCTTGGAGCGTATCGACGTCATCCTCCAATCGGAGAATCCGTTGAAAGAGGTGAAAGATCCTGTTGAGGCAAAACCGTTCCAAGACAAGATCGAGTACAAGGATGTCAGCTTCCGCTACAACGAGGATTGGGTACTGAAAAATATCAACCTGACCATCGAGAAGGGCAAGACCGTTGCCTTAGTCGGCCAGTCAGGTTCCGGAAAATCGACGTTGGTAGACCTGCTTCCTCGATTCTACGATGTGGAGAAAGGTTCCATCACCATAGACGGCACCAACATCAAAAACCTGCGGTTGTGCGACCTCCGCTCCTACATGGGCAACGTCAACCAAGAGGCCATCCTCTTCAACGACACCGTCTTCAACAACATCACGTTCGGCGTAGAGAATGCCACGTTGGAGCAAGTGATCGAGGCTGCCAAGATTGCCAACGCCCACGAGTTCATCATGGCCATGGAAGAGGGTTACCAGACCAACATCGGCGACCGTGGCGGCCGTCTTTCGGGAGGCCAACGCCAACGAATCAGCATCGCCAGAGCCATTCTGAAGAACCCTCCAATCCTAATCTTGGACGAGGCCACTTCCGCGCTCGACACGGAATCGGAGAAATTGGTGCAAGAGGCCATTGAACACCTCATGAAAACCAGAACGACCATCGTCATCGCCCATCGGCTATCCACCATCCGTAGCGCAGACGAAATTTGCGTTATGCAAGACGGTGAAATCGTGGAACGGGGCAAACACGACGATTTGCTCGCCCTTAACGGTGTTTACAGGAAATTGCACGATATGCAATCTTTGTAACCCACTAAGAATTAATAATTAAGAATCAATAATCGCAAGTCTACAAATAACAAAGGAGTCTTTTGGCACGGTATTTGTATCTCTATAGACAGAGTCGTGAGATTCCTTTATATAAGATTTGTAGTTTAGTTCTAAGTTGCACCCCAAAGGGTGTTTAAAAGCCACTTCCCCAAAAGTGGCTTTTATTTTTTTGAGGAATGCACGTCACGCAGCTTTCCAAAATAAGCAGGAAGAAATAACAACTTACCGATCCGTGACAAAACGTACAGAGCAAGGACATAGACGAGGGAAAGGCTGGAAGCCTTCGTATCACACATCTCTTAGGGGTGGCTTCCTGTCACACTGATTGGGAAGAACGTTCAACGACACAAGAAAAGTCAAATGAAATTCCATTACGACAAAATAAAAAATTTCGCGAAATCAGTATATAACAACCACCCTAATTTGTATTTTTGTAGAACGAGAAAAATAAAACAGACAAAGGTCAACCCATAAAAACCCACCTTTACCATTTCGGAGTATGAAGCAAACACATCCTAAAAAAGCAAACATCATCGCAGGTCTACTTTCGCTCTGTCTTACCCTATTCTGCCCGATGGCAAAGGCCGAGAAGGCCATCTACACTCTTCAAGGGAGAACGTTGATAATCAACGAAGGAGTGACAGAAATAAACGAAAAAGACTTTCCATCAGAAACAACCAGAGAGATTACCAAGGTGGAACTCCCCACCTCGTTACAAAAAATAGGCAATAGCACCTTTGCGTTCTGCACTTCGCTAAAAAGCATCAACCTGCCCCCATCCCTTACCGAAATTGGAGACTCGGCATTTTACTA
>JAFZKQ010000001.1 GCA_017553575.1 Paludibacteraceae bacterium
ATTCCTCCCATCGGATAGAAGGCCAACGATTGAGAGTTGCCATCATCCAAACAATGGCGGTAGGAAGCCTCCAACCAATAAGAGAGGTCTTCGTTGTCCGGAACTGTCTGCATGAACTTCAAGTTGATATCCAATTGGCGTTGGTCGTCCACATTTCCCTTGAACATCAAACCTGGCTCTATCGTCATATTGTTATCCAAATCAATGTCATAGCCCAAGAAAGCGAAGTAGGTCAACGGACGAACTGGCTCGTCAACTCCCAACTCCGTCAACTCCGTAGGGAGCAAGTTCATGGCTGAGGCACCGAAGAAGAAGTTATCCCACAAGAAATACAAACCGAAGTTGGCATTGAAGTAGATACCCTTATCTTGGTCTCCGTTACCCAATGATGGGTCGGAAGAGTTCTCGTCCGTAAAGAGCTTGCTTGAGAAGGCGTAACGATTGGCAACGGCTGAAATACCGAAGGACAACTGACGCTCGATGGAACGATCCTTCATGAAGTAACCGCTGTTCTCTGACAACGGAATATGGTAGGCAAACGTTGCCTGACCACCCTGACGGTAGGAGTAACCGTTCCTATCATTGTAGACGTAAGCACCCAAACCGACGTTCTTGAGGACACGCGTCCTAAAGCTCAACGTCTGCGTCATCGGCGCATCGTCCATTCCCATCCATTGAAATTTACCCGTCAACATCAAGTGGGAGCAACGCTCCGCTCCTGCCACGGCTGGATTGACCAGATAATAATTGAAGTGGTACTGGTCATACACAATCTCATCTTGAGCCGAAGCCGTAAAACAAGAGAGTGCAGTTAAAAGCAATATAAATAATTTGTTCTTACTCATTGTATTCCTAAGATTATAAATGTTTAATTTAAGCATCCAAATCCATCGAATAACGACAGAGTAGGGAGCCAATTACTAATCAATTTAAAAATCCCCATTACACAAACATACTATAACCTTTTCTATACAACGATAAAAAACGATTAATAATATACAAAGATACAAAAAAATTAATCTTCCATAAATCTGACATACTTGTTTTTCATTTTCTTCGGCAATCTATAAGAAATCAAAAACTCACTTGAGTTGCTTGACAACTCACTGATCTCACCCAAGCCCCACTCGAATGAGTAACCAAAGCGGTAGCGCTTATATTCAAGACCGAGGGTAAACGTCAACATGTTGGAAGAGAATTCCGCATTGATATCAGGACGATACGTAATACCACCCCACAAAGTTCTCTCGAAGTAAGCGAAGAGATTCAACTCTGCACGGTCAACCGTATTACGGTGCATATAAATGATAGCTGGAGCAAAATCGATGCTCTCGCCCAATGGGAACAACGTTCTCACATACCAATAGAATTGACGACCAGGCTTAGATGTTGTCACATCCTCGTCGTTGTTCAACAAGTGGTCAACAGAAGCACCGAACAACAATCTTGGCGTAGCCAACTCAAGACCAAAGTCCATATCAGGCTCCAAAGAAGTGACGATCTCATTAGGGAAGGTGTTCTGACCGAACTCCTCTGGATTCTGCAAGCGGTGCTGCTCTGGGTTCCAATAGTGGTATAGGATACCGGCAGAGAGACCCATTGAGAGCAACATATTCTCATTCACATTAATATGATAAGCATAGGCTGCCTTAGCGATTGTCGTCTTGTTGCTGATACCGACATCGTCATAAGAGACCGTCAAACCGATACCAGAGCGAACAGACTCAAAATAATCACTGATATTCAAAACTCCAGATTTTGGAGAGTCCTCAACTCCAATCCATTGCCAACGACCTAGCAAAAAGAAGTCTATATCATCACTATTACCCGTAGCAGCAGGGTTGGCGTTCAACCTTGAAAAGAACTGCTGCGACAACATCAAATCCCTTTGTGCGTTTGCAACTGCAAACGACATTACCATTGCGACTAATATTACTAACTTTCTCATCTTGCTCCGTCAATTACTCATTTAAAATCTTAATATCAGCACGTCTGTTTTGCTCGTGCTCTGACTCCTCTGTCGCATTCGGAATCACAGGCTCTGTTTCACCCTTACCGACAGAAACCAACTTGTCAGGAGAGAATCCACGTTGAATCAACATTCCACGTATATAGTCGGCACGTTTTTGAGACAACTTCAAGTTGTACGCATCCGCACCACGGCTATCCGTGTGACCGCTGACCTCGAACACTGCACCAGGGAACTCCCTCATGGCATCCACCAACTCATCCAACTGTGCCTCGTACTCAGGCTTCATCGTAGCTTGGTTGAAATCGAAGAAGAACAACACCCAGTGGAAGCCCTTAGGCTCATCAATCGTCTCATGAGGAAGAAGTTCTGACTCACGCTTAGCCTCGAACGGAGCAGGTCGATAGATATCATCGCTACCAACACCACCCTGACGGTTTGACATCAGCAAAAGAATCTTATCCGAACCAATCAAGTTATAATCGTTAGCTGAAGAGTTGAAGACTGAATCCATCAAAATAGCTGGTCCCCAAATCTCACGAACCTTCTTCTTCGGCTTCTTTGCCTCCTTAAGCGAACCTGCCTCTAAAGCAGCCGAATCAACAGGAACTTCTACCGTGTCCTTTATCCAACGAGACATGTAAAGGTCAAGTCCTCCCATACCTCCTGGTCGGTTGGATGCAAAATAGAGAATGGAGTCACCACTCGTCCATGCGAAGTCCTCACGAGCATTGGAATTGAACGGGCGAATACTATCACTGGCGTTCTTCGGCATAGCCCATTTCGCAGCACCCTTTTCTCCTCCTTTGTTTCTATCTATATACCAGATATCACGGCCACCGAAACTCTGCTTAGGGAAGTCAGCAGAGAAATAGATACGGTTACCATTCTTTGCGATAGAAGGATTGAAGAATCCTGAGATACGGTTATAACGGAATGTCCAACCTGCAGGAACCGTCGTCGAACCCTTGAAAGGCTTTCTCACCTTATCCAAGCCTTCGATGTTCAATCGTTTTGGCTCCGAGTAGCCTCCCTCTTCCAAGTGAGCCTCGTACAAATCCGAATTACCCAACTCATCTGTCTTGGCAAAATAAATGGTTCTACGACGAGAATCGTAGGCAAAAGTACCTTCAATTCCCAATCCACACAACTCTGGACAGACAACCGCAGAGTCGAGGTCGAATCCGTTTCCAACCTTTGCAATATATGCAGAGTCTCCTCGGAAAAAGACCACCTTTCCTTCCTTATAGAAGGACATTGGCAACTCCTTCACCTTCGTACTGGCCCTTGACGGACCAAATTCATAACCCTCAGCAAACTCCTCATGGATGGCATACGAACTAACGCAAGCCCCCAATAATGACACGGCCACTAATAAGACCTTCTTCAAGTTTAACATAATTATCGTTTATTTCATTTTCTTTTTTTACATCTTAACTACCTCAATAGATCCCTTGGACTCCTTACCATCCTTCAGAATAACCGAATAGAAGTAAACGCCAGGATCCGCCATCGCGCCACATGTCCTCTTAACCTGATTAGGATCCGACATGTTGGAATAGGTTGAACCATCCCAACCATTGTCGCCTTCATAGATGACTTGTCCAAACCTGTTAAAGATTGTCACCTTGAAGGTTTCCATAAAGATATCATTTAATCCATCTTTATCATATGGTGTGAATGCAGTCGGCAATTGAACCGTCATATCCATCTGAGCAGAAGCCGTCGAACAAACAGAGTCGGTCGCAACAACTGTATAGACAGAAGGCGATTTAGGGAACTCATACAAGGTGTTCTCAACTGTCGTTGCCACTACACGGTCATCAGCCTTCCATGTAAACAAGACTGGATCTCCACTCGTAACGTCTGCCAAGAAGTTGACCGAACCTCCAATTACGACATTATCCACATCCGAGCGAAGCGTCAATTCTATCGGCTCCTTCACCAAGACATTTCCGACAGAGACAATCTTATCGTCGCAAATACCATCCGAAGCAATCAACGTATAAGCCAAATAACCGGCTTCCGTCGGAACATCCATGATGACAGAATCCTTCTTGTTCGTCGTCACTGATATATTCCTACCTCCGTAAGAAACTGCCGACCACTCATATTGAACAGGCGAACCACTCTTCAACGTGATGTTCATATGAACAGTATCACCCAAACAGAGAAGCTTCTTATCAATGTTCAAATCCAAATCAATCGGATTGTATACACTAATATCCAATGGGTTACCTGTCGTAGCAGCTGTCGCATCGTTATTGTTACATACTCCATCGTAAGCTTTCACCACATATTCATGGTTGTCCAACGTTGGATACACCGTAAAGGTAATTGTTTTCTCTGAAGAAGAGACTAAGAATAACGAACCTTCTGCATCAAAAACCTCAAATTTATTAGGTGTTCCTTGCGTCACCTTAGCCGTAAGGGTAATCGGCGTAGATGTCAAAGAAGAGGATTCTGTACAGAACTTAAGCCTATCCGCAGACAAAGTTACAAATATATTCTCATGAACGGTAACATTCACAGAATCACTCGATGCAGGATTTACAGAGAAACAAACTCCATCATATGCTTCAACATAGAAAGCATACTCTCCATGGTCGAGATTAGAAACCTCTTTCGTTGGTCCAGCTGTAGGCTCACCAATCTGCTCGGAGACATTCGTCTCAAGATTTACCTTATGCCAAACATACCTTTCGATCATGCCTTCTGAATCATAAGGATTGACAATAGCTGTGAGTAGAACCGTAGAGTTGGCTCCTGACGCACATATCACATCCGTATTTGGCTTCAAAGAGAGATCAAAGAGCTTGTTAACCCTAATTGTAATTGCAGGAGAGACCGCAGGGTCTTCATCCGTATAACAAATGCCATCCACTGCCTTCACGCCTATGTTAGGGAAGGATGAACCTTGGAACAAATCAGGATAATTCTCACGACTTATCACAATATAGTTAACCGTTGTCGTGTCAAAGACAACATCGTCCTTCGTCCAATAATAACGCTGGATATTGAGAGCAGAACCCGCAGGTGTAACGATTGCCCTAATCGTCAACGAGTCAGAACCAATACATACGTAATCCTTGCCACCGTTATCCAACGTAATCGAGAACTTAAAGTTGATGACAATCTTCGTACCCGCACTCTTCGCAGGATTTTCGGAAGTATAACAGATATCATCGTAAGCATCCACTGAGAAGGTTGGATTCTCTCCTGGATTTATCACTCCAGGATATTTAGCCTCCGTAATCTCAATGAAGTTCTCTTTCGTCGAATCGATCAACTCTCCATTCTTATACCAACGATAAGCCTTTACCAAACCAGCGGAAACGACTGGATCAACGTTTGCCTTCAATGTCAAAGCAGCGGAAGACCTACCATCGAAACAGATGGAATCAGATGGAGCCTCCAAGGTAATCTTGAAATGGCTACCGATTGCGACACCGACTGAATCAGACTTAGACGGATTATCAATCGTATAACAAATGCCATCATAAGATTCCACAGAGAAATTAGGTATCGTACCACGCAACCTATCCAACAACTCTGGATAATTCTCCTGACTCAAGATAATGCTATTAGCCGAACTATCCGTCCGTGCGAATTCCTCACCATTCACCTTCCAAATGTACTCCTTGATATTGTTCTTAGAAGCATCTGGAGAGACAACAGCTTTCAAGATCACGAAATCAGAAGCCATACACAACGGATTACCATCTGCCTCCAACTTCATGTCATATTTTTGGTTGATCAAAATGTCAACCCCGTCGCTGGTTGAAGGATCTTCTGCAGTAAAACAGAAGCCGTCGTATGAATCCACCTTAAAGGTTGCCTTAATTCCAGGCACCAATACCTTTGGATAGCGAGATTGAGTAATCTTTATATAATTCGTTTTTGTGGAGTCAATCAAAACACCATCCTTATACCAGCGGTACCATTTAATAAAGGTATCAGCTGCGGCAGGATCAACTTCTGCCGTCAAAACCAATTCCGTATCATCACCTTCACTGAAGCAAACCACCTCAGAAGATGCCTTCAACTTCATGCTATAGTTCGTATTGAAACGGATGACAAATTCATCTGAGACATTCGGATTATCAATCTTGTAACAGATGCCATCCACTGACTTCACTCTGAAGATCGGAGCCGTACCTGCGCTAAACAAGTCTGGGAATCTCTCTTGACTGATTACCAAAGAATCCTCAGGAGCCTTCGTCCTTGCAATCTCCTTCTCAACTCCATTCAACTCCATCGTCCAAATATACAATTGGATGCTTGCTCTCGTAGAACGAGGATAAGCTTTTGCTTTCAAGACTACAGAGTCCGTACCCAAACAGATGGAATCCTTTCCTATATGAGTGAGTTTCAACTCATATTTGAATCCTATCACGATTGGCTTCGATGGAGAGGTAGCAGGCTCATCGGCAGAGTAACAAATCTCATCATATGAATCCACCTTAAATGAGTGAGCTGCACCAGGCACCAACGAACCAGGATACTTCGCATTCGTCACAGACAAGCTATTGGTTGTCGTCGTTTCGAGAAGAACTCCGTCACGGTACCAACGATAAGCCCGAATATGGTTTGCTGCCTCAGAAGGCGTCACCTCCGCCTGTAAGTTAAGGACAGCCTGATTCTCATCATCATAACAGATAGAATCTCCGTTGGAGAGCAACTCCATCTTATAAGATTCATTGATAAGCACCTGTTCTCCTGAACCAGTACCAAATACGGAATCTTGTGCACAAACTGCATCATACGTCTTCACATTGAAGATTGCAGTTTTTCCTGCCTTGAACAAGTTCGGGAACTGCTTTTGCGTCAAGACAAAGATGGTATCTTCCGTCTTGGCCAAATCATATCCATTATCCATCCAATAGAAATAGTCTATGTCATGCACTGCAGCAGTTGGAACAACATGAGCCTGAAGCTCTATCTTATTGTTTTCTGGATTCAAAGTATCGATACACAATTTGTTAATATCGACAGAAAGCGACATCGTATAACCACCACTACGGATATCTATATTAACATCATTGCCATTCTCTGCAGGGTTCTGCTTCGTAGAACAGATGCCATCGTAAGACTTCACTGAGAATTTAACGTTTTCACCTATCATGTCTTTCAGATCCTTGTACGTTAGAGCCAAAGTAGAAACCTTTGAATTAGGATCCTTTGTAGTCGAACGATAATACACACCATCCAAATACCACATAAACTCTTGTACGTGATTTATGGCATCCCTTGGATCTGTCTCCACAGAAAGCGTCAACAACAACATATTCTCATCCATTGCATGCTCTGGCACACAAATCGTCTTTCCGTCTGGACTCACGATCATGGAGTATGCCTCATTGAAGACAACCTTAAGATCGCCAGAAGGCGCATCTCCCAGACTCTGGAAACAAATGCTATCAATAGCCGATACAGAGAAGACAGGAGAAGTACCTGCTTTCAAGTACTTATCCAATATAGACGGATGATCTGATTTCAACAAAACATATTCGGAAGTTGTTGTCTCCGCGAACTTAACCCCATCAACGCTCCAAACGTAGGTCTTGATATTGCTCTGAACATCATTTCCTGGATGGGAGACAGAAGTAGCTGTGGCTGTCAAAACCAAAATAGTATCACTCTGCAAATCCGTCAAACAAATGGAATCGTTCGGATAGGATTCGAGCTTGATAGAATAGGTCTCGTTCACTTCCAAATAGAAAGAACCTGGATCGGATGGATTGTCTACCGTGAAACATACACCATCCACTATGCGAACCTCAAACTTCAACTTAGCACCTGGCACCAACAAGTCGTGGAACTTATTCTTCGGATCGGTACTGATTATCAAACTATCTGAAGCCGTCGTATCCAATGGCATGCCATTAACTGACCACAGATACAACTTCACATCCTCACTAGAACCTTCTGGAGTAACCTTCGCATGCAATGTGATCGAGTCGTACTTCTCAGGATCAAGACAAAGATGCTTGATATCTCCTGCAGAAAGAGAGACTGACAATGAGTTACCCGCGTTCACACGATAAGGTATCTCTAGTGGAGAAGCAAGCGGACAATAATAATCATCAGGAAGCACATCCAAACGAACCACACCGCTCACAGGTGTAACCGCAGGCTTAATCAACAAGGTGTCTCCTATAATAGGAACCTCACTGCCGTCTACCGTCCACTTCAATTTAGGAGCCACTGTAGCTTCCGACTCAATCGTCAATGAGTCTGGAATAATCATCAAAGAGTCACAACCCGTCCACAAAGAGGCATTGGCCGTTATCTTTGCGACATTCTTTCCTATCAAAGTAAATTTCTGCTTGTAGGAACAAACGTCATCGTAAGCTACGAAATAGAAGACTTCATTAAACTCTTTAACAGTGTAAGGAAGAACCTTCTTTTCCAAATCAGAACTACGATAATAACCGGAGATCACCTTACCCGTAGCATCTTGCCATTCCCACTCCCAATCAGTGAGCCACTTGCCTTCCTTGTCACATTCACGGCTACCCTTCATCTCAATATTATCTCCCTTACATACGGAAATTTCCTCGTCAGGAGACATCGGACCATGGTAGTTATTAATAATCGTCAATGTGGAATTGGCCATTGAATACATATCACAAGAACTCAAAGGCATTGCTTGAATAACTTTATTCAAGACCTCCATGTTCTCAGCCGCAACCACACGGAACTCTACCTCACCCCAGAAACGAGAATCGGAAGAGCTGATAGTAATATTATCACTTGTATAATCTGTTGAATTTGGATCCACATCTTTCCATTCATCTTCATTTCCAACCCTATATTGGAAACGGAAAAGAGGATTCTCCAAAATATTCTGCTTTTGAACGGCCTTCAACGTAATAGTTGTATCATTACAGATACGGACTACCTCAGGGCTATCCATATCCATACCTACCGTAATCAAGACAACCTTCGGCAAGCAAATGGAGAAGGAGATATCATCCAACAAGATATCGTTACCGTAACCAGACTCACCATTATTCACCAACTGTACATACAACTCCGTCTCCTTATTTGACTTGAACTGCATGGATTGTTGAGACCATACCAACTCTTTGTCATCCACAGAAGAGACAATTGGATCAGAGTCCTCAGAACCCAAAAGGTTCATGTTCTTGTCAAATATCTTAAAGGTGATCTGTACTGGAGTCATACTCTGCTTTGGCTCCCCCTCCTTCGTCAAAGGAGAGATGGCATTTGCCAAATAAGCCGAGAAGTTGAGCAACAAATCAGAGCAACCCACATTCACCTTTTGTGAATAGATCGTCGCTTTTGTCGGACCACAGTTCACCATCAACATGGCTCCATTTCTATTACCCGTATGGTCTTTTGCATCCCAGAAGTCACCGTTACCACAATCGGCCTCGACCGGATTACGAACCAACGCATAAAAACCGTCCTCTACACGATAGTTGCCTTGGTATGTATTCTCGTTATGGCACCATTGATAACCACCATTACGACGCTCATAATCAGAGCTAGTCGGATCTGGGTTTCGAGGGTCAAGAAGTGCAAACTGGTGACCATTCGTTCCACACATCACAGGTTGACCTGCGAATGTCACAGGCTCATTATTGCTGGAATTGATGGCTTGGGTAAACTCTGTCGGATACACTACATAATCATATGGATCCGGAGCCCAATAACGCTCAATCTTCAAGTCACCCGCAGACTCCGTATGAACAGATCTATAACGAACCTCATCTTTTGTATCCACATAAGTCACAGAGTCCATGAAGAAACCAAAGGTCTCCAAGAAGACAGTCTTAGACTCCAACTGCTGACAAACCAAACTTGCACACGGAGCAACCGTATGGACATATTCCGTAGACTCACCACCAAAGATAACCCTATACTTTGTTGTCTTTTCTGGCTTTATCTTTTGTTTCATCGTATGGGAATCCAACTGTTTCCACTCGCCCAACGCTTCATCGTACTCCTCCCAAGCGAAATCTTCCGAGTCCGTATGACCCAATACCATAGAACCCGACGCAACCAACGTATTCACCTCATCCGTACACAAATCGGAAGAGTAGTGAGGCGTGATATACAAACACCTATCTGCCACATTAATCGTAATAGGTGCCGAACGAAGGTCGATACCTCCTTCACTGACACTCACGTAATATTGTGCCGTATCCGTAGGTGCATCCGTGATAGACGGTGCTGGCGTCTCCTTAAACTTAACAAAGTTGGTCTCGTTAGCATACTTGCGGAACCAATTATACCTTACCACACCCGGGATATTCGTTGCCGAAAGTGTGATGACCTTTCCTTCACAAATAATGGTAGTTGGAGAAGAGATGCTCAAACATACAGTCTCCTCCAAGGTGATGTCGGACAATCCCATAAGGGAACATTCGGTCATATAACCATACCCTGCCAACTCCTCTATGAAGAGACGGGCTGAAGTCAACGACCCCATCGTAGAGAAGGTATAAGTATAGGTAATCTGCCTACCGTTTTCCACCTCCTCATAATTAGTACAGCCACTACCACTACGATGGGAACGAGAATCATTCCACTCATAGCGGTTATCATATAATTCCACACTTTTCGCATTGATACCTGTTCCATCGTTCGTGGCAGGATTAACGATTTGCGTATGGAAGACTACATAGTTCGTACTTGCTGGCTTACAATTACCCCAAGATGCCGCAGGGTTCATAAGGGTAAACGTCAACTTATACTCTCTTTCAGGAACAAGATCCGTCAATTCGAGAAATGGCAATTTACCGTCTGCGTCCTTCGTGGCCAAGAAGATGTTGCCCTCATCCGTTGCTGGAAGCAGATAATTGTAACTACCTTCATGTACCCCCTGATTTGGATTATGCGAGATAACATACGAAGCCTGAGAAAGAGGCCCGGCAGCCTCCGCAAACGTATATTTACTTGGGAACCCAACTGCGATGCGAGAAGAGGTGCTAACATCAGAAAGACTCAAACGTTGTCCTGTAGGTTGACCCGTACTAAAGGTCAAAACATCATTTTTTGTCTGGCATACCTGACCACTTGCCACTAAAGCCGATAGGCTCAGCAGCATCGAGCAAAGTACTGTTCGGTTAAACTTTATAGACTTCATATAAGAATGTATAAATGTTCTGTTGTTCTATTGTTTTATTAAAATTGCCTTTTCTACAAAATACAAAGAAAACAAAAAAACGAATAATTCACAAATAAATGTAAATAAAATTTAAAAAACACAATAAACGTAAGTGTATCACTTAGATATGGTTGCCTTTCAAAGCCCGAAAAATCGAGGGGAAACGCATGCAGAAAACTATTCTGCCCCATCAAAAAAATCAAAGGTAGGCTCCAAAAATCCGCCTTGTTGCAAAAAAGAAGTCCCCGTAGGTCAAAACACAGGGAGTTTTAGCAAATAAAAGCAAGCCCCTGCCTTGTCTAAGACATGGAGCTCACTTTATATATCAAAAACACCAAATCATTCCCAATTAAAATAGTAGGTGGCACTCTTTACACCTAACACTTCTTCGCCTACTACGGTCTTCCTAACCTCTGTAGGATAGCCATCCGCATCAAACTTCCAAGAATAAGAACATTCATACGGAGATGCAGATTGATACTTAAAGTGGATTGGCAAATTTCCAGACAACTTCAACTTGAATGGCGTCACATTCTCAGCAAAATAGAGCCAATTATCGAAATCATAATTTGTGAACTTCGAAATCAACGGCTCCGTATGGGTGGAATCTGTATAGTCAATCACAGCATAGCCCTCAAATCCATAATCCAATTTTATCATGTTGCCATCTTTCCATGTAATATTTACGAAGCCATCATAATCCACCAAATAGCCATTGGGATCATACACGAAATCAATCTCCGCCTTTACATCTTCCTCATTACCTTTTCCCCTAGTATATATCGATTTTATAGGGAGACTACTTGCTCCAAGAATATATTTTTCTGTAACTACCGACTCTTCATTTGATTTCTCACGAGTCATGATGATTTCGTTTTCACTGTATTCATAGGTCAAATTAGCAACACTTGTTTCATACTTGTCTGCCATATTAACTGAAACAGAAGCCACCCGACCCTCGTCATCATAACTGATTTCTCGCACGACCCTTCCGCCGTCATCATACTCTGACACAACCTTCACCAATTTCTTTACTGGCTCATCCGAACTATCACTCTTTTCACAAGAACTAAAAGTGAATGAAAAAAGTGCAAGCGCACTCAACGAAAGATAATCAATCTTCTTCATAACAATATATTAAAATTAGTACTATACGAAACGTTATAAGATATAGGATACATAGGCATTCCTTGTCAAACTTTTTCGTATTACAAATATAGGGAATAACATGATTTACGTCAAACTTCTCGTGTTACAAATATAGGGGCGACATGACTTACGTCAATATTTTTGCAAAAATTAACACACATTTCGTTGCATAAGACAAATATGTTTCACTATCTTTACGTGCTGAAACAAAACATTTAGTCCCAAACCTAACTTATCTAATAGCAAAAGAATGGCATCAAAAAAAGATTTTTTGGATTTTATTCTGGATCAACTATCAGACTTAGAAGAGGTTACTTACCGATACATGATGGGAGAATACATCCTATATTACCGGGGGAAAATTATTGGTGGCATCTACGACAACCGTTTTTTGGTGAAACCAACGAAAAGCGCACTCGAACTAATGCCTGACACGACGAGGGAACTGCCCTACGAAGGTGCCAAAGAGATGTTATTGGTGGACAATGTCGAAAACAGCGAGTTTTTGTGCGACCTCCTCAAGGCCTTATACAACGACCTTCCGGAACCAAAGCCAAAGAAAAAGAAATAAACAAATGAATTAGGCATCCAAAGAGGATCCTGCCCTCTATCCATTCAATGTCAATTGGTTAGAATCAACAACAAGTCTCTTTGGAAACTATGCGGACGACGTAACGAAGAGAAAATCGCTACACCATCCTATCAAAAAAAAAATGATTTGCGTCAACCTTAGGAAAATAGAGGGTTTCAGCGCATTCTTGCAATTTTTACATTTGTTATTTTCTTTAAAAAACTTGTCCGTTCGAATAATTAATTCTAACTTTATATAGTTCATTTAAAATATTAACGTATGAAAGCAGAAGTTCAAGCAGAAAAAGAGCAGTTGGATTCAGTTCCAACAGGATTCGTGGCTACTTACTCGGAGTCAGTATTAATGAATCAGCTCGCCAAGGTCTATCCGACGAAATTCGTAAGGATGTCAAGAGTTGCATCCGCAGTGATAGCCGATTTTTATTGTGAGAAAGCAAAGTTGATAATCGAACTGGACAGCAAAGTTCCTGACAGCGATGCCGGCATTACAGAAGAGAAGAGGAAGGAACTGATGTCAAAAGGATTCTCCTTTATCCATGTTTCGAACTACGACATCTTTAATAACATCAAGAAAGTGCTGAGTCGCATAGACAAAGCAATGAATGTCAGGAAACCCTCTTTTGCCTAAAACGCTTAAAGAGTTACCTGTTTAAAGGAGATTGAGTTTCCTAATCTATCTCAATCGTTCCTTCATTCGAGATTTCCGATGTTATTACTCTTGTGGGCCCATCGCCTCCAGTACGTCGTAAAACTCATCGTCGTCCCTGGAAAGGTAGATTTCGCACTGCGCATCGTCTACCACATTGTCAATGAGGCTCATCCACCCGTTGAAACTACCGTCTTCGTCGAGAAGATCCATAGTTTCTGATTTGCGAAGGTATAAAACCAACTGGTTGTTAACCGTCTTTACATACATTAGGGGAGCATAGAAACCTATGAGGTAGGGGTTTTCG
Organism: Paludibacteraceae bacterium; assembly: GCA_017553575.1. Taxonomy (GTDB): domain Bacteria; phylum Bacteroidota; class Bacteroidia; order Bacteroidales; family Paludibacteraceae; genus RGIG10190. The sequence goes on from JAFZKQ010000001.1 coordinate 13,802, forward strand.
TAATGAATGATGTAGTTGTTCTCATCCATAGAGTATTTACTACTGTCTTTCACAAAACCCTCATTCAAGTAGAAGACCTTGTCCTTCCGAAAATAGAGGGCTCCGCCGGACGCCTTTTCGGAAAAAGCATCGTCAAGTTTCTCTCTTAGACTATGCATGGATACTTGCGCTTGATACTGCGTAGCCACATTAACGTAGGTCTCCGTGTCGGAAACTTTCCATCCTCCCCTCAAGTTCTCCATAGCAACACCTGTGGTATCAATATGGGGAACGTTGTCCTCTTCGCAAGCGAGCAATCCGCAAGCGAGGAATAGAGGGATCAATCTGTTGGTGTATTTTTTCGTGTTCATTTTACGTGTGATTAAAAAGTTATTACGAACAGGACTATTTTAAGAATCAAAAATTCCGAAGACCCTCAGTGAAAGCACCCTCACTGTTTTGTAGTTTGGACAATACTGACAGGGCTTATTCGGCGTAAAGGTAGGAATTATATGTAAATAATCAAAAAGGAAATCGGTGTAGCGAATTCCTCAGAGGAAGTCGCCACACCGATTTTTCGTTTTTCTTGCTCTATCTCAATGCAAGAAAGCGCGATCTATTCATTTCCGCCACCAAATTCCATCAAATAAGCTTTGATGAACCCATCAATGTTGCCGTCCATCACGGCTTGCACATTGGAGGTTTGGTAATCGGTACGATGATCTTTTACACGGCGGTCATCAAAGACATAGCTACGTATTTGAGAACCCCACTCGATTTTCTTCTTTCCAGCCTCAATCTTAGCAGACTCCGCTCTACGTTTCTGCAACTCGATTTCGTACAATTGGGAACGAAGCAAGCGCATGGCATTGTCCTTGTTGTCAAACTGTGAACGGCTCTCGGTATTCTCGATGACAATCTCGTCCATCTGGCCTGTAAGCTCGTTCTTGAACTTATAATGCAAACGAACACCCGTTTCCACCTTGTTGACATTCTGACCACCCGCACCACTCGAACGGAAAGTATCCCAAGTGAGGTTGGCAGGATTGATTTCAATCTCAATACTGTCGTCCACCAAAGGAACAACGAATACGGAAGTAAAGGAAGTCATACGTTTACCCTGCGCATTGAACGGAGAAACACGCACCAAACGGTGGACACCATTCTCGCTCTTCAGATAACCGTAGGCCATATCGCCCTCCACTTGCATCGTGACAGTCTTGATACCGGCCTCGTCGCCGTCCTGCCAGTTCGTGATTTCCGTCTTGTAGCCATGGCTCTCACACCAACGCTGATACATACGGAAGAGCATATCTGCCCAATCCTGAGCTTCGGTACCTCCCGCACCTGCTACGATCTTAAGCACGGCATCCATCTTGTCCTCATCGTTGCGGAGCATATTCCGCATCTCCAAGGCCTCGGTCAACTCTACGGCATGCTTGTAGGCCGTGTCGACATCCTCCTCTGTGACAGCCTCTTCCTTGAAGAAATCCATGGCCAACTGTAGCTCTTCACAAGCACTCTTTACGGCATTGTAGTCCTCAACCCACTTCTTTAGACTTTTAACTTTTTTCAGTTGCGCCTCCGCATTTTTTTGGTCGTCCCAAAAACCGGGCACTTGCGTACGCAACTCTTCTTCTTCGATTTGGACTATCTTGGCATCGATGTCAAAGATACCTCCTCAACGCATCCTCGCGTTCCAACAAATTCTTTAGTTGGTCTGTCGTTATCATATTAAAAAAATGTTTTTAGGGGAATCCCCGTAGAGATCCCCCACTTTTATAAAAAAATCGTATTTTATTTCAATCCGATAATTGGCATAGCGCCCTTTTCGCCAGACATGTAAGTCGGCAATTTTCCGTCCCACTTCTCAAGTGCATATTGGCGAACCAACAACTCGTTCAAAGACATGGCAACTGTACGGTTGTAATAAGCCTCACCATCACCCTTGATCTTCAACGCGTCTGCCTCACCCTTAGCTTTTGCTATCTGAATCTTAGCTTCAGCCTCAGCCTCTTTCACCTTGTTCTCAGCCTTCAATGCATTCTGAACAGCCTCGTTCTTAGCGTTGATAGCCTCTGCCAAAGAATTTGGAGGGGTAATTTGGGAAGTAAACTCCTCTACGATGAATCCCTCACGAGAAAGAGTGGAATCCAATCTCATACGAACGCCACTTTCAAATCCACCACGGTTAGCCATCAAGGAATCCGAGGTATATTGGTTAGCACAAGTACGATATGCCTCATAGATACAAGTACGGATATAACCATCCTCTATCTCAGCCAAAGAGCGTCTGTACTTCGTGAAGATTTGAGTCGCCTTGCCTGGGTCGAGACGATAGGCAAGCGTTGGGTCCATCGTAAAGATACTAGCATCCTTCGCATTTACAGCAAAAGGTTGGTAATTCTTACGTTGAACGTAGATAGGATATTCGAAGACATTTTGTGTGATAGGATTGTACCATACCCAACCCTTACAAGTTCCAATTACACCTCCGTACTTATCATTATCGCTTGACCACTTATAGAATTTAATGCCGACAGAACCTGAGTCGATAGTCGTACAGCAATTCTTTGCTATAATAAATAAAACGAGTGCCAAAACGGCAATAAGGATGTACTTAAACGAGCCAAACAAAGTAGAGATTATGCTCTTACCCTGAGAACTACGGCTTCCTGCGCTAGTATTGTTAATTTGTGCCATACAGTAATGATTTAAAATTATTTATACATTTCTTCGATTTCATTTTCATAATGCTGGTTTATGACCTTTCTTTTCAGTTTCAAGGTCAACGTCAACTCATCGTTGTCTGGAGTGAATGGCTTTGGCAACAACGTGAACTTCTTCACCTGCTCATACGCAGCCAAATCACTCAACAAGGCTTGAATGCGCTCCTCGTAGAAGGAGTAAACCTTAGGATTTTTGAGCAAGTCCTCCATAGAACTGTAAGAAAGGTTCTGCTCAGCGGCATACTCCTTCAACAGATCATAAGCCGGAACAACGAGGGCAGAGACAAACTTCCGTTGATCTCCAATGATGGCAACCTGCTCGATATACTTATCCACAACCAACTTGTTTTCAACTTGTTGTGGCGCTATATACTTACCATTAGAAGTCTTGTACAACTCCTTGATACGCTCAATGATAACCAAACGTCCATTAGGAAGAAGCCGACCGGCATCACCCGTACGGAACCAACCGTCGAGATACGACTCCTCATTGGCTTGAGGCTTATTGTAATAGCCCTTAGTTATCGTCTTTCCCTTAAGGAGAATCTCATTGTTCTCTCCGATTTTCATCTCCAACTCTGGCATCAAATCGCCAACCGATTCAGCATCGTAATCCTTGCCTGTCGGGTTGTAGCAAGAGACAGTAGCTGTCGTCTCCGTGAGTCCATAGCCCACGACAATGTTCACCCCGACACTGTGAAGGAAGAGGTTGACCTCCTCCGCCAATTGGGAACCAGCGCAAGGGAACATAACTCCCTTTTCGATTCCGATAGCCTTCTTCAAGAGATGGAACAATGTCTTGTCGTAAAATTTGTACCTCAACTCCAAAAGAGTCGGCACCTTCTTATTGAGACGCACATAAGAGATATTCCTCTTCTTGCCCACAGCGAGGGCATGGCGGGCTATTTTACGAAGCACACTTGGGAAAGAATCGATCTTCTCGTTCACACCCGCATAGACCTTCTCCCAGAAACGAGGCACAGCACACATCAAATTCGGATGCACCTCCTTAAGGGCTCCCAATATCTCCCGTGGATTGGAATTGATATAAATAGCAATACCCTTGTGCAAGCAATAGTACGTCCAAGCACGCTCAAAAACGTGGCTGAGAGGCAAGAAGCACAAAGAGCTCTGCGTATTGTTTACATTAACAAGTCGGATGTCATGAATCTTCATGGCCTGCATGTAGTTCTCATCCGTCAGCATCACGCCCTTAGGCTCGCCCGTCGTACCCGAGGTATAAATCAAAGTACACAAGTCGTCGGAAGACAAGCGGGAGAAGCGCTCCTCAAAGATACTTTGCGCCGTTTGGGACTTCTTCCCTTGCTCTAGGAAATCAGAGAATCGGATGGCTGCAGTCTCCCCTTTCGTATCGACAGAAGAGTGAATCGCCACAATTCTTTTCAATGGAGTGTCGGCATGCAAAACCTCAACAGATCGGTCAAATTGGTATTGCTCACCGGCAAAGATAAGTTCGATTTCCGCATCCTTGATGATATATTCGATTTGAGACGTTGATGAGGTCGCATACATAGGCACAGCCGTCACTCTAAGAGCTTGGCAAGCTAGGTCCACCTCAATGATTTCAGCCATGTTTTGAGAAAATATGGCGATTTTCTCTTCCTCCTTCACCCCTATTTCGATAAGGGAATAGGCTATTTGCTTGACGCGTTCACACAGTTCGCTCCATGAGACGCTCATCCAGCGGTTGCTAATGTTGTCCTTGTACTTAAGGGCGACTTTCTGACCATACTTCTTAGCATTTTCAAATACTAAGTTTCCGATATGTGAATGTTCCATATAACTATATTTTATAACCAAGAATAGGACAAGAGAAGCAATTACGCCTCTGCGCTTAGAGCCAACTCGGATTTGACGGGTTGATGATCAATTTCGTCAGGGTTGGATTCTTGGTCTTTATTCTTTCCAAATTCAAGGTAGAGCCGTTTGTTCGCATTGATATTTTTTAGGGCTTTTTTTGCCGCGTTCTGTTGGGACTCCTTTTTGGAGTAACCAACGCCCATGCCAGCCGGTTGTCCGTTGATTAGAATTTGAGTTTGGAAAATCGGGTTGTTTTCGGCATCGATGCTTTCCTCGATAAGGTCAAACAGGAGATTGGCCTTATACCGTTGGCTCCATTCTATCAGTTTTGATTTGAAGTTGACTTCCTTGATGGCCAATTTATTCAGGTTAATGTGTTTGGCAAAGACCACATGGGTCATAAACCATTTGCATTTTTCGTATCCGAGATCCAAGTAGATGGCTCCAATCAAGGCCTCGAAGGCGTTCCCATATATGTTTAAGTTGTGGGTATGGTTATGCGTAGGGACGACCATCAACTTGTCAATTCCCAACTCTAACGCCACCTTGTTCAAAGTCTCCCGTTGGACAATTTTCGAACGAGTGTTCGTAAGAAAACCCTCTTTACGATCCATGAACTGTTGGTATAGGATATCGGCGACGACAGCATCCAATATGGCATCACCGAGGAATTCCAAACGCTCGTTGTTTTGTTTCCTTCCGTCTTTCCCCTTTGCCGAGGAGGACTTATGGATCAAGGCCAACTCGTAGAGAGAAAGGTTTTTAGGAGAAAATCCCAATATTTGGGATAAGGGAAATAAAAGATAAGACTCTTTTCGATGATTCGTCAAGAGCCTTAACTTTTCTAATATTCGTGTAATACTGAAACTACGCAAATTTCTTAACAATTATAGAAGAATTGTGTCCGCCAAAGCCAAACGTGTTGGACAAAGCCGCACGCACGACTCTCTTTTGAGCCTTGTTGAACGTGAAGTTCAATTTGTCGTCAATTTCCGGATCCTTATCGTCATCCGAATGGTTGATCGTAGGTGGAACAATATCATTCTTTACAGACAAAATGCTTGCGATGGTTTCCAACGCACCTGTAGCACCCAACAAGTGTCCGGTCATGGATTTCGTAGAACTGATATTGAGTTTGTATGCATGATCTCCGAAAACTCTCAAAATGGCCTTTACCTCAGAAGGGTCACCCACTGGTGTGGAAGTACCATGAACATTAATATAATCAATGTCCTCAGGCTTCATGTTTGCATCCTTCAAAGCATTCTCCATAACCAACGTTGCGCCCAAGCCTTCCGGATGGGTTGCGGTCATGTGGTATGCATCTGCGGAAGCACCCGTTCCTGCTATTTCAGCGTATATCTTGGCACCACGAGCTTTTGCGTGTTCGAGTTCCTCTAATATGAGGCTTGCTGCACCTTCTCCCATGACAAATCCATCTCTGGACTTGCTGAATGGGCGTGAAGCCGTGGATGGCTCGTCATTGCGAGTGGAGAGTGCATGCATAGAGGTGAAACCACCTACGCCAGATGCTGTAATAGAAGCCTCTGCACCACCAGAAACAACGACATCAGCCTTGCCAAGCCTAATAAGGTCAAAAGCAACACCTAAAGCATTCGTTGAAGAAGCACAAGCGGAAACCGTACCGAAGTTAGGGCCACGGAAACCGTACATCATGGAGATGTGTCCAGCAGCTATATCTCCAATCATTTTAGGAATAAAGAATGGATTATATCGTGGAACTCCGTCTGCTGATGTGACATAATTCTTCACTTCCTGTTCGAAGGTGCCTATACCTCCGATTCCAGAGGCAAAAATCACACCCACGCGGTCGTGATTGAGTTTCTCCATGTCGAACGCTGCGTCATCAACACTTTCCTTTGCGGCTGCAATCGCGAATTGTGCGTAAAGGTCGTATTTCCTAACCTCTTTTTTCTCGAAATATTTTAAAGGGTCGAAGTTTTTAACCTCGCAGGCGAATTGTGTCTTAAACTTGGAAGCGTCGAAATGAGTAATAGGTCCAGCCCCACTTACTCCTTTCAGCAAGTTTTCCCAAAACTCGGGAACACTGTTGCCAAGAGGTGTAACTGCGCCTAGACCTGTTACTACTACTCTTTTTAATTCCATACTTTTTCGGAAAGAGTAAAAAATTATTTTTGCAAAGACTCAATATGAGCTATTGCATCTCCCACTGTAGAGATCTTCTCAGCTTGGTCGTCTGGAATAGTTACACCAAATTCCTTCTCGAATTCCATGATCAATTCGACAGTGTCAAGAGAATCTGCTCCTAGATCGTTAGTGAAGCTTGCTTCGTTAGTAACTTCAGATTCATCAACACCCAACTTATCTACGATAATAGCTTTTACTCTTGATGCAATTTCTGACATAATCTAAATTTTTTAGTTAATAAATAAATATTAATTTTGTGGTGCAAAGAAATGAATTTTCTGTGACATGTAATAATTATTTTCCATTTTTTTGATTGATTTTGCACATTTTCACCAAAAATGAGCATGTCGGCAGAACTTTCAATCCTTGCTTGCTTTTTATAAATCATTATAATTTAACTGTTTACGTAATATGGCTAAACAAGTGGCAATTTTTGCTTCCGGATCGGGTTCCAATGCAGAGAACATCATCAAACATTTCGAGAACAACCCGGATGTCAACATAAAATTGGTTTTGTGCAACAAGAAAGATGCGTATGTCTTGACAAGGGCAAAAAATCTAGGGATTCCCTCTATCGTCTTCTCTAAAAAAGAGATGGAGGAGGGGGAAGTCCTGACTATTCTGCGCAAAGAACAGATCGACTTCATCGTGTTGGCCGGATTCCTATTGAAAGTGCCTGCTGAATTGGTGGCGGCCTACCCCGACCGAATCGTCAATATCCATCCAGCCCTCCTCCCCAACTATGGCGGAAAGGGCATGTACGGCATGAAGGTCCACGAAGCAGTAGTGGCAGCCGGCGAACGTGAAAGCGGTATCACCATCCACTATGTGAACGAGTTCTTTGATTCGGGCACAATTATTTTCCAAGCTCGCTGCGAAGTATTGCCTACCGACACGCCTGAGGATGTGGCACAAAAAGTCCATAAATTGGAATATGCCCATTTCCCTCAAGTGATTGAATCGGTATTAAACAAACTGGCCTAACAAGGCTGCACTCTACAGAACTTATAACGTAATCATAGACAGCCCCACGCTTCGGCATGGGGCTGTTCTTATATCGTCCCGTTCGACGACTTTCTCCTGTGCTATTGGCTCACCACACAAACAAATTTTTTGCGGACAAGTTCGCCTTGTGCGTTGTGCGCCTCAAACAGAATGATATATGGGGCAATGGGTTGTAAAACACCATTGTCGCTCTTGGCGTCCCACTCAATCTCCCCACTCGTACCCAAAAGTTGGTTTTGGAGCAGGTGGCGTACACAGACTCCGTTAAGGTTAAAAACAGAGACATAGGCAAAATAGCCCGGTTGCGAGAAACTATATGAAAGGCGTATTCCGCCCTCCTCTCCTCGTTGCGGATAGCAGACTTCTTGGGCAAGTCTCACCTCTTCCAAGCCACTCGACACCGATGAGTTCCGATAGCCTGGAGTACCGAAATGGGAAGTGGCGGAAGCCGACACCCACTCTTTCGAATCGGGAGAGACGCGTTCCAAAGCCACGCCCTCCTTCCCTTTCAGGAGCTCATCGTGCATGGACTCCTGATAGATGAAATCGTCAATGACTAAACTATCTCTTGTCGCCAAAACTACACTCCCTTTACTATTCCCATATGCAGGCAATTTTTCTAGGATAAGGAATACATCATTTCCCTGACAGTCATAGAATTGGCAAACCGCGTCCGAGTCTGTCGTGAGCACCACATACTCCTCCGGTGCGAGGAGTCTATCAGGAAGACGCTTCGCCGCATAGAGAAGCGTGTCCGACTTATAGGAAGCCAAGAGCAAGCCTCCAAGGTTGACATAGTTACCACTGCGATTGTAGAGCTCCACATAATCCACCCCACCCTGGTAAGGATGGAAAAGCAACTCATTGATGATAAGGTCTCCCTGTTTCAAAGGTTCGGCCAAAACCACCTCCAAAAGCGTATCTTTCAATCTGTTCCCAGCCATGTCGACAATCCCATCTAAGGATAGACGATGCAAGACACCCCGCTGAAGAGGGGAGTCGAAGTTCAAAGTCAACTGCGTAGAAGAGGCGTTCCAAAATCCCGAGAGCGGCTCACCATCCATATAACACGCCGCCTGTAAGGAATCTATCCGCTCCGAGAAGGAGAGTCGCACGCACGTATCACTCTTCTCCACCTTTAGAATAGTCGGAGGCTCCTCGTCACGAAACTCTTCCCCTTGGACCGAGAAGTAATCGAAATAGAACTGTTCCCTTCGGGTCGTCGTGAAATTGCAAAAGATCCCCATAAAATAGCAAGAGGTGAAGGTTGAATCGTTGGCCGTACCATCCACCGAGAAAGAGGGCTCTCCATTGATTTTGGAGGCGAGGCTCCAAGCTCCCGTCGCAGTTCGGTTGACACGGATGTCCACAATCAAAGAGTCGAAATCCAGGCGTTGAGTCGCACTGGCCACCAACTTCTTGACAGAAGTCCCACTCTGCCTATAAAGCAGAATCTGGTCGGAGGCGTTCCCGACTTGGACAAAATAGCCCTCCAAGCTTCCCTTCAAATCAGGAGAATTGCTCGACAAATAAAACCGGACGTAATTGCTTCCAGAAGGATTAAAGCCTAGTCGAAGCCGCATCCGCCACTCCGCCTCACCGAAGACCGAGGAGGGCGTGAAGAGATACGATTTCCGCAACTCACGAGGAGCGTGGAGTTGTAAAGAACTGTCAGTCAAGATGAAATTTTCCTTCTCTCCCGACCAAAACTCAAACATTTTGTTTCCATCATATTGTCTGCCTTTGGAAGCACACAAAACAGTAGAACAAGAAACAAACAAAAAAACGAACAAATAAAACAGTCTCATTTTAACGTTAGTGTTGATTAAAGAATTATCTTTGCAGAAAATTAGCAAATATACGAAATTTCGGAAAAAGTTCAATAGATTATAATATAATTCGACAAACAATGAGAGTAGCAATTGTTGGTGCAAGCGGTGCGGTAGGACAAGAGTTCCTTCGCGTTTTAGCGGAAAGAAATTTCCCAGTTTCAGAGTTAGTACTTTTCGGTTCATCTCGCAGTGCAGGAACAGAGTATGAGTTCAAGGGCAAGAAGTATACTGTCAAGGAACTTAAGCACAATGATGATTTCAAGGATATTGATATCGCATTCACCTCTGCAGGTGCAGGCATTTCAAAGGAGTACGCTGAAACAATAACGAAGTATGGTGCCGTCATGATTGACAACTCAAGCGC
>JAFZKQ010000113.1 GCA_017553575.1 Paludibacteraceae bacterium
CCATATTAAAATCATGTATCGTATAATATTGCACCACTCTGTGATTCTTGGTATCACAAAAAAGGCTGTCAAAAACCGTTGAAAGGTCCAATTCCATAGGGAGTTTAGATTGCACATCTCGATAAGCTTCCTTCATAACAGAAGGGAACGTAGCCAAGATCTCTTCTCGCGACATATTGTATTCATCCTTCCCATAGATGAAATCCTGCAACACTCCTCCTTTGGAATCAAGATAAGAAATCTGCAAATCAAAATCAGCCCAAGTCATATACAGACGAATGTCATTCAGTTGAGCAGTCCCAGCCAAATCCAACAACTCACAAAACCGCAAATATTTCTCACCCGATTTTCGAAGGTTTTCTCCATACTGTTCCCGATTCTCCGACGCCTTAAACGAATAGCAAAAACGGATTCGCTTCTCTTTTCCCTTATAGAGGACAGAATCGAACATCAACTCAGTATCTCCAACAGACATAGGACACATGAGATTCATCATCGCAACCGAATTACACAAAGTTTGCTTGCTTTGCATTTCACAAGAAAGCAACATAAAAGGGCACAGCAAAAAAAATAAAAACTTACGCATAAAATTATCTGTTAATCATTAGATTTCTTTTTCTTCATCACTTCCAAGACCTCATCAAAGACCTTTGAGCCCAACAAATAAAGAGCCAAGCAATAGAACAAGCCTCCCATCAAAAGTTGCAAAGCCGCCGTTGGATAAAGCCCCAATCCCATCATCGGAACGAAATACATAACCACCGACATCAAGATGGCCAGCACCGCATAAGGGAGAATATCCTTCAACTGCATCCAAACGCCATAAGGCAATATTCGGCTCACATAAAAGGCACTAATAAAATAGGCCACCAAATAGGTCAATGAATAGCTAATCAACATGTTGGTGATACTATCCAAACAAAAGAGCAAGGTGACCAACACCAAGGCATTACGCACCATCTCCAACAGAAAAGAACGCTTGGGGTATCCCTTGATGGTATTCAACGAGAGATTCATGGAATGGAGCGGGATAAGTATGGCCGCAAAACACAATATCCTAAAATAGGGAACAATCGGCAACCACTTGTCCGTAAGAACAATAGAGACCAAATTATCAAAGGCCACAAAGAGTCCCATCATGACAGGGAAGATGCAAAAGGCCGTCACACGCATCAACTTCCGAAAGTAGGACAACTGCTTGCTCTCGTCATGGTTCAGGCTCGACAAGACGGGATAAGCAACGCCCGAAATGGTGCCGGAAACCACAGAACTCGGTATCTGATGGAACTTGAACGCCTGCGAATAGTAACCCAAATCTTGTCGCTGGAAATTATGGCCAATCACCAGATTGTAGACATACTTCACCACCGTGCCCAACATACCCGAAAGAATCAGCGAGAAACTGAAAGCGAACAATTCCCGTATCACCTTGAAATCAACTTGGCAGACGGGCTTCCAAGAACTCAAAATCCACAAGAAGAGGGACTTGAATCCGACTTGCATCAGAATCTGCGCCGCCAAAGCCCAATAACCGAAATCCAATTGCACCATCCCCACCGTGACAATACCCGAAACAACTGCCGAGATGAGACTGGACAGGGATAAAACCTTGAATTCCATCCGTTTCGTCAAGACAATCGTCTGGACAATCCCGACGGAATTAAGGATAATCGCCAAAAACAACAATCGAGAGAGCCAAAGCAACTCCGGCATATTGAAATAGTCGGAGATATAGGGCGCCGAAACAAAGAGGAGACCATAAATCAACAAACTCAGAAGCAAATTGAAAAAGAAGACGGCCATATACTCCGCATCGGTATTGTTCTCCCGACGAACCATAGCCGAAGTGAAGCCACTCTCGACCAAGATGTTGGACAATGCCGTAAAGATGGCCAGCGCACCCAACAAACCGAAATCATCCGGACTAAGGCAACGGGCCGTAATCAAGCCGACCAACAAGGCCACCGCCTGAAAACCGATTTTATCCAAGGCATTCCAAACGATGGAACGCTTCGTCTGCCGTTTCAAATCCTCGCCCATAGAAAAAACGGCATCAGAAGTTGAATCCTAAACTAATATAGAAGTCCAATTGCGATGACCAGTCGGAATAGTAGAGGGAAGCCTCCAACGGACCGAACAACGAATCGTATCCATAACCCAAGCTGACACCCTTCAACGGATCCTTATCGAAAAGGTCTGGCCACTCATCACCCGTGAAAGCGGCATTGCCCGCAAGCGTGAAGTAATGGTTCTTCATCACACGCTGACGCAGATCCAAGCGAAGCACACCCACCGCATCTTCGACAAACTCCATATAACCTAATCCGACAAAAGGAATCTGCATAGGCGTATATCGTCCTTGGGTATAGCCACCCACCACATTCTGGTAAGGATATGGCGTATCTTCATCGCTAAAAATATATCGGCTCGCCAACGAAGGAATCACTGCAAAGCGGGAAGAGACCGGAATGACACGCTTACAATTGAACGAGAAATCCACCAAAGGAGCATTGCCTCCATACGTCAACATATTATCCGTAAGCAAAGAGATGTTACCAGTCAGACCCATACCCTTGGAAGGGAAACTACGCTTGTTAAAGAGATTCAAATCCATGCCGAAGAAATAGGAGACATAGCCCTGCGACTCCACCGCCGTACGCTCACTCTCTTCATTCGGATTGACCAAGAAATCATTGAAATTAAAGTACTCGTAACGAATACCCGCCTGCATCTTCATCTGTTGGAAGACTACATCATAGAGCGAAATCTCACCCAAATGGTAACGATAGGTCTCGTTATACAAACGCTCCGCCTGCCGATAGACGTTGACATCGTTGTGCTGGAACATGTAGGCGAAGTTCACTCCGGCAAAATTCCACGACTTGACCGAATAATCAGCACGAATTAGGGAACGATTACCCAATCGACCCGTCACCGAAAATTGGGATGGAACCGGCAAATCCAATTGGTAGGTCAAGTTGGCCAAGACAGCCACCTTCTCCTCCGTATCATAACGCAAGCCCAAATTGAACGAGTTATTTTTCTTCTCTTGCAAAACGAAATCCAACTCATATCCATCCTGCGAATATTTCATATCATAATTAACTGACCTATAGTCAAGTGTTCCGTTCAAGTAGGAGACGATATCCTTAATGCGACCCAATGTGATGGAAGAGAGTTCGTTCGACTTCAACTTATATTTGTGCATAAGCCTACGCTCATCCACCTTGTCGATACCCAAGAAACGGACGTTCTTCAAAAGCAACGTATCCTTATCCGTCAACATCTGGAACTCCATCGGAGTTGGCATCTCATACGACTCATCCAATCCAAGTTTCTTTCTCAAGGCCAAGAGGTCCTCCCAATGCTCCTTCGCTGCGACCGCGCCACGGGCTACCAAGGAATCGACTCCCTCCTTCGAGAAACTGGCAGAAGAGTAGCCGTCGACATTCACCTTAATATAGACATCCGTCTTGGCCACATTATCCTCATGCTTGGCCTTACATGCCAAAGAGACAATCTGATCCACAATCGAAGCCACGTTCTTTATCTCCTCCTCCTTCAACAGTTCGTCGCCGACATCCACACCGATGACAAAATCCGCGCCCATCTGCTTCGCCACATCCACAGGGAAGTTGTTTCGCATACCGCCATCCACCAAGACCATTCCGTCCATACGAATCGGACTGAAAACGCCTGGAACCGCCATACTGGAACGCATCGCCTTATAAAGAACACCGCTATGGAAGACCACCTCGTCACCATTCACCACATTGAAGGCAACACAAGCATACTTACGCTTAAAGTTATTGAAATCAAGGGAATCGTGATATCCGAACGTCAACTCCGCAATCAAGTTCGTCACATTTTGTCCCTGGAAGATACCTCCACTCAAAATATCCTTTCCCTTCTTACCAAACGGCAAAGAGAGCAAGAACTTCTCCGACCGACGTTTCTTATCATACGATTGGTCATAACGGGAGACATCATCCTTGATATAATACATCCAATCCAAGGAACAGATCAAACTATCCAATTGGTCTGTCGTATATCCAATGGAATAAAGTCCTCCTACCAAAGCACCCATACTCGTTCCTACCACGATATCAACAGGGATGCCGGCCTTCTCTATCTCCTTCAAGACCGCAACGTGAGCGACACCTTTTGCGCCACCGCCACTCAAGACAACAGCGACCTTCTTCCTATCCGTAGACGACTTTACATTTGCAACGCTATCTACCTGAGCATACGAGAAAACGCTACAAAAAAACACCAAAAACGATAACACTATCCTTTTCATAACATTCACCATAACATCATAAGACGGGGCTAAACAGACGAGCCACCGACTCTTTTACCTTTTGCGATATAGGACGTTTCTCCCAATCCGCCTTGTTCACCTCTTCGGAATTGGCTCTGTCCTCTTCAAACAATTGCCTCATCTTCACGGCTATATTCGGATCATACATCAAGACATTCGCCTCAAAATTCTGTTCAAAACTGCGGACATCCATGTTGGCCGTACCGACAGTCGAAATCTCATCGTCAATCACAATCGTCTTGCTATGAACAAATCCCTTCTTATAGAAATAAATCTTCACTCCCGCCTTAAACATCTCATTCAGATAGGAATAAGAACCAATAAGCGTAAACTTAGCATCGGCTCTTTCCGGCAAAATGACCTGCACATCCGTACCACTCAAGGCCGCATTCTGCAAGGCCGTGACAATACTGTCGTTCGGCAAGAAATAAGGAGTCTCGATATAAATATAGCGGCGAGCCTGAACAATGGCGGTGAAATACATCTGCATGATGCTATTCCATACCGTATCAGGACCACTCGTAACCATCTGCAACAAGGTCTTACCCTTCGCCTCCGGCATTGGGAAGAAATTCGGATCGGAAATCAACTTACGATCCACAAAATACCAGTCGGACAAGAACGTCTTCTGTAAACCGGCCACACCGCTTCCTTCAATACGAAGATGCGAATCGCGCCATGGACCCCACTTCACGCCTTGGACATAACGATCGGCAATGTTCATTCCTCCCGTAAAGCCGACGCGACCGTCCACCACCAAAATTTTCCTATGGTTTCGATAGTTCACCTTACTGCTCAAGAAAGGCAAACCGACCTTCAAGAAACACTCCAAACGAATGCCGGCCGCACGCATCTCAGCGATAGCGCTCTTCTTCATCTGCCAACTGCCCACATCATCAATGATCACACGCACAGCGACACCTTGCTTTACCTTACGCAACAAGATGTCAATCACCTTACTACCGATCTCGTCGGCAAGAAAGATGTAATACTCCAAATGGATATGGTGTTGGGCAGATTCCAAGGCCACGAAAATATCCTCAAAAAGGGTCTTTCCATCCGTATAGAGACGCACGTCATTATTCGGATAGGCTTCTGCATCACAACTATTCATGAGCAACGTCGCCAAATTCCGATGTTCCTCCGGCAAGACATCCGTAGAAACTCTTTTGATGTCCTCCACGGTATAAGAATAACCTTTCAGTTTCTGCAAACTGCGCCGAGAAATGACGAATTGCTTCCTAAGGTTTTTCCCGAAAAAGATATAAAAT
Organism: Paludibacteraceae bacterium; assembly: GCA_017553575.1. Taxonomy (GTDB): domain Bacteria; phylum Bacteroidota; class Bacteroidia; order Bacteroidales; family Paludibacteraceae; genus RGIG10190. Next base: position 5,593 of record JAFZKQ010000113.1, read on the forward strand.
ATAAAACCGACAATAGGCACCAATATCAAAACGACAATCCACGCAATGGATTTAACAGGATTCCTGTTCTCCATCAACAGCATGATGACCGTCGTCAATATCGTGTAAATATAGACAATCGCTATAATAAATGTGGTTATCTCCCAAAGCATCCTTAAAAACTCAGAAATTTAACTCAAGCAGAACATTTCTGCCATTCCTACACGCCACGGCTAAAAAACGCCCTAATTGAGTTCAAAACATCACGCGGAACGTTACATACCGCATTTTATTGGGTAAAGATAGATATTTTTATGCACATTTTAAGCATATCTAAGGAATATTTACACTTGGAAGCGGGTTCTGAACAACTTTATCAGAAATTTCTCCTGACTTGCAGCGAATGTCCTCCAACAAAACGTTCCTCGACCAAGGTTCCTGCTAAGGACGGAGCCTCAACGCCCGACTTAACCACCAAGTCCATCGCTGTCTCCACCCGCATCTCATCCCACAAATTGGACTCCAGGAAGGAATGAAGCAAAGCCGCCCCACCCTCCACAATCACGGATTGCAGATTCAGTTCATACAAAGAGGACAACAAAGAGGCCACTACCACCCTGCCCTCCGCATCAAACTCCACCTCCCTATATTCGACCGCAGGATGAGAGATCAATGGCTTTTTCTGGGTCAAGACAACCGTGCGCGCAGTTCCATCATAGAGCTTATAGTTTTGAGGCACCTTCAACGTCCTATCCAAAAGGATACGGACAGGATTCCGACCGGCCCAATGGCGGACCGTAAGCGAAGGATTGTCCAACAATGCCGTACGCGTACCCACCAAGATAGCACTCTCTTCCGAACGCAGTTTATGGACCAAGATGGCCGATTGAGGATTGGAAATCAGCAAAGGAGGAACATCCGCAGAATCTCGACAAACATCCAAGAAAGAGTCAGCACTCTGCGCCCATTTCAGTATGACATAGGGACGTTTTTTTGTATGGAACGTGAAGAAGCGACGATTCAGTTCCCAACCTTGTTCGGCCAAGAGACCCTCCGTCACCTTCACACCATGATCTCGCAGCAAGCGGATGCCTCGCCCACTCACCTCCGGGAAGGGATCGACATTGGCGACGACCACCTCCGGAATGCCTTTGTCCAATATCAAGTTGGCACAAGGCGGAGTCTTTCCATAATGGGAACACGGCTCGAGGCTCACATAGATCACCGAACGTTTCAACAATTCGGGATCACGCACGGAAGCCACCGCATTGACCTCCGCATGCGCCTCACCGCATTTGCGATGATACCCCTCTCCGATAATTTTCCCGTCACAGACAATCACCGCACCCACCATCGGATTAGGTGCTACGTTTCCCTTTCCTCGGCGCGCCAACTCGAAGCAACGCCACATATATTTTTCTTCAATCATACTGACTTATCTATCAACCCTTCTGATTATCATCCTGTTTATCATCGACATCTGTAGAGGACTTACCCTCTTCGACAGGGGTCATCTCCTCCTGCTGTTTCTTGGCAATCTTCTGATAGAAGAACGAAGAGACCAAAAGCAAAACACCCAACGAAACAAAGACAATCGTCTTTGACAACGTATCGAGATGGCTAAGGTCATAGAAGAACAACTTAACCAGAATAACGCCGAACAAAATAAAACCAGCTATGCGGAGATGCTTCATCTGTCGGAACAAGCCGAAATAGATGAGGAACATCGAACAACAGCCCCAGAAAATAGACAAAGCCAATTTATACGATTCGTTGTAATGTAACAAATCAAAGATATTGAACAATTCGCTGGTTCCAATCACAAGTCCGAGCAAAACCAAAGAGATATCATAATAAACAACCTTTTCTCCCTTAGACAAGCCGAAATCACAATAAGGAGAATTTCGATAATAGACGAGTAGGGCTATAGCCACGGCAAAGGCTAAGAAGGACAGGTATCGAATCAATAGATAATAACCTATACTACCATTCTCCGCCATCATAAATAGAGTGCGAAGAGAACCCAACTCATTCAAGCCATAAGAGGCGAAAGCTACCAAAGCAATCGCCATCACAATAAAATCGAATTTAGCCAACATCTTGAGTCCTTGTCTGGATGCCCAATAGGAAACGGCAGCAAAGAAGACCATGACGAAATCACAGGAATAAATAAAATCCTCATCCGTCCATTCAACCAACAACCGAACCACGAAGCAAGCGAACGTCACCGAGATCAAGCAACGGAGGACTCCGGCCATTATTTTCGAATAAGAGACTTCATATCTCTGGTTGATCCACAAAAGAGCAAAGAGCGACGCCACAAAGAGAAGCATCATTGAAATCGAAGAGAAACACCTTCCCTCAAAACTCATACAGAGGCCACAATACCACAACATCAACAACATGAAGCAAAGAGGCACCAAAGCTTTTTCGTAGAAAGGATTCTTATAGTACCTGCCGATAAAGAAGAAGGCCAAAACCTCCAACGTCCAAAGAGTAGCCGAATTATTAACCACGAAGTGTTCAAATGGAATTGTCACCACCACACAAGCATAGGCCACCGCATAGATGAGAAGTATACGTACACAAGACGAGAATTCCTTCCATGCATTAACTTCCTTACATGGAATCTTCCAATCCGTAAGAACCACTGCAACCAAAGACAACACAAAAGGAATCACAGCGGGCAAAACATCTTTGTAAAAGATCAACCATTCTCCCTCTTCATCGAAAGAGACAACATCCAGCGCCTCATGCAACACATAAACACTGAGCAACGACGAAAGGACAATCAATCCATAAGCGGCTTTTTCGAAAAGGAAATTCTCCTTTTTCCTTGCAAAGAAGAACAGTACCGCAAATTCAAGCGACAACAGGAGCGTTATCCATGGTTGCGTGAAATGTACGAAGATCGCAAGTGTCAAGACAGACAAGAAAGAGACTCCGAAAAGAGTCGACTGCTTCTCATCCTTCTCTTCCGCAGGATAACGATTGTCGATCCAAAGGATAGCGGCCAAAGCCACCAAAGAGAGAATCGTCGTCACCCATGGCAAAACAACGCCCTGTTCGGAATGAGGATGGACATCCCAAGTACTTCGCCACTCGGAGAAGAGCATCGCCAAGTCAGAGAACAGTTTGGAATTAGCCCCATCCGGATTACCCCAATCAGCCATCAAACTCACCATGGCCAAAAGCAACACAGGATAGCTCATCTTCTCGTAAAAAGATTTCTTCTTCGTTCGGGCCACCCAGAAAAGAGCCAACGCCTCCATCATCCAGAAAATCGTAATCCAATGACCGCTTGTCGCAATTGCAATGGAGACCGTGATAAAGGTCACGCTCAAGGCCAAAATCAATCGTTGCAACGCATCATCCACCAACTGTTTCTTATAGAGGAGATAGGAGACACCGCAATGAATCAACGCATTAAAGAGGGAGAAGAGAGGCAACGAAATAACCATCTCCTCATGATTATAAATCAAATTATACCCTAAGGCAAAAAAGAAGAACGAATTGGACAAGAGGAAGATAATATCGAATCGAACAAACTCAAAGTCTTTCCGCACCTTGTAAACCAACGTAGAGACGTAGAAAATGGCGAAAAGGGCAAATATCAAAGCCAACAAGCCATAACAATCAGACAATGCATCCCACGAAGTAAGTCGATAAGAGATAACCGTTATCAACCAAGAAGAGACGAAGGCGACAGCAAAGAGTTTTTGCCAATATTTCTTTATCGAAATCACCAATATTCCACTATCAATCAACACGATATAAGTCAATAAGGTCAAAACGGAGCCACTGCCGTCACTCAACAAGAATGGGATGACGTAGGCGCCCACCTGCCCGATAATAGCAACCACCTCCATATCGTACCACCAGGCCGTAAAGACAGAGAAGGCGGTTATCAAGACCATCATGACAAAAGCCAACGGCTTCGGTATCATGCTATAGAAATCGTATGCGAAATAGGTCATGAAATAGAGTATGGCCGAGGAGCCACTCGAAAGAATCGCACTAAATTTCTTGTAATCCTTCTTGAGTTTCCAGGCCACACCTTGCAATGCCAAACCTAACACCGTGCCGAGGATGATTCGAACCGTAGGACTCAACATTTCATGGTCGATTGCATACTTTCCACCGATAGCGACACCAATCAAGAGAATCAATATACCCAACTTGCTGATGAGGTTCTCGCCAATAAATTTTTCCCAATCCACAGTTGGGAAATAGCTCTCTTGGGGAGCCTTAGGCTTCGGAGGTACCGGCTTCGAAACAGGAGTCTCAACGACAGGCTTCTCCTCCACAATCTTCGTCTCCGTTTTCTCTTCCGGCTCTGCGACAGGAGCCTCGACACGATCAACCACAACCTCCTCTTTTTTGTCAACCAAAGGAACGGAGGGTTGAGTCACTGCTTCAACGATAGGCTGAGGAACCTCCTGAACCGATGGCGCAGGTTCCTCGACAGAGACGATGCCCATTTCCTTACAATTCTCCTTCAACTGGGTCAACTCCTCTTGGAATTGAGATAAACGACGAAGTATTTCCGCCTCCTCTTCCGTCAAAGATTGGGAGAAACGTTTCAACGTTGGAATCACCTTGTCCAACTCGTCATTCACAGTACCCAAACGAATAGAAATATTCTGCTGATTCCCTTTCAAACGAATAAGTTCATTTTCTAATCGCTCTATTTCTTTTAATACATCCATACAGTATTCAATTCGGAGATATCTTAATGATTGACAATTATTTAGGAATTCCCCATAGGGTAATTTTCATTTAATACATTTGCCGAAGCTCCACCCTACTCTATACTTCATCAACAGGAACCCCAAACCGTCCATATTAAGACAGGTCCATTAAAAAAAGCATAACTATCAAAGACAAATATAGCAAGTTTTTACAAACATCTACTCTTTTCCTTTTTAAAAATCCTTTTGTATCTTTGCAAAAAGACGACAAAATGAAAATCCTTTTTTTATCAAGTTGGTACCCCAATCGTTACGATGCCATGGAAGGCCTCTTTGTCAGGAAGCACGCTGAAGCAGCCTCCCGCATCGCCAACGTCACGGTACTCTACGTTAAAAATTTCACAGGAGACTCATTTGAGATAGAAGAAGAGAAGTTCAAGGATGTCCGTGAGATCTACATCTACTATCCGGAATCCAACACTCCCTTTCTAAAAAAAGTCGTCAAAACCCTCAATTGGCTACGAGCCTACTGGAAAGGGTTCCAACTCATACGGAAAGAGGGACTGCCTGATTTAATCCATACCAACATACTGACAAGGACAGCAATCATCGCCTTGTTAATCAAATGGTTTTATGGAATTCCCTACGTCATCACCGAACATTGGAGTCGCTATCTGAAAATAAGGAATGGTTACAACGGCTGGCTAAGGAAACGAGCGACAGAATTGGCCGTCGCCAACGCAAAAGCGATCCTGCCAGTATCCGTAACGCTACAAAACGCCATGATTGAAAACGGGTTAAACCATGCCAACTATCAGATAGTCAACAACGTTGTAGATGATTTTTTCTTCCAACAAGAACTTTGCAACGAGAAACATGAACGGACGCAGTTTCTCCACATCTCCTGCTTTTGCGAGGAGGCTAAAAACGTAAAAGGGATTTTAGAGGCAGTCAAGATTTTGAAAGAGAGACGAAACGATTTTGAGTTGACCATCATCGGAACAGGTGTTGATTTTCAAGAAGTTTATGACTACGCAAAGAGTCTGAACGTAATAGATTCGGTTCACTTTTTAGGAGAAAAGACGCCGGAAGAGGTCATGACTCAGTTCCAACATTCCGACGTTTTCCTCTTAAACTCAAATTTCGAAACCTCCGGAGTCGTCATCATGGAGAGCCTTGCCAGCGGAAAACCCGTCATCACAACCGCCGTAGGGATCGCTCCGCAAGTCATCCACCCTGACAATGGCCTTCTAGTTCCCTTTAGACAACCCGAAGCGCTCGCCGAAAAAATGGATTGGATGATCAGCCACCATCACGAATACGATGCGCAAAAAATACGGAAAGAGGCCTACATTTTCAGCTATGACACCATCTCCAAGCAATTGGGGGAAATTTACAAACAAGCCAAAGGATCTAGCATTTAACCATTTACGATTTCAACGATGCAGAACTTCCAATCGTAAGTTTTCTTTTGTTTTCTTTCATCTGCACACAAGCAGCTACCATCACCATCGAAAATATCAATGCGAGCAAAGAGAAAAAAGGAATGTGAATCTTGGATAGTCATAGGCGATTAACAACTCTTTTATTTACTTTTATTGGGCTTTGGTTGAGGATTCTCACCAAGGCCCAACTTTTTTATTTTTCGTCAGAATCAGCGCCAGCCTTCAAATAAGACAACACTGCATCGGGCAACATGCCCTGCCTATACTCCACTAAGAGCCGCTCCAATCTGTCAACAGAAATGCCCATTTCATCGAACGAACGCACCAACTTCACCGAACGTCGTTGCTCCGGAGTCAAGCCACGGAAAGCAGCATCATCCGAAATACCCAAAAAGAAAAGGATATCAGGCGTATCAATCCGATAGGAAGAAGATAGTCGATCCACAGAAGCTATTTCCGACGGAGACGCCCAATTACCATCCGCACCATAAAGCCACTTGTCGGAGAACAAAGAGTGCCAAGCCGTAGTATGGGCAATCACCTCCTCCGTATAACTTTTTTTCGCACGTTCCACATAGCGATATTGCCCCTTCAAAGAGAGTTGGAACATATAGGAACTCTGCCGTTCAATCTGTTCCGAAAGTAAACGGAAAAAGGCCTGCGAAGATTTCTCCGTGATATGGGTTAAGAAAGAGGCAAAACCTTCGATTTCACAATCATCAATCTGCTGGTCACCTTGATCATATTGACGAAGGCTCTTGGGCGCCAGCGAAAGACGTAAAGCCTCCTTCGAATCAGGCAAACGCCTCACCTGCCTCAACTTCAAACCGAAAGAGACACCCACAGCCGATAGAAATTTATAAAAAGCCTCCCTCTTCTCCGGCAGGAAACCCTCTCTCGCCAAGCGGGGATCCAGAAAAGCCACAGAGGAATCATGCGCCAGAAACAGCTTCAAATCAGGAACTTCTACATAAATATCGGTAGCACATCTTAGAGTCGAAAGGCCTTGATTATCAACAGACGGGAACAAAGGAACCTCCTTAAACAGAGCCAAGAAACGTTCCTGACGACTATCCATAAAACGGAAACTTTGGTAAGCCTCCACAAAAAGATTCATGTCACGGAACAACGTCTGCCAATCATCCGCCGCCACAGAATGGGATCGGTATCGAGGAAGAACCACACACTCCACTTCCGACAAAAGGTCGGGATGAGAAATGCCCAACTGAGTGAAAAATCGTCGACAACCTGCATCGCCCAGCAACTCAGGATCGACACACAGAAAACTATCCGAAGAACCAGCAGACAAGAACAACAACGGCCTGCCCTCCTCATCAAAAGCCGGTAAGAAGCGTCCATCAGCACTCTTTATCGGCACTCGCCTACGAGCCTCCTCCACCTTCCATTCAGAAGAATGAGCCGATAAAGAGGCATAAAGTTGTTTCTGCCAAACTGAAGTTTGGGCTTGCAAAAAAGGAACGGTCAACGACTCGACCAACAAATTCCAAGTCACCGTCACCGCCACCAACCCATGCTCTGCAAGGTAATCTAAAACCACACTATCCTGCGGACGCAACGAGAGGAAAGACCAATCAAGACCCACCTCCCCTATGACTGGAAGAGACGACAATCCGGAAGCCTCCTCCAAAAGTTGCTCCAACTCCTTATCCGAAGCATAGCGTGTGTGACGACAATCGACATAACCACTCCTCGAACGGAAAAGAGGCGAAGAGGAGAGTTTCTCCACAAAACGATCATAAAAAAGAGAGAAGGGCGAAATCGACTCCCAGCCCGATCTCGTCTTACGGAAGAAGCGCTTGCGATCCAACGGAACTATGGAAAACAGATTATCATCCAACACAAAGTTTCCTGACCTTGTCCGAAGCGAAGCCAAGAGTTCCACCCCGTCAGTTGCCAAGGAAGCCAACTGCTCCATCATTCGTACATTCCAGTCCTCGCCCTGCTTAATTCCCTCGCGGCTATCCGTCAACAAGAAAGGGGCATGAATCCTAAAATTCAACTCCGTTTTCTCTTTCGTAGGGAAATAGCAATAGGCCACGTCATCACTGGTTGGAGAATCCACCAACGATCCATCTTCCTGAGCCGAAAATGCGACAGTTCCCGACAAAGAACCATCCTTCGAAAGCGAGAAATCCCGGGAGAACAAATGAAGGAACGAAACTTGCCGTTCGCCCTCCAACGTTTGAGACTCCTCCACAAAAGCATAATCGGCCAATGGGAAAGTTTTAGAAGTCAAATATTTGCGTTCATACGAACCAGACTCGCCTCCTGAGACAGACCACTCAATACGACGCAAAGAACGCAGAAAAAGTAGCGGATGCCTCAATCGCTTCAGCTTATCTAAAATTTCCGAAAAAGCCTTTTGTGAGTCACGGAAAGGGATGGAAAACAACGTCTCCCCCCGCCTGCGCAAATTGGGCACTGGCACATCCCTCTCCGGAACGATATAATTCACGATCTTAAAACAAAAACCGTCATCTTCTATATGAGGAACATCCGTATATTGGAATACGGACTTGAAGCCCACACCAAACTTGCCTATCGTATTTGTCCCCGATTTGGAACTGGCTCCGATGGAGGTGATGGCATTCAAATGACCGATAGACTCACCTGTCTGTTCCTTGTCCACATCCGTAATAGAGAAAGGGACAACGCCATCATGAATAAAATAGAGAACATCGGCAGACAATAGAATACGGACATTCGTCGCTCCAGCATCATCTGCATTTTGCAACAACTCATACAAGAAATGAGCCTGATCTGAATATTTGTCGACGACCATTTTCCAAACGCCGACAGCAGCAGGGTCGTTCAACTGAGAGAACAACCTCGCCCTTCTATCATGCAATTTTTCAAAAAGATCGCCCATAAGCCTCCTATTTACAATGCAGCCTTACCCAATGCCTCGCCACGTGTCCAAACAGCAGAGTTGCGGATGGCTGGCAAAACCTCGCTCGCCGAGGAGACCACCGTCACCAAATTCAGATGTTCCTTTCTCATAAACTGTTCTTCCACAGCCTTTTCCAACATGGCAAGCAACGGAGCATAGTAATCGTTCACGTTCAAGATAACAACCGGTTTCAAGAACAAACCCAACTGTCTCCAGGTGATGACCTCCAACAGTTCCTCAAACGTGCCGATTCCTCCTGGCAAGGCAATCGCCGCATCCACATCCTTCACCATGCGCTGTTTACGTTCATGCATAGAATTCACCACCTCCATCTGCACCTTAGGATTATCCCAACCTTGGTCGACCATAAACTGAGGGATGATGCCTACGATGGAACCACCATGATCAAGCATAGCCTGAGCCAAGGCTCCCATTAGGCCAACGCTTCCGCCGCCATAATTGCAAGCCACACCTTCTTCCGACAAAATCTTGCCCAACTCGTATGCCTGAAACTTATAGGAATCTGAAATCTGCGAACTTGACGCACAATATACACTAACACGCATCTCTTTATCTTTTGGTAATACACGCGGAGGTCACTTCTCCACAAAACAAAAATAGTGTTTTTGGTGTGAATCGTAAAGTTTCATCGGCTCTTTTATGGGAAAGAAAAAAGGATATGCCCTTATCGAACACATCCCTTAAGCCTACAGAAGTTTTCTCTCTCCTGCTTTCTTATTTAGAACTCTCCTTAAATACTGCCTTCAAGACAGCATCCGTTGCCCCACAATTATTCGAAACGAATTGGCGAGCCTCTGCCGAAGCCCTTTGGAAAGAATCGGAATCCACCTCCATCAAATCATCCATCACACGAGAGAAATCGTTGCCATCATTAACAGGGAACGCCCCGCCGACCTTCACCATTTCGACTGCCTCCCTAAACTTATGGTAGTTAGGACCGAAGACAACCGGCATTCCATAAACGGCAGCCTCCAAGATATTGTGGATACCTACGCCAAAACCACCTCCCACATAGGCCACCTCGCCATAACGGTAGATGGAAGAGAGCAAGCCGAAGCAGTCTATAATCAAACAATCGGCCTTTGCAGCCTCCTCCGGAGTCGTCTTCGAATAGCGCACATACGGACGTTTCAATTTGGAAACGATATCCTCAATATGCGATTCATGGATCTCATGAGGAGCGATAATCAACTTCATATTCGAATGCTCGTTGAAGTATGGGAGCAAGAAAGCTTCGTCTTTCGGCCAAGAACTACCTGCCACCAAGACCCGATTATTCGCCTTGAAGGCAGCAACTATCGGCAACTCCTTGGATGCCTTAGCTATCGCCAAAACTCGGTCAAAACGAGTGTCGCCCACTATCGAAACATTCTTGATGCCTACAGAAGCTAACAGATTACGGGATTTCTCATCTTGGACAAAAAGATGCTCGAAATTGTACAAAAAGCTACGATACCAACCTCCATACGGACGGAAAAAGACTTGGTTGTCGCGGAATATGGCAGAAACGATATAAGTCGGAACCTTGTTCTTCTTCAGTTCTGACAAATAGTTTCCCCAAAATTCGTACTTGATGAAAATGGCAATCGACGGATTGACCAAACGGACAAAACGCTTCGCATTCCAAGAGGTATCCATCGGCAGATAACAAACGATCTCCGCCCCATCATAATTCTTACGCACTTCGTAGCCAGAAGGCGAGAAGAAAGTAAGGATTATCTTATACTCCGGATGTTCCCGACGAATGGCCTCTATGATAGGACGACCTTGTTCAAATTCGCCCAACGAAGAGACATGCATCCAAATAAACTTGTCATTATACACGATGCGCTCAGCCAAAAAAGAGAATACATTTTTCCTTCCCTCTATGAACTTTTTCGCCTTGTCATCGAAAAAAGAAACAATGTATACGATCGCATAATAAAGTAAAATGCCAAGATTATATATCAATTTCATGATTCAAAACACCATATATAACAAAAATGAGGCGACCCGACACCGAATCGCCACACTCCTTTTAATTACTTCAAAATCTCCAAAGCCTTGGAAAGTCGTCTCAACGTCTCTTCCTTTCCTATAATATTCAATATATCAAATATTTGAGGTCCGCGAGCAGCACCTACGATAGTAATACGGAAGGCATTCATCACGTCGCCCAACTTGTACTCCTTCGAGGCAACCCATTCAAGAACCGTCTTTTCATTCTCCAAAACTGCCGAATAGTCTTGAAGTCCTTCCAATACGGCATACAACTCCCTCATTTGAGCAGGGCTGTCTTCCTTCCAGCGCTTCTTCAACGACTTCTCATCGTATTCTGTCGGAGCCTCAAACATATAATTCGTCTCATACCAAAGTTCCTTCACAAAATGAACCCTGTTACGAACCAAAGAGACCATATATTTGAGCGTATCCATATCACGCTTATAGCCCTTCTCCTCTACAATTGGAGCGAACAATGCAGCGATCTCGTCGTCCGACTTCATCGCCAAATACTCCTTATTGAACCACTTACCCTTCTCATAATCGAAACGGGCTCCCGCCTTGCTACAACGCTCCAACGAGAAGAGTTGAATCAACTCGTCCATTGTGAAGACCTCCTTCTCCACACCAGGATTCCAGCCCAACAAAGCCAAGAAATTGACAACAGCCTCTGGGAAATAGCCTGATTCGCGATAACCGCTGGAGACATCACCAGTCTTAGGATCCGTCCATTGAAGAGGGAAGACAGGGAAACCGAGACGGTCGCCGTCACGCTTACTCAACTTTCCGTTACCCTCTGGCTTCAGCAACAAAGGCAAATGCGCAAAGGCAGGCATCGTGTCAGCCCAACCAAAGTAGCGGTACAACAACACATGCAACGGAGCTGAAGGCAACCACTCCTCACCACGGATGACATGGGTAATCTCCATCAAATGGTCATCCACGATGTTAGCCAAGTGATAGGTTGGCAACTCGTCAGCAGCCTTATAAAGCACCTTGTCGTCCAAGACATTGGAATTGATCACCACCTTACCACGGATAAGGTCATTCACCTCAATATCCTCGTTAGGCTCGACCTTGATACGAACCACATATTTTTCGCCGTTGGCAACTCGCTTCTCAACCTCTTCCTTAGAAAGGGTCAATGAGTTAACGCCACTCATACGAGTATGCGCATCATATTGGAAATTCGGGATTGACTTTCTCTTCTCCTCCAACTCTTCCGGCGTATCGAATGCCATATAAGCATGACCGGAATCCAAGAGTTGTTTTACATATTTCTTATAGATTTCACGACGTTCACTCTGACGATAAGGAGCATGATCTCCTCCTATACCGACACCCTCGTCGAAGGTGATTCCCAACCATTTGAACGATTCGATTATGTAATCTTCCGCACCTGGCACAAAACGTTGCGAATCCGTATCTTCAATACGCAAAAGGAGGTCACCTCCGTGCTTCTTCGCAAATAAATAGTTGAACAAAGCCGTTCTGACGCCACCAATATGAAGAGGTCCTGTCGGACTTGGGGCAAAACGCACCCTTACTTTTCTCTCTGCCATAATCCAATAAGAAATTCTATTTTATATCTACAATATTGATTGCAAAGTTAATACAAATATTGCAAACAAGGGGGTGATAGAAGCAAAAAGATTAATTGACTTATCCTAATTTTTAGAAGACCGAGAAAGGGGCTTTCCTAACATCTTGACACAAAAAAGGTCATGACTCAAATGCGCCACGACCTTACCCTATTATTAACCGAACTGGTTTATTTCGACCTTAACAAATTGATGGTTCCCTTCTTGTTATGCTTCGTTCCATCCACACCTTTTGCCTCAATCACATAGAAATAGACACCGATGGAAGCCGCACTGCCATAGACGGTTCCGTCCCATCCCGAAGTGATGTCTTCCGAATCATAGACTTTAGTTCCCCACTGGTCGTATATACGACAACGATAGGAAGCGATGGAACGATAAGCCACCTTAAATTCGTCATTGTTTCCATCTCCATTCGGAGTGAAGGCATTCGGAACAAAAATAGCCGACTCAGAAACGCGGAAGCAACCGTAAGAATAGCTCTTACACTTCGTCGCCGTATCCGAAGAGGTCACCGTCAACTTCACACAGTGAAGCCCCGGATCAGTAAAACGATACGCATAAATCGTCGAATCATACTGACGGAGGGATCCTGCGAAATCGTCTTCGGTTATATTCACACCGCTAACAAACTCCCATACATAACCCGTAGGGGAAACAGAAGAGTTAGGATAACTCATCAAATCTATCGTAATCGGAGAGGAAGACTTAAACTTAGAGGTATCCGCCAAAGCCTGCGCGAAATCCGTATTAAAAGGAAGTATGATTCTGCCATCAGAGTCCTTTTGCCAACCATTATAATTAGGATCCGCCTCATGCTCATACTTGTCGTCCACACGCATCAACGGCAAAGCCTTAGGAGCCGTCGTCTTATACAAAGCCGTGACATAGTCAGGCAATTGGAGTCCCAACGTGTTAGCCAACTCATCCTTTATCGTGATCTTCGTATCCAAAACGGGCACAGGGATAATCAAAGCCGTATCAGCGTCGGACTTGTCAGAAAACTCTGTCGTGTCTGGCTTAAAATCAGACGAGAACGTATAATCCTTATAGGAATAGGACAAATGTCTTATCACAGGGCGACGAACACCCAAGGAGTTGATATAGTACATCGTCGGCTGGATTTTCAAACGAAGTTCATCACAAGAAGCATCGTCGTCAGACCAAGTGACAGAGCTGATTCCCCTATACTTAGCGACCCAAAGGTAACTACGGCAACGCTCACCCGAAGAACAAGTAGAGTCTCCGTACTCCACGATATAGCCACAATCCATCATCACACTTTTCAGGAGAGTCGACGACGAATCGACAGAATACTCCACCTCATTCACCGCTGTGGCGGAATCTGGATTCGTGGTGAACTTATACCATCGGCAACCTGTAGAATCAATCAAACTCGAGGAAAATTCTATCGTAAGATCCCTTGCAACCGTCGCCAAAACGACATTGCTTCGCGAGTCTGCGACAATGGCAGTACCCGTCTTTACCACGAAACCCTCCGAATAGGCATTCATCAGAGTGAAAAACGACAACAACGAAATAATATAACGCTTCATCTTATCTTTTACTTACCAAAATTTATGCTCGAAAATCGCCCACAACCTTCGTCGGACGACTACACAACAATTAAAGTGCAATATTACAAAAACATTTTCATACCTTGCGATTGTCACACAAAGATATTTCAAACAACAAGGATTTTTTATACCTTTGCCTTATCGGCGAGTTTCAATAATTCGCCACAACTAAAAACAAAAAGTGGGAATGTAATACGTTTCGATGCTTGGGGTTCTATTTCGGCATCTTGCTGTTTGCCAGCCGGTTTCAGTGCTCGCACTGCCTCCTCACCTCGCTCAGCGTGGACTCTTCACAAAGTGTCTCTACGGAGATATAGTCCAAGAATCGAAATCAATTTATAGAAACTACAAACAATAGCTCAATATAAAAAATGGGAAAGAAACATCCGGAAGGCCTCTATTTGCTCTTCTTCACCGAAATGTGGGAACGATTCAGTTACTATGGAATGAGAGCCATCTTCACGCTCTATCTGACAAAAGCGTTAATGATGGACAAAGAACTTGCCTCCAACATATACGGCAGTTACACGGGATTCGTCTATCTCACGCCCCTCTTGGGAGGATTCTTGGCCGACCGGTACTTAGGCAACCGAAAATCAATCGTCAGCGGTGGTTACATGATGGCTTTAGGACAACTGTTCCTATTCTTCAGTGCACTTTTCTATACGGACGATTTACTTTCCAAAATTCTGTTGCTAGCAGGTCTGACGCTGCTGACCATCGGAAACGGTTTTTTCAAGCCCAACATCTCCACCATGGTCGGACAATTGTACAAACCCGATGACGAACGGAAAGATTCCGCCTACACCATCTTCTATATGGGCATCAACATAGGTGCGTTCTTCTCGCCACTCGTCTGCGGATGGCTGGGAGACACGAAAGACCCTGCCGATTTCAAATGGGGATTCTTGGCAGCATGCATAGGCATGATCATAGGAACGATTATTTTCCAAACAGGACAAAACAAGCACCTTGTCACGCCCGACCTTCAACCCATCGGCACAAAGCCGAACGTGCAAAGGGAGAAAAGCGACAACGCCCCAACGAACAAGTTGTCCCTCCTTCTGCTATGCGTAGGCGAGGTTTTGTTGCTGCTCCTCTTCCGATATATGGGAGCCGACTGGGTGGGAGCCTGCATCTTCAGTTGCTGCATCTCCTTCCCGGTTTTCATCATCACCGACAAGTCACTGACCAAGGCTGAACGCAAGCACATTTGGGTCATCTACATCATCTCCTTTTTCGTGATATTCTTCTGGGCGGCCTTCGAACAAGCTGGAGCCTCCCTCACCTTCTTTGCCGAGGAGCAAACTGACCGGTCGATATTATGTTGGGAAATGCCAGCCAGCTATTTCCAAAGCTTCAACGCCATCTTCATCGTCATATTGGCACCGATATTCTCTATGATTTGGCCTTGGCTGAAGAAACACGGCAAAGAGCCATCCTCGCCGACCAAACAAGCATTAGGACTTCTGCTCCTTGCCATCGGATACTACATCATCGCTATCGGCGTCAAAGATGTCGAGCCTGGCGTCAAGGTCAGCATGTTCTGGCTCATCAGTCTCTACTTCATCCATACGCTCGGAGAGCTCTGTCTCTCCCCTATCGGACTTTCCATGGTCAACAAACTTTCGCCTGCACGATTTGCCTCCCTGCTTATGGGCGTGTGGTTCCTATCCACTTCCACGGCCAACAAATTCGCAGGCATACTAAGTTCGCTATACCCACAATTCGACGAGGGCGGAAACCTTGTCCAAGCAAAATCCATATTAGGATACTCTATCACAAACTTGAACGAATTTTTCATGGTTTTCGTCATCTCCGCGGGCATCTCTTCACTCCTACTCTTTGCCATAACGAAGAAGCTACAAAAGATGATGGAGACAGAATGAGAAGAGTGATTCCGGGAGGTGCGACGCCTCCCTTTTTCAGACTTGCTTAGGACGCATAAAAAAGATAAAACATGGATAATCAAGAAGAAAAGAAAAAAAGAGGAGGAAAGAGAGAAGGTGCAGGACGAAAGAAAACGACTTGCAAGAAGTTCGGATTCAACGCCACAGAAGAGGTGGCTAATATCCTTGAAAACATACCCAACAAAACCGAATTTATCATACAGGCAATTTTAGAAAAACATGAAAGAGAGAAGGGACGTTGTTAGTCCCTTTTTTTGTGCGAGCACAGAATTCTTCCTGATGTGAACGTCGATTTTTCCCGTCCCGACAAAAAAACGCGGCGGGAGTACTGCCTCACGACAACACACCCGCCTACCGTAAACTAAAACTTATGAAAAAATTAAAAAATACTATTCCATCAACTTCTTGTAAAGGTTGCTCATATTGACTGCATCGCCAATCAACTTATGCAAGTCAGCCACCTTCACACGCTCTTGCTCCATCGTATCACGGAAACGGAGAGTAACCGTGTTGTCCTCCAAAGTCTGGTGGTCAACCGTGACACAGTAAGGAGTACCGATAGCGTCTTGACGACGGTAACGCTTACCGATCGTATCCTTCTCTTCGTAGATGCACTTATAGTCGAACATCAACTCCTTCATGATCTCATTTGCCTTTTCAGGAAGACCGTCCTTCTTCAACAAAGGCAAGATAGCACACTTAACAGGAGCCAAAGGTGCAGGCAATCTCAAAACGACACGTTTTTCGCCGTTCTCCAACTCCTCCTCCTTGTAGGCACCCGCCATAACAGAAAGGAACATACGATCCACACCGATTGAAGTCTCAATTACGTATGGAACATACGACTTGTTCTCCTCTGGATCGAAATACTCCAATTTCTTTCCTGAGAACTGAGCATGACGAGACAAATCCCAATTTGTACGAGAGTGGATACCCTCAACCTCCTTGAATCCGAAAGGCATACGGAACTCAATATCCGTAGCAGCATTGGCATAGTGAGCCAACTTATCATGATCATGGAAACGATACATCTCGTCGCCCATGCCCAAAGACTTATGCCATTTCAAGCGGAACTCCTTCCAATGCTTGAACCACTCCATCTCAGTTCCAGGCTTGCAGAAGAACTGCATCTCCATCTGTTCGAACTCACGCATACGGAAGATGAACTGACGAGCTACGATCTCGTTACGGAAAGCCTTACCGATTTGTGCGATACCGAAAGGAATCTTCATACGACCCGTCTTTTGAACATTCAAGAAATTCGTGAAGATACCTTGACAAGTCTCAGGACGAAGGTAGATGTTCATCGTATTCTCAGCAGTTGCGCCGATTTCCGTTTTAAACATCAAATTGAATTGCTTCACATCGGTCCAATTCTTCGTACCGCTGATTGGACATACGATCTCTTCATCAAGGATGATTTGCTTCAACTCATCCAAATTATTATCGTTCAACGCTTTTGCGAAACGAGTATGAAGAGCGTCACGCTTAGCGATATGCTCCAAGACACGAGGGTTAGTTGCCTTGAACTTCTCCTCATCGAAAGCGTCGCCAAACTTCTTAGCAGCCTTCTCTACCTCTTTCGCAATTTTATCGTCGTATTTAGCAATTTGATCCTCGATCAAAACATCGGCACGATAACGCTTCTTTGAATCACGGTTGTCGATCAACGGATCATTGAAAGCGTCCACATGTCCGGAAGCCTTCCATGTTGTAGGGTCCATAAAAATGGCCGCATCGATTCCGACAATATTCTGATGAAGCAAAGTCATCGCATCCCACCAATATTTCTTGATGTTGTTCTTCAACTCGACGCCATTTTGTCCATAATCATAAACAGCACCCAATCCTCCGTAGATCTCACTAGACGGGAAGACGAAACCGTACTCCTTGCAATGAGACACCAATTGTTTAAATACCTCTTCTTGTGAAGCCATAGCTTTCCTTTGTTATTAATTTTTTATTTGTACTTCTATTTAATTATGCAAATTTAGTCATTAATCAGTAGACACACACACTAATTATCTTTTTTTTGCTTTTAGCAAGAGGGAGAAAATCACGGTCGATAGAAATTTCACCTCAAAAGAACTAGAAAAGCACGGAAAAGGGCTCCCAAAAACACAATAAATTTAATTAACGTAACAAGTTTTAAAAAAATATGCTACTTTTGAACCGAAAATTCAAATATCTATAAAAATGAAAAAAGTATTATTGGCCCTTGTGGCAACATTGGGATTGACATTCAACATGTCTGCCCAAAATCCTGGAGAGGATAATGGTTTCGGTTTGAAATTACATGTCGCTATTCCTGGTGGCGAATATGGCAATAATGGTAAAACTTCGAATTCTCTCTATACCACGGAAAATGAATACAGCGGTCTCCTATTCGGTATCGACTTAGACAACCGTTGGTATGTATGGCACAACGACATGTTCGGAGTTGCCGTAAATGCTCATTGGATGGACTTCTCTTTCGGTACAGGAGAAATCGAAACAACCTCAAAATCAAAGGTTTCAATCGGTAGCCTCAGTGCAAAAGAAAGCTACTCTACAGATGTAACCAATATGGAAGTAGGCCTTCTCGGTGTAGGTCCTATGTTTACTTTCTATCTTGGACATGACATGGCGGTGGATGGCTACTACAACATCGTTCCTACAGCAATGCTCATGATTGAAGAGAATCAAAAAGATGATGAAGATGATTATTTCTTTTGGGGAGCAGGATTGACGCATAACGTAGGAGCTGCCTTCCGTTGGAAATTCCTCCAAACAGGTCTTGAATACAGATTGGGCAATATGGATTTGGAAGAAGATGATGAAGATATCGAATACGAGGCAAGTGCAAACAGCTTGAGAGTATTCTTCGGATTCAAGTTCTAATTCCACACATAAAAAGACAACAAGAGGCTCGGACAATCCGGGCCTCTATTGTTTTCAAAAGGCTGAAGGCAAAAATCCAAGCCGTATCTTAGAAACGAAAATTCAAACATCTATTCAGTCATGAGCCTTGTAAATTAACTTGTTCGCCAAGCCCAACAAGCCTAATAGATTTAATCTGTCACAAAACACAACACAGCCCAAAAATCTACTTCCTACATTTTTCACAATCATTTTGTCTCTGAGGCCTTAAATGATTTCTTAAAATCAACAAAAAGCAGTAACTTTGCAGAATAAATAGTACATTCGGTAGAAACTATGGAGTATATTCCATCAGACTACCCTACTACACTAAATTTCAACTCAAAAAAGGCAGAGACATGCACAAATCCGGATTCGTAAATATCGTAGGAAATCCAAATGTGGGAAAATCCACATTGATGAATGCCCTCGTTGGTGAGAAAATCTCAGTCATCACCTCCAAGGCCCAGACAACCCGACACCGTATAATGGGAATCGTTAACGGAGAGGATTTTCAGATTGTGTATTCAGACACCCCAGGTGTCTTGAAGCCCAACTACAAACTCCAAGAATCCATGCTAAACTTCTCCAACAGTGCGCTGTCTGATGCCGACATCATCCTCTATGTGACGGACGTGGTTGAAAATGGGGAAAAGAACATCAGTTTCATCGAAAAAGTACAGAAAAATAACGCCAAAACCTTGGTCGTCATAAACAAAATCGACCTCTGCGACCAAAGCAAATTGGAAGAGTTGGTCGCAAAATGGGAAAAGATTCTGCCCAAAGCGGAAATCATTCCCCTATCGGCTCTCAACAACTTCAACTTGGATTACTTGCTGAAGAGAATCAAGGAATTGTTGCCTGACTCGCCTCCTTTCTTCGAAAAGGACGCACTCACGGACAAGCCAGCCCGCTTCTTCGTGACCGAAATCATCCGAGAAAAGATATTGACCAACTACGATAAGGAGATCCCTTATTCGGTAGAAGTGGTTGTGGAACAATTCAAGGAAGACGACAACCTCATTCGAATCAATGCTGTAATCTATGTCGAAAGGGATTCCCAAAAAGGAATCATTATCGGACAGAAAGGAAGAATGCTGAAAAAGGTCGGAACAGAAGCAAGAAAAGACATAGAGACCTTCTTCGACAAGAAGGTATTCTTGGAACTGTTCGTCAAAGTAGAAAAGGATTGGCGGAACAAAGATAGCAAGTTGAAAGCTTTCGGCTACCAACTTGATTAAGAACACAGTAAAAAGGAAAAACAAAATGAGCAATCTTGTAGCAATAGTAGGAAGACCTAACGTTGGTAAATCGACGTTATTCAACCGACTCACCCAAACCCGTAGGGCCATCGTCAACGAAGAGGCCGGCACGACCAGAGACCGCCAATACGGAAAAGTTTTATGGAACGGAGTCGAATTCTCCATCGTCGACACAGGCGGATGGGTGGTCAATTCAGAAGATATTTTTGAAGAGGAGATTCGCAAGCAGGTGCAAATCGCCATCGATGAGTGTGACGTTATCCTTTTCGTCGTTGACGTGCACAACGGCGTAACCGACTTGGATATGCAAGTGGCCAAACTGCTTCGACAGAACAATAAACCTGTCATCGTCATCTGCAACAAGGTGGACAACTACGAAATGCAATACTCCTCCCCAGAATTCTACAAACTCGGTTTGGGCGATCCTTTCTGCATCTCGGCCATCAACGGTTCCGGAACAGGAGACCTCTTGGACTTCATCTTGGAAAAGTTGCCGAAGAAAAAAGAGGAGGAGATGGTAGAAAACCTGCCACGTTTTGCAGTGGTCGGTAGGCCAAACGCCGGTAAATCATCCATCGTCAACGCATTCATCGGGGAAGACCGCTACATCGTGACAGATATCGCAGGAACGACCCGCGACAGCATCCACTCCCGATACACCAAATTCGGATACGACTTCTATCTTGTCGATACGGCCGGCATCCGCAAAAAGAGCAAGGTGACGGAAGATTTGGAATACTTCTCCGTGATACGTTCCATTCGATCCATTGAAGACGCTGATGTCTGCATCCTCATGATTGACGCCACGAGAGGCATCGAAAGCCAAGATTTAAATATCTTCCAACTCATCCAAAAGAACAAGAAAGGTCTTGTAGTCTGCGTCAACAAATGGGATTTGATCACAGACAAGGATTCAAAGTCGACCATCACAATGGAGAAGGCCATCCGTGAGCGCATGGCTCCGTTCAACGACTTCCCTATCATATTCACCTCTGCCCTGACGAAACAGAGAATATTCAAGGTGATCGAGACGGCAATGGAGGTTTATGAGAACAAAAACAAGAAGATTCCGACCAGCAAACTGAACGAATTCTTCTTACCTCTCATAGAGAACTATCCACCACCTGCAACAAAAGGCAAATACATTAAAATCAAATATGTCATGCAGGCACCGGAAACGGGTATCCCTACGTTCATCTTCTATGCAAACCTTCCTCAATATGTAAAGGATCCTTACAAACGATTCTTGGAAAATAAGCTACGTAGTAATTGGAACCTCTGCGGAACACAAGTAAACATATTTGTACGACAGAAATAGTGCTACACCAAGTGGCACTCTCATAAGGGAAGTCTCTCAAACTGAATAGACTTCCCTTCTTTCAGAATAGAACCTAAGGCATAAAAACATCAATAAACAATATAACTATTTTATAACCTATTCAAGAACAAATCAATACGAAGAAAAATGAAAAAAAGTACAATTCTACAATTTTCAATGCTCTATTTGGGCCTCAATTCGTCTCTTGCACAAGAAGCAACAGAAAGCGCAAAAGAATCCGTCGATTTGGGATTAAGCGTAAAATGGGCGACCTGCAACGTAGGCGCAAACAAACCGACCGAAAAGGGATCCTACTTTGCCTGGGGAGAGACCTCAGAAAAGAAAGACTACACATGGAAGACTTACTCACTCTGCGACGAAGGTGAGGATTACCACCAAAACAAATACGTCACCTTGAAATTCTACGGGAAAGTGGACAACAGAAGCGTCCTTGAACCCGAAGACGACGCAGCCACCGTCAAATGGGGTGCAGAATGGAGAACCCCAACAAAAGAGGAGTTCAACGAATTGCAAGAAAAATGCACATGGACTTGGACGCCCAACTACGACAGCACAGGCGTAAACGGATACGTCATCACTAGTATGGTGGAAGGATTCACAGACAAATCAATTTTCCTGCCAGCCGCAGGAACAAGAAATAAAAACTATGTAGACGACCAAGACGATTTCTGCATCTACTGGACCTCTACACTCGGGGCATGGAGCAACAGCATCGCCATAGGCCTTGGCTTCAGCAGCGAGAGCTACGATCAATACGATTATGACAGGTTCTACGGAAACTGCGTAAGACCCGTACATAGATAAAAGATAGAAGGCGGTGCTATCAAAATATGTTTTAATAGCACCGCCTTTTTTTCAAAAAAGATGCTAATCAATGAAAAACTAAATCTTCACTGTCACTCTACTAATCACATTTTGTTCTTGTTAATCAAGAATTTCCTATTTAAGCAGAAAAAACCAAAAGAGTTCTAAGATAGACCTAACCCCTATTTCCCCTCAATCATATCGATTTCTTTCAACCTTCTACTCAATTGTCTTTGCGGCCTAAGAATCAAAAAAGAGTGGGGATTCATGTGTTTCATCAAATTCAAATCATTCATTGATAAGCGGAGAAGATTCCGCGCAAGGGAAAGATCATTCATCTCCATAGCCACATCAATTGCCCGCATACGCTCCCTAATCTGAGATGCGAGACGTTTCATTTCCGTCTTGGCGGTTCCTGATTCATGGATAAAATAATCCAAAAGTTTTTCATCGCGAGAATCCAAGGAAGAGGCTGACTTTTCAGAAGAGTTGCTCGTAACATGCCAAGCACAACACAACTGACAATAATAACTACGAACAGGAGCCTTACCTTTCTCCGAAAGAATTTCCGGTGCATTAAACTTCAAGAAGTTGTCCGCCTTCTGTTTCGTCTCGAAGGAGAGCTTCAGCTTTCTCGAAGCCAAACAATAAACCCTGTTCTTAGAAGGTCGCATAGTATTCAAAAAAAAGCGGGATGCCGAAAAGCATCCCGCCAACTAACTTATTCAACTATTTCAAATAAACCACCTCAATCGTACCTTGGAACGAACGCGAATTCAAACGAACGTCATAGAAATAGACGCCAGGATCAACAGGTCCTCTTGCAGTAGTTCCATCCCATCCGTCGTTACCCTCAAAGACGCGCTGTCCATAACGGTCGAAGATCGTGACTGTACGTCCTTTCAAGAAGTAATCGTTCAAACCATCTTTATTGAAAGGAGTAAATGCGGTTGGCAAACGATCCATGACATTCAATCCAAAGACATTGGAAGGAACGGCAGGACAAACGCCATCACCAATCAAGACATATATCAATGAGGAATCTTGAGGGACGAACTTATACTCGTTCTTTGGATTCAAGCCCTCATAATAAAGCAATTGATCCTCCGCCTCAGCTGACAAGCTATCCAACCTGTCACCATACTTGTCAAATGCATCAGGATGCACACCATCATAAGTTCCAATAACCTTCATCCATCTATAGAAAGCTGGACTATATGGAGTATTGGTCTTCATTGTCACCTCATCGCCAATCCAAATTGAATTAGAAGGCAAGTCCGCTGTTGGGTAGAGGAAGATGCTATCCGAACGATACCGTTGGTTTACGATAAAGACGATGCTATCCTTTGAATGCAACTCATCTCTTCTCCACAATGCCAAGTCCTCTTCAGAGCCAACCAACGCCAAGGAGTCCTCCTTCGTAAGTGGCAAGAGAGAGCAATATGTGAAGTAACTATCGTAAGTGGTTGAACGTCCACATTCATTCTCTGCGAAGAAATACATTTGGCTTGGCTTCGAATTATATGGAATTGGAGTACCAGCCACATAATCCACACCATCGATAGTCCAACCTGTCTTAGTCAAATCCCTACCCATATCATCCAAACAAACATGATGGTTAAAGAAGAGTTCATCCATATCCAACGTGTCGTTTTCACAATGATAGAACGTATCGGAAAGCATTGCCACACGAGGACGTTCAAAAATGGTCAAGTAAGCCGATGCCGTATCCATACATTGCGTCAATGTATCCATTGCCACGAAGAAGTAGGTATCGGTTTGATCCTTCTTGCGGAGATTGACTTTTGACTTGAAGATGGAATCAGCCACCACAGGATCTGGATCAGAGAATCTATCCGCATAAGTGAGTCGGTTGTTACTATAAACCAACGTGGACTCCGAGATATAACCACGGTAACAATCATACGTGAAGATACTTGGAACAGTGGTTATCTCACCCATATCCTCAATAGAGACCTGTCCAACCGCCAAACGAACCTCTTGCGACCACAAGTTGATGGATGCCGTATCCGAACCACAAAGTACCAAACTATTTGCGTTCAAAGTGACGATATTCTTGACATGATCCACATAGACCACAACACTCAACGAATCACGGTTACCGCACAAGTCCTCTGCATAGATGAAGACCGTCGTCACCTTCTCGACTATCGTACCAGCAGCAGGAACCTGCCAAAGTTTAATCTTCGAAGGATCCGTACAAGCATCCTCTATATGGTTTTTCAACATATCCGCCAAGAGAGGAACACTCACCTCACAATTCTTGATATTGTTAGCCATAACCGTATCTCGCCAATCCTCTGGCAAGACGAACTTCGGAGCCAACGTATCAACAATCTGAACCACCTGAATCAATGGGCTACTTACGTTGCCACACATATCAGTTGCTCGCCACTCTCGCCATATCGTATACGTATTGTAACCACAAGAATCCGCATTAGAAGAACGATTGTCCGTAATGGTAAGTTTATACGTAAGAGTGCTGTCTGGACTACAATTATCCTCTGCCTTCACCACGATGGAATCTGCTGACGGAATCTCTTGATCACAAGAGAAAACCAACGTATCCAACTTCGTCACAAAGACAGGAGCAGTCACATCGTGAATCAAGAACTCTTGCGTACAAGAAACCTCTTGGTCACGGATATCCAACACGAAGTAAGTTCGATGCAATTTGTATTCACATGGAGCAGCACCCTCTTCCGTCTCACGATAACCGAACGAACCTTCTTTGTACTTCTTCCTTTCAGAGAGTTTTCCTCCATTTGCCAAGAACTCCTCAATAGATGCATACGGAGGTGGAATTGTTCCATAACAATCGAACACTACGCTTTCATCTTTATTCGGACACTCTACAACAAGTGGCACCATATCGTTGATAACAACTTGTTGCTTACAAACCTTGGTATCACCAAAGACATACTTGAATGTCCAAGAGACATCATACTTTCCGATTGGATAGTCAGCCAACGTATCCGTAACGACGTTACCGATAGAATCCACTCGCTCAAACGAAAGCGTTGCCGCATTACATTTATCGAAATCAATTACCGGTGTACGCAATCCAGCCGCTTTCACATCCTCAGCCGAAGCTTTATACTTCTCCATCAAGTTCACCGTCACTACATCTTGGAGCTGAGAACAATCATACAACACCGTCTTGACGATCAACGTCTTTTCACACGAGTCTTTCATGACACCCAACTTGTCAACGAAAATCCAACGGATATCCGTACGTCCGAGTGGGAAGTCTTGAGAATCCCAAGCAATTGGTTTTCCCTCTTCGTCAACGACCAACTCACCCTCAAAGCGACGCTCTACTCTTGGCAAAACCTCCTCCTCGTCACACAAATCGTAAGCGGTAGGAATGGTCATGTGATTTTTAAGATCCTTCGGATCCAATCCACACTTACCCTTAGGCAATGTCACAATAACTTCTTTATCAACATCACAACCCGTCAACTGCAAATCCACAGAGTCTGTCACCGACAAATACTGAACGCAAGAATCTTGCAATCCGGCATTGTCCGTATAGAGCCAAACGAACTTGTGCGTTCCGACAGGATACTTAACACCCTTCAAATCCTCATCCCTATAGACACGAGTTGTACCATCCTTATAGTTCACATAACCGATAATCGTTGGAATCAAATCTCCATCACATGGATCATCCAACACTGGTTTGCCTAACTCTATGCCTAACTTGTCATAATCAACAGAACACTCAACTGTAGCAGCCACCGACTTCTCTGGGTCAGGGCAAATACCACTTGGATCAGGAGGAGTTGTATCCCTAATTTCCAAATCTTGGTAACAGATGGTTATATTCTTGTTTTTATCCGTGAAGACCCAAGAGATCAAGTAGGTTGTATCCTTCTTAAAGAACTCAGGTAACTCTACGTATGAGCTATCCGCCAAAGTCATCATCGGCACACCATAGATTACACCATCACAATTGTCCTCCGCTTTGTATTCGCCCAAAGTATCCCTTACCAAAGCTTGCGATGCCATACAAGAATCTGGGTCCAAATTCACCACTTTCTTCGTTAGGTTACCACAATCTGGCGGAACAGGAGCCATACTATCAATCACGATAATCAACTGCTTACAAGAATCGGAATTACCCGCCTTATCCGTAAATGTCCACGTAATAATTGTCGTGTCTTTTGGATAAGGATCTTTGAAGATATCCTTATTATCAGAACGTCTACCAACACCTTGGATAGAACCTCCCGTTGGAGAGCATGGGTCATCATCTACAATCGGAGTAGAAAGACCTGCTTCAATAACAGCCTCTGGTGTTGCCTCACATTTTTCATTAGCAGCCACCGAAATATTTGGAATCTTAGAACAATCAATTGCAGGAGGCAATGTATCTAGAACCGTAATGACTTGAACACAGTTACTGCTATTGCCAGACAAATCCGTGAGCGTCCACGTGATAGTCGTACTACCCAATGGATAATTCTGCTCGAACGTATTTATCTCACTATCTTTGAAGACACGCTTCCATGTGATTTTGAGATCCTCTGGCTCAGAACAATTATCATAAGCATGCAAATCATCAACAGTTGGGATACGAATATCTACCTTTTCATAAGGCACCTCACAAGATTCATCGCAATAGAACAAGGATTCCTCACCCCACTTTCCGCAATCAGGAACTGGAGGCACTGTATCCAACACGGTAATCTTCGTGACACAACTATCCAAAACACCTTTACCATTATCAAAATACCAAACCACCATGTGTTTACCGATAGTGAACGGATCCGTAACGCAAGATGGCAACTCGGCAAAGTTCGTCACCTTCAACTTCATTGACTCGAACGGATCGATCTTACATACCGACTTATCCGCATTCATTCTATGGTGTACCTCCTTAATAGAGACGGTATCCGCAGAAGTCAAGACATTTTCGCAATCAGACCTCAGTGTTTTGTCGGTTGACTCCCAATTATCACCCAAGAAAGTGATTCGACGTACCTTGAAAGGATAACCGGTCGTCTTATAG
The DNA here is from genome assembly GCA_017553575.1 of Paludibacteraceae bacterium. Classification (GTDB taxonomy): domain Bacteria; phylum Bacteroidota; class Bacteroidia; order Bacteroidales; family Paludibacteraceae; genus RGIG10190. Next base: position 33,046 of record JAFZKQ010000113.1, read on the forward strand.
TCCTTAGACAAAGCCTCGCTTGTTCCCAACGAATGGTAATCGTAGGAGCCACCGCCACACTCGTCATAGGTGTACTTCACCTCTTTAAAGTAGGTAATCGTAGCTGTTGGTACCTGATTCAACTCAATGTCCCACTTCGCCAGACAATCATCTCCGACATAGAGAGTTGGGTCCTTTGGACAATCGTTTGGCTCAGGAGTATCCTTAGAAGTCACAATAATCTGTTGATTACACTCCATGGAATCTTTCTTGCCTATCACCGTATCATTAGCAGTTATGAAACGATAGGTAACGTATGTCACACCCACAGGGAACCTATGCTTCAAGAACTCTTCGTTTGTCAAGACAGAATCTTTTGCAGCTGCAATTGAATCACCCTTGTCATCAACACATACACCCGTAATGAGTATCTTCAACTGAACATCACCACAATATGCAGGATCCTTCTCCGGAATCTTCAAAACATCTTGCAAAGAATATTTCGTATCAGGATTGACCGTGCTTTGTGCTTGAGCAGAAGCGTAACGATAATTTTGGCCCTTCTTGTTCTCATTTACCGAAACACGAATGTCAGTCAATTGGGAACATTTGAAAGGATCATTCTTATTTACAACCGTAACGCTTGTCTGGCAATAAGAATCATGTCCTGCAGGGTCCGTATATCTCCACAAGATATAAGTGATACCCTTGTCATAATCAGCATTCAAATCGATACCTCTATTATACTGAGTAGAATCAAGACCTGGATCCGTATTTATTGCAGAACGACCCACATAGACACCTTCTATCATTATGACAGTATCCGTAAAGGTCATATCACGCAACGGACGTGGTTTTAAGACAGGAAGACCCTCTGTCTTACCTGGCGTAGCTTTACAGCCATCTTCACTTGTAATCTCCACATGATAACTTTCAAGGCTGTCGCAACTTACCTTAAGTGGTGTCGTATCGTTGATGGCAAGCTTTATTTGGCATTCTGCTTTCTTACCACAACCATCCACCAAACTATAAGACACCGTTCCCTTACCAGAGAAGAGTCTCAACTGAACCTTCTCATCGTCAGGCAACTCACTGGCAACCAACTTAGAGCGATGGAGGCGAAGGACTATAGTTGAGTCGAAACTATGAATCTTCTCATCAGCATCATAGTGAATCTTAACATTCAGCGCAGGATTGTCATCACAACTCGTTTCATAATCCGGCACTGGAAGATAAATCAACGTATCCAGCTTCGACTCAGCCAAATCATACGTATCCAAATCGGACAACTTATCACAATTGATCTTCGGATCGTCTGTCGATTGAACCTTAAATTTATCTTCTTTCACAGCCACACAACGCTTATTAGTAATCGTCAACTTGACTGGGAACTCCTTGATACTAGAATTACACAAGGCATCCTTATTAAAACCATTGATATGAAGGATTCCTTTACTATCCATCGTTGCGCCCTCAAACACCTTATCATAGCTTGCTATCGTCTCCAAGCCTTTCAAAACAATCGTATCAGATGCATAAGCGGCACAAATATCATCCTCCCCACGCAACGTGACGAAGTTCAGGTTATCTATATTAGGTTGGTCATAGACCCAAATATTGAATGTGTCCGCACCAATATGGCTTGGAGCGACAACACCATTATACATTTTATAGACACCCAAAATCAATTTATAGCAAGTATCAGGGGTGAACTTATCACTCATCTTAGCACCCTCTGCCACTATGAGGTCCACCGACTGTTTATCATCGGCCACTTGCAAAGTAATTTTCTCATCCTCTCCGACCTCATTCTTCCAGTCATCCTTCTTTTGAGGATCTGTATCTGGCACATACTTTCTCAAACTCCATTGGAATGTATAATCCGTATCAAACTCACCCAACCAAGAAACGATTTCAGGGTCATGAGCAGAGAATGTCTGTTTATGAGGAAAGTCAAGAACACAGACATCAGACTTTCCATCAATGCCAGGACCTTTCACATTACAATTACGACCTACCAATGTAAACTTAATCGGTTCAGAGATACCCGTAGAACCAGGATTCATATTCTGAACTGAATAATAGAAAACACCCGTCGATTTCATTTTTATTTCCACCTGATTGACAACCCCATCTGCGTTAGGATGATAAATAATCTCATCAGCCTCCATGGCAACCTCTTGGGTATAGGTCTGATCTGTATATTTTTTCCATTCAAATCTAGCCTCATCCATGTGAAAACCAGCCGCATTAGCTGTAATATAATCACCTACACAAGCCGAACGTGGTGTCACACAGACAGATTCAGCCTGTGCACTGATGTAGTCAATTGCCACCGTCGCACATTTAGGGAAGTTTTCGAAATAGGGTTGGAAGCTATATGCACTAAGACCTGGGACTGGTGGCATATAACCGAAATACTCCATCTCGAAACGATAAATAGCTCCCTCGCTCTTTATCTCTGGCCGATCATAATGAGAATTAAGATCACTTGCAAATTCATACCAAGCCACACCTGTACCCTTATCCGCCTTATAGGTGGTAAGCAACGTGTTAGTTCGATCATAATACAATTTAATTCTAATATGGTCTTCCGTCTGAGTACCATGTCCCGTACGTGCGATCAACTTCGCACCTGCCTCTACACTACATCCACCAGGAGGAAGAATCAAGTAAAAACGCATGGTAAAACTATAGTTCTTCCCACTAAACTTATCTGCATCAAATCTAAGATCAAAAAGATCAGCGTTTACTCCTTGATCACCTCTTGGCCTTTGAACGTAAAATTTATTATTCGGATTGACCTTCATAGAATCGTCAATATAAAGGGCAACACCTAAATCTGTCTGGTTCTCAATAGAGCCATCTCTTCCACTAAAATGAATTCCTTGTTGAGAGAAATACTCCTCCAATCCGGCAGGTGGATTTTGATTCCAATCGACCGAAGAAGCACCAAAAGCGTAATTAAAATCAGTACCACCATAATACTCACCCGTAGTGGTTTGGTGACAGATATTTACGTTACAAGATGTAGATTTGGCAACTTCAAACACCTCACTTATCACCTTCCCCGGCTTTCCAGGTTTCCCTGGAGCTGGATTATCCTCACACTCCACATAGACATACAAATCCATATCGGGCATTTCGTCTACCGCAAACGTGTTACCATCGTAAACACCGCTCAACTTAAACTCACCATCACCTTCTTTGACAAACCATCTATAAGTAGGGTTACTTAACGTCTCAGATGGCACAGCCGTAAAAGAAAGAGGATCCCCCGGACACGCAAGCACCTGATCGGACTGAATAGTCACAGTATAGCCTGCATCCCCTGGACCACCAGGGCCATCCCCCGGACCACCAGGACCATCAGCTGGACCTTGTGCGACCGACTCCACTTGGAAAGTCAAGAATATAGCAAAAAGCCATAAGACTTTCACCGCAACTCCTCTATAATCCATTAGTTTCATAATTATATAGCTTTATTTATTTTCAAATAAAATACCATAGATGTAGTATAAAGAAAGTTCCATAGGTTTTTCAACAAACAACCAAACTTCTCAAACCCCTGTTTTTCAACGGCATTAAACCCTGTAGGATTTTATAATACGCTGGGGAAGAAACTTAAAATCTATTAAAATCCATTTCATTCAACAGAAACACAATGAATAGATAAAATAATATTTTCGTTTCCGACCCCTCCTTTGGTATGGTTATTGTATATACCAAAATGAAATCCTTTGAGGATAGCCAACTCCCACTTATCAAATTCAACCACACAAACGAAGTAGCCTACGTCTAAACCTTCTTTTCCAGTACTATCTTTAGTTACAAAAGTACAACTTAATTGCAAAGTACGAAACATTTCTTTCACTTTTCTTTTAACATATTTCCTCAAAATAGAGCCAAATAAACATTTTTTAACAAAAGAAGTTGAATATTCTGATTTTCATCGAATTTTCCGCCCCCTATTTATAGGGAGGTCATCAATCTATATATTCAAGCGATAAAGCCTATAGTTTCGACGATAGCAAAGCTTTGCAATAGAAAAGAGAGAGAGTTCCACACCTATATGTAATATCATAAAAAAAGAGACGTGACCCACATTCTCAAGCGAGCCACGCCTCAACAACGTTTAACATTACTTTGTTTCCTTGACTATCACCAATACGTGACAGGGCAAGGGTACTTTTCTTTCTTATTATATATGTAGATGAAATTGATCTCGTGAGACCATGAACCATTCTTCTTGGACGACGTGAACAAGTCGTAAACATAATAGACCTGCAGGCCCTTGAAATGACCACCTAACATAAAGGCGATGATATTGATGCCATCCAGATTGTTTTTATCTGCGACGCCCAAGACCAACGGACTCCAAGCCACGCCCATACCCACATTGAGTTGTTGATAGTCGGCCTGGTTTTGATAGCTGGCATTCGTAAAGAAATAGTTGTCGGAAAGGTCCGCCCTACCCCACAAACCATTCGTGTTCTGCAAATCTTGGAAGAAACTGAGATGACCTACGAACTTTCTCCTCAAGATGTTCTCCTCCAACTCAACGAAACCATTGCTCGGCTCCGCAATATGATAAACGGAAACACCGACAGTCAAACGATTTTGGATTACGAAAGCCGCACCCGCCGAAACATCAAAGAAGGTACGCGAATCATTATCAAACTTCTCCAAGGTTTCCAAATCAGGAGTTCTCGAATTGCGGTCATATTGGTCTCCATACTTGATGCGATCCCATCCGAACTGGTTGATGAACATGGTTGCCTGCAATCCCAAACGGAGGAACATTTCGTCCTGCAACTTCATCGTATGGGCATAGACCAACGACATCTCGTTGACACTATAGACGCTGCTCGCCATATTATCATAGGAATAGGCGAAACCCACGGCACACATCTGCTTATAGAAATTCTGGTCGTAGGAGACACGAAACGTATGATAATTATTACCCAACGCCATCCACTGCTGACGGTAATTCAAGCCGACACGAATGGCATTGGCATTTCCTGCCAAAGCAGGATTAAGGCAAAACGGCGTCAAGTTATGATTGACCAACGTGAAGTCCTGCGCCACAGCACAGCACGTCCACAAGCCCATGATAAATAAACACAACCACTTTTTCATCGCTTCCTACCCATTAACGAATTAACGTAACAAAACCTTTTCTCTCTCCGTCCTTGTTGACACCCATATAATGGCTCTTATAGTTGGCTACCCAACCATAGACACCCCATGGACAAGGCTTTCCATCGATGGTACCATCCCACTCGTCGTTAATGCTCTCGCCGGTGAAGACAATCTCACCGATACGATTGAAGACAATGAAATGGAACTCATCCATATACTCTCCTCCGTAGAATTTGAACGTATCATTCAAATCATCACCATTCGGCGTAAAGCCCTCGGCTGCCCAGAAATCCATCCACGTATAGACAGAAGCCCTTCCCGTATATACGCAACCGAACTTATCTATCGCATGTACTTTCACCTCGAAGGAATCAGCCTTCGTCGGATCATAGTAGTGGGAAGCATTCACTCCCGTAATATCTTCAGAACCATCACCAGGCTCCCATGTCCAAACGCCCTCCTTCGGAGAAACTCCCATAAAGCGAACATTCGAACTTCCTGCCTCAATGAAATTAGGAGCAACCGTGAAATCGATCTCCTGGCGTGGCATCATCTCCATCTCTCGCTCCGCCGTTCCGACGCAACCATAGGCATCAATACCTTCTACCTTAATCAGGGTCGTCTCATCAATCGTCGCCACCAAATCGGAGGTGAATCCGTTCATGGAGACGCTCTCATTGTAAGGCTCACTCGTCCACTTATACAAAGAGGCTCCATGAGCATATAGGCGAATCGTATCCGGCAAATTCAAGCAACCTGATTGAGGACCTTTTTCAATCGTAATGAGCGGAGCAGGACGCACCCGCACAATATGACTCAAACTTGATGTACAACCATTCTCATCCGTACCATGAACGGTATATTCTGAGGTGGAACTAGTAATATGCGAGATGGAAGAGGTCTCGTCGCCAGTATTCCACTTATAGGTCTCCGCACCAGAAGCATAGATGGCAAAGCTATCGCCCAAGCAGACCGCTGAATCACCCGAGATGAATAGCGTTGGCGGTGTCAAGACCGTAATCGCAATATCGATAGAAGAAGGACAGTTGCCCACATCACTACCGGTCATACGAACTACGGTATTCGTCTCTGGGCGGATATTATAAGAAGCGCCAGAACCTTGGTGCAAACCATCGTCCCATGAATAGGACAATGCACCCCGACCTTGAAGGACAGTCGACTCGCCTTGACAGATAGTTGTCTTTCCCTCGAACGACAATGTAGGAGGATCGATTAACACAACCTCATGGGTAGCAGTCGCCTTACATCCATATTTATTTTCGCCCACAACCTCAAACTTCGTATCCTCCATGATAACCGGCGTGATAACCGAGCCAAAACTACCGTTTGTCCAGATAAAATTAGAGGTCTCACCATTCGCATCATAAGCCTCGATGCGAACCATTGACTCTACACAAGCCTTCGTATCTCCACGCGTATAAACCATCGGACGTGGATTCAACTTAACTGGGACCGTGATAACTGCCTCACATCCCTTATCCGAATAACCATACAAAGTATAGTTGGAAGAGGAGACTGGAACAAATGATATCGTATCCGTCGTCTCGCCATTCGCCCATTGGTAATGATGGGCTCCATGGGCAATCAAAGTGGCCGTACTGTCAGGACAAACTCCCGTGATGGCCGTACCCGAAGCCCACAAAGAAGGAACTGGCAATGTCCGAACCGGAATCAACAATTCAGAAGTACAGCCATCGATAGTACCCGCCACTTTCAACTCTTCATCCGAAGTCAAAATTTCACTGAAAACGGAAGTTCCATTTCCATTATGCCACTTATAAGTATTGGCACCAGAAACCGTGACTGTCAAGATCGAACCGGAACAAACGGCCGTATCTCCCGTGTATGACAAGACTGGTTTTTCTTTCTTTGTTATAGACCAGGAAGCCGTAGCTTCACATCCATTCGCATCAACACCACGAACATCCAACTTCTCATCTTGAGTAATAATCAACGAAACATTCGCTCCATAAGCATTATTACTCCAGAAGAATTCGTTCGCACCATAAGCCGTCACCTTTGCAACGTCTCCGTCACAAACAGCCGCATCTCCCGTCAACTTCAAGGTTGGCGACTCATTGACCGTAACCCGAACATCTCCCGAACCGACGCATCCGCCATCCGTTGTCGTACCAATCACTGAATATTCTGAAGTCGTGAAAGGAGAGACAATGATAGAATCAGCCTCGCTCGAATTATTCCATTTATAGGTATCTGCACCTCTTGCACGCAAGACTGCCGAGTCGCCCTTACAAAGAACCGTAGAAGAGGCATCAATCCAAACGTATGGGACATTCAGCAATCTGACGGAGAACTCCGCACGTCCCTTACAATTGTTGGAGAAACCTTCCACCCAATAGGTGGTATCTTGAGTAGGCACACGCATGATAGTCGTTGAACCCTCCGTGCCGTCATACCACTTCACATTAGAACTTGCTCCTGTAACCGTCATTTTCGCACTCCTACCCTCACAGATAACAGAGTCACCCGTAATGGACAACACAGGAAGAGGCTTCACCTTTACCGTAACCGACTGAGGCAAAGATTTACATGACAGGGAATCCACACAAGAAACCGTATAGGTGGTCGTTGTATCCGGCATGACCGTACGCTCCTTACCACTGTACAAATCCGACCAAACATAGGTTACCGGGCCATTAGAAGAGACCACATCAGCCGACAAATCGACCGTTTCGCCTTCACAGATAGGCTCAACTCCCTTCAACGAAACGACTGGCAACGGATCCAATCGGACGAAGACATTCTTCGTCGTTGCACAACCATTCTTATATTTTCCCGTAACCCAATACTCTTCAGGATTCTTCAATGGGCGAGACCGCATGGTGGCAGTCGTCACACCCGTATTCCATTCATATGTTATATCATCGCCCGTCGTATATGCACGAGCCGTCAGTTCAACCGTATCGTTCAGACAAACATGCAAGTCACCCAAAATAGTGAACTCGGCACTTGGCTTCACAACAATCCAATAATTCTCCTTATAGGAACAGTAATACTCATCTTCGACCGTCAACTCAAAATTCTGAGAGCTGGTCATCTTATACTTGATTGTCTGCGTCGTATCACCCGTGCTCCAATGGAACTTACTGCCGACAGAAGCCTCCAAAGCAGTCAACTCCACCGTCGTTCCATAACAAACGGAATCGGCCGCACTAATCTTCAAATGAGGGAAATAGCGGACATTGATTTTCTTCGTATCCGTTTTCGTACAACCCATCTTCGTCTTTACCGTCAACTGCACATTGTGCACACCTGGATCCATATACTTTGAATCAGGGTTTTCGAGGGAAGAATAGGTGCCGTCACCGAAATCCCAAGAGAAGCCGACTATCTCATCACCCACAATCTCCGTCTTGTTCGTAAAGAAGACACGACCATCACAGGTATCCCTTGTATCAAAATCAATGTTGACACCCACCTCATCGAGTTTTGTATCCAACTTGATGGAAGTACATCCAGTAACATCACTCAATTCACAAGAATAGGTAACACCGCCCTTAATCAATTCAGGCGGAATGAGGGCAATCGCAGGATTATTCTTATCTGTCTCCACACCCAAATTATCGGAACGCGTCCACTTGTACGAGTCGAAGCCTGCAGGAGCGATGATTTGTGCAGTATCCAAGCCGCAGTTCTTCACCTCCAACTCCAGTTTCTGCGTCTCACCCCAGAAATAACCGTAGGCACGGTGTCCTCCAGGACCAATCTCACCATTGCTTTCTCTTAAGCAATCATGCACTATGATTTCAATTGTCACTTCCTCACCAATATGTTTGGACAAATCAAAATTACCATACGTCCAGCGACGGAAGGCATATTGAGAGATATTGTTAGCATCCGCCGAACCACGACAAGTTTTGACAGGTTGTTCCTCCACCAATTCGAGTCCATCCGCATTGTGGCCATCCGCATTGACAGTGAACTCACCACAAGGCAACTTCGTGTCTAAGCCCGTAGCAGGATCAAACAAAGTTACCGCAACAGCAAACGTAGGCAATTGATCTCCCGTATGCTCAGCAGTAGCTCTTGTTCTAGCCCCAGAAGTCAAGTCAGGACAATGCAAAACCGCAGCAAAACAATAAGTGAACAACGTCGTATTCTCAGTCACCGTAAATTTATACACAAGACGTTCTGCCGCAGCTGGTTTACCACCTCCCGCATTGTTGTTCTCCGGAAAACCAGTAGAACCAATCCTAACCGTGGTTTTACCATCCGGATTGGTCAAGAAATCCCAGCATCGAATGATAGGATCACTCGAATCTGCGAAACCATTTACAACCGAAATTCTGTTTGTGTTTGTAACTTTTTGCCAAGGCTGAAATTTATACTCGTCGTTTACACTATCATAATAAAAACCTCCCGTATACTGCTCCCACCCTGACAAATTTCCTTTTTCGAAACTTAAATTAGGAGTGTCAATGTTCTTCTCCTGAGCAATTATATTGTTCAGGCAAAAGAAAGAAAGCAAAAAACAAAAGATGTGTCTATTCATCTTCAAGACACCACGATTTAAGGCCATAATGCTTAAATTTAAAATTTGAAAACAACCCTATTATAAAGTGCTACAAGGAGAAGAGAGATAAACTATTCAAAAACAATTTCAATAAGTCAATACTACAACAACTTCCTCACAAATAAAATGGTTCACTCTCAAATTGTTCACTTACTACAAAGATGACCAATTATTCGACAAAAGCCATAATTTCGATTCTATTTTTTACGATTTTTCAACGAACAGACGTTTTTCACAAACGAACAACACCGAAAAAGAATTTCCGAGAGGGAAAAAATGACAAATTAAAAGAGGAACAGGAAAATTCTGAGAAATATTTTAGAACGCAAAAGAACGGTCCCTACCCCACTCATGACCGACACAGAGACAAGGCAAGAAATGTAATGACCGTTTACATATATATTAAGGAAGAGAGCTGATCTTCGTCCAAAATCTCGTTCGCCACCTCCAAGAGATCCGAAGCCGTGACTTTATCCAAATAGCGACACACATCCTCCATACATTCAAACTTATCAAAATAGAGGAAACTCTTCCCAACGTTCAAAGAGAATGACTCCTTGCTCTCTTGGGAGATGGACAACTGACAAATCAACTGTTTTTTAGCCTTCCGCAATTGTAAGTCGGTAAAACGCTCCGTCCGAAGTTTCTTCAACTCGTTCAATACCAAATGGCAACTCCGCTCCAGATTTTTGGAATCCGTACCAAAGTAGATGGAAATAATCCCCGAATCGGAATAGGAGGTGAAATTCGACTCCACATTATAGGCAATACCGTTCCGTTCTCGCAATGCCACGTTCAGACGGCTGTTCATGCCAGGACCGCCCAAGATATTATTCAAGAGATAAAGCGTCAAACGACGTTCGTCCGATAGTTTGTAGGCACGTCCGCCATAAACGACATGTGCCTGATGCGTTCCCTTATCTATCACCTTGTTGGATGGCATATAGATAGCAGGGGCTACCCGACGGGCATGAGAATGCGACGCAGGAACATCGCCAAAATAACGTTCCGCCCAATGCGCGATCTTTTTGAAAGGAACATCACCCAAGGAAAAGAAAACGATCTGATCGGTAGCATAATTCCGCTTTACGAAACGAAGGGCATCCTTCGTCGTATAACTTCTCAAAACCTCGGCATCGCCCAAGATATTTCTACCCAATGGATGCCCAGAAAAAACCATATTCTCAAAATCATCGAAGATGAGCTCCGAGGGGGTATCATTATAGGAGTTGATTTCATCAATGATGACATCCACCTCCTTCTCTATCTCAGACTGAGGGAAAACCGAATGGAAAACAATGTCCGCACACAATTCCATAGCTCGCTCGAAATCGGCAGAGAGTACCGTGGCATAAACGAAGGTCTCCTCCTTCGTCGTATAAGCGTTCAGCTCACCTCCCACATTTTCAAGTCGATTCAAGATATGCCAAGAACGGCGTTTTTCCGTCCCCTTAAAGAGCATGTGCTCAATAAAATGGGCCATGCCAGACTCCTTTTCCTCCTCATCCCGCGTACCGACATTGATGGCGATACCACAATAAGAAACGGGGCTCAAGTCGGGCTTATGCACCACCCGAATACCATTCGCGAGCGTCAGTTTTTCAATCGGACTTTCCATATCCACACCTTAATTTAGGGTCGCTTCACCATTCCACTCTTATACAACTCCTCCGCAGCCAACTCCAACTCGGCATACCAATCTTCGCCAAACTTTCGGATAAGCGGTTCCTTCAGGAATTGATAGACCGGAACGCCCTTCGCCTTTCCTAATTCAAACGCAGCCTTACAAACTTTCCACTTGTGGAAATTAACGGCAGTATAGGTGGCATACTTTCCCAACCGAACAGGATAGAGATGACAAGAAATCGGTTTATAGAAATCCGTCTTTCCCTCTCGGCAGGCCTTTTCTATGGCACACTTACAATTTCCTTCTTCGTCCACATAGGAAAAGACGCACTCGCCGACACCAACAATGGAGGTTACCAAATCGCCCTCAATGTCTCGGTAAGCCACGCCCTGCTCCTCGATGACCGACTTTGCCTTGTCCGACAAATCGTCCCATATCACAGGAAGAAGGTTCTTGATAATCTCCACCTCCTCCTCTTCCAACGGTGCTCCGGAATCACCCTCCACACAACATTGTCCCTTACATGCGGAAAGGTCACAAATAAATGCCTTCTCCAACATGTCGAAACTCACAATCGTCTCACCGACCTGCAACATAACCTATGGAAATTATGAATTTGAATTATCTACTTTGAATTGGCCAGGCACTCCCCCTCACCGAAGCATGGGAGACACGCATGCAGAATGTCCGAGACGCCATGCCGAGCCAACACTGTTTTTTTATCGTACTTACTTCGTCTTAATCCACTTACGAGCCTCTTCGATAATCGTATCTAAACCTACCGCAGCATCCTCATCCGTCATATCTACATGCACATCAGGATCAATACCAAACTCCGTATAGTTCTTGTCCAAATCCATATACGGGGAGACAGAGAGTCGGAAACTCCACCCTATCGGCAACTCGCTCGACATAGGCATACCAGCACCACCGCCCGTTCTATCACCGAACTGCTTGACGTTCGGCAAAACCTTCATCGTCTGGACAAAATCGTTCGTCGCGCTATAACACTTTCTATTCGTCAACAAAGCCACCTTGCCGTAAAAAGAGATATTGTCTTCATCGGCAGGTTCGAGATAGTGAGGATCCGGCTCAGACAAATCCGAATGCCCCTTGCCCGTCTTATGTTGCCAATAACCCACAAGCGTCTTCTTTTTCACAAAGCGGGAAGCAAAAACATCCACCAAATCAGCATAACCACCACCATTATTGCGGACATCGATGATAATACCGTCTGCATAGGCGAAATATTTCAGGACATAATCCAAATTGTCATCCGTAAAGGAGTTGGAAAAACTCGTATAGGAGATATATCCGATGCCCTCTTCCAAAAGTTTATACTTCAAGCCACCCGCCGTCTTGTAATTCTTGCCCAAATAGCGATCTTTGTTGATAATCTTGCTGTCATAATTATCGGGAGAATCTCCCTGAATATCGTAACGGGAAACATCGAACGAAGAGATCAAATTGACATGTCCGTCCTTCAATTCATTCAAGACATCGGCAAAGATGTAGAAAAGATCCGTCTTCGTGCGACACTTCTTCACCAACGGCAGATACTCACGGTAGACATCGTCCCAATCCTTGATGCTATCCTTCTTATACTCAAAAAAGCAGTAGTTTTCGTCCACCACCTTCCAAAGCATATCAAAATTCTCCACCGCATTGTTGGTACTACTCACATCCAAATCCTTATCACAAGAAGAGAAGGAAAGCAAAGCCATGGAAAGTCCGACCAAATAAGATCCGAACTTAAAACATTTATGAGAATTGTTAACTTTCATACTTCACAAACTATTAAAGTGGGTCTGCCATCTCAACGTACAACGTTTCCGTCTGTTTGTTTCCGACCCATTGTTTTGTCTTTATATATATGGGAAAACATTCCCGTCTGTTATTCGATAGGGTTCCTATAATCCGCAGGAATCTTCTGATTACCCTTGAACGTATTAAAGTTATAAACCACACCAAGCATTGCGGAGACGTTCATCGTCCTTGTTTCCAAGTTGTTGACCTCTGTCACCGCACGTTCAGCCAAGACACCGAAACGGAAGGTGCAGAAGTTTGCAGGCAAGTCGAACGAGAATTTATTATGCCACTGCCAACGGGTACCGAACGACGTCACAGGGAAGACTCCGTCATAGTTACCCAATGAGAATATCTCATAATAGGTTTGCTTATAATTTGGAGAGAACATCACACCGACAAACGGCAAAGAGAAATGGTCTCTAAACGTCAAAGTTCTATTCTTCAAATGAATATGATAATAGCACATGGCTGATGCCCATACATTGGCATCGAAAACCATAGAGATCGGATTGTTTTGGTTGACCGAATTATAACGAGCTCCCAATTCGAGATTGATCAAACTTCCCACCAACACGTTAAAATTCTTGGCAGGACGAAGATGATAGTGGGCACCCGTAACACCCTCAACCGTAAAATACATCATGCTTGCCGTCTCGGCTGGATTCCACAACGAAGCGAAGGAAAGATTCGTCTCCGAATAGCGACTCAGTTTATCATAATTCTTCGTCATCATCTTCAGACGTTCGTCCATCAGTTTGAGACCCGAACCCTTATAAAGCAAAGGTGACAAATAGGAATCGTAGGCTCTCCAAGATCCCAAAGAAAGAGTAACAGCCCTATTCGTCAAACTGTAATTATAACGAGGTGTTGACGATTCAGGCGCAGTATCGTCACCGACGGCCTTCACCCCTGCCTTGACCGAAGAAGCCGACAAGAGGAGGATCGCACTAAAAATAAACAATGTCAGATTACGCATATCATTCATTAAAAAAATAGAAACTCTATTTATAAGATTAAGAAGCTGAAAAAGAACGTTTCATTTAAATTCATACAGCCTCTAAGAATCCAACTTTTCAATTTTAATTTCCTACAGCCATTTCTTCTTTTTGAAGATGAACAAGGTCAGACCCGAACAGAGAATCATCAGTAATATGGAGAACAAATAACCATATTTCCATTCCAGTTCCGGCATATACTTAAAGTTCATTCCATACCAGCCGACTATCAGTGTCAGAGGCATAAAGATTGTGGTAACCACCGTAAGTACTGTCATGATTCGGTTCTGCTTAACATCCAGCTGGGACTGATAAAGGTCGTTGAGCTGAATCGTGTAA
>JAFZKQ010000114.1 GCA_017553575.1 Paludibacteraceae bacterium
GGCTCAACCCTATACAGAACGGGATGCCTCGGGAATGACATTCACATCGCAATACCGTCACATTTTATTCGGTGACATCCCGGGGACAGAAGAAGAATGGCGGATAGACACAATAACGGACGCCCAATGGAAAGAGATGTCCTTACGGGGATTGACCAAGGGCTCGGATTGGTCCCTGATTCGCGACAAGAACGGAGTTCGCATACGCTATTATACCCGTGCTGACGTCATCGGCACAGCCATGTTTGCCGACTGCGAGAACCTTCTCTCACTCCGTTTGCCCAAAACCATTACAGCCATAGAGGATAATGCGTTCTGGAAATGCTCCTGCCTTGAGCACCTTTATTTGCCCAAGGGAATTCGAAACGTCTCCAACGAGGCTCTCAAAGGCACTCCTCCCTTCTTGGAGGTCCATTCGGAATAGGATATTCAGATTCAATCTTCCGTAGCAGACTGCGGTTTGGAGATGCCTTCGAAGGTTCATACGCCTAATTGAAGAGCCTCAACATCACTATGGAAAAGTCCTATCGGAATGATTTTTGCATGATTCTCAGAGGTTTTATTGTTACTTCATCAAAACATGAAGAGTATTAAAGTAATTATTCTTCTTGCGGTTGTTGCATCTTATATAAGTTGCGGCTCTGCAAAACAAGCCACTTCAACCATTGTGGGTGGAGACTACGATGCGAAAACAAACACAACGGAGTATTTCGTCATTCCCTATGGTCAAGTGTCTATTCCTGGCAAATGGGAGAAAACAACTTACAATAGTGTTTCGAGACAACAATTCTTCCGTAATGACGAGTCAATCAACTTTGCCGTTTCATTCGGGCCCTGCAACAAATACGAGTTTAATCAAGATGGTTCGTTAAAGGGCTATGAATTTGTAGAGGCTTTTTACGAATGGGATTCCAAATACTTTGTTTCGAACGGACTTGACCGGAAGATTCTTGAGACGGACAAAGCCAACAAATACATCATCTATCGAGTCTTTGGCAAAGGCTTCGACACCTATATCCTGGTCAGCGAAAAGAACGGGAACGTCAGCAACTTCTCGATCAACGCTACGGACAAATGGACCGAGCAACAAAAGGTTGATTTCCTCAAGAGTCTCTTATAAAGAATCCGTTTTTAACGCTTTATCATAAGGTGATACATTCGGAAACGGTGTATCACTTTTTTGTATGAAGGTGGTTGAATCCCCCGGCGGTTTTGGAGATGTGATGAAATGTGACTATCTTGCTGACGTATAAATCGGAATTTGAACCGCTATTAGTGCTATGAAGAAAATGTTTTCCATGAAAGCGCGACTTGCCAGTTTCAAGAACGCCTGGAGGGGAGTGACGGTATTTGTCCGTCAGGAGCATAACGCATGGATTCATTGCGCCATGACCGTTCTGGTCATCATAGCCGGCTTGCTTTTCCATATTTCAACAGATGAGTGGATAGCAGTTTTCTTCGCCATCGGGCTTGTTTTGGCTGCCGAAGCCATCAACTCTGCCATTGAGGGATTATCCGATGTCGTTCAGCCTGAAAAAGATGACAGAATTCGCGATGTAAAGGATATTTGTGCCGGTGCAGTGCTTATCTGTGCTATAACGGCCGCAATCATCGGCGTTATAATCTTCCTTCCTAAACTGCTGATGCTTCTTTGATTCGTATCCCTATTTATCAGCATCAACCGATAGAATTTGCTCCTGAACTTGTCTCGGACAGAATCTATATCGGTTCCTCACTTGTACTCCACCTTAGCACATCGATGGCCTACCTTTACCGCCGATATGACAACCTACTCTTGCCCGAACATGGAAGATGTGCTCTGCCGTGCCAAGAAAGCGGGGTGAGAGGTCGGGTGTTACTACGACGATTGGAGAATCGACAAAAAGCCCCTTTTTGAGGAGGCAACTTAATGCAGATTCTCCAATTCTTGAAGCCATAATAAATCATTTGGATTTCTTCCGATCCTTTCTCGCTTCTTCTTTTCGCTTTTTCAGGATTGCTATATTGTGTTTGAGCTGCTCTTTAACCCGTTTAGGATTCTTGTCAAACTCGGTGGGGAGAATGGCTATCGTGCGGCAATTACGTGAAAGTGTTTCTCTCTCTTCTTTGGAGAGATAAGGGGAGGAATATACTTCGTAATACTTTTTCCCCAAGTAGGCCTCGCTATTGAAATGCGTTATAGCGATGATGGCAAGAATTGAGGCCAAGACTAATGCGGTCAACCCACAGATCAGGCATCTTTTCATAAGCCGTGTGTCAGCGATTTCCTTCAAATCTTTCTCCAAGCAGTAGGAGTGGGTATGTTGCACTGAAACCGCGGCACCTTTCAAGGCCTCGTTGACCTTGTCTTTAATGATGGGCTCGATAACCCCTACAACTTTATTCGCAAAATCCTTGACGACAGAGTCCATCTTCGGGGGCGCACAGGGAGTGGCGGCAATCTTCTGCAGTTCGGAATCTGGGATCACGGCCTGAGGGCGCTTTTGGATGGCGTCCGCAACGGAAGAAATAATGTGTCCCGATGTTTCTTTAAAAGTTTTGGCGGCTTCGACGAGCTCGGGCACCTGGATCAGCGCGTCAACGAATTCTTTGCTTTCCATAAGATTTGATTTCTTGATTTTGTTCTTGATTTGTTGATATTGATCTATCGGTTTCTTCCTCTTCGACCTTGTTCACGAGCCGATGGGCTGGAATTTGTCCGGTAAGAACACACCATTTCTCCAGCATGGCTGTAAGTTTCTCATCAGAGAAAGCCGTACTTGCCAGCGACGTATTACCACCTATGATGTGCTTGAAGTCGGCCACGCCTCCGTTAGGATGTAAGACCGGTTCAATGACCGTGTTACTGGCCA